>JAAWHL010000091.1 GCA_022795855.1 Lawsonibacter sp.
TCGCCCTGATTGGGAGTCTATCTTTTTCCCTTCACCTCCGCCACAAAACTACATTTTTTCCTCGGCGTTTTCTTTCATTTTATCATTGGCGCTGACACTGTCTGACCTGAAAGACAGCATGAAGAACAAGCTGATCCGCTTCCTGACTGTAATCAGCGAACACGGCGCAGACGCTATGGACACGGTTGCCAAGTCCTACAACACCCGCAAGAGGTATGTGGAGCTGCTGGCCTCTCTGGGTATCAACCCGCTCACCATCCCTGACGACTGTTATGTTGACTTCATTAAAATGCCCTTCACCTTTGCGTAATTATTGATAGTGTATAACGATCCAAGTGGGAGTGTGGTTTGCCATAGCTCCCACTTCTTTTGTAGTAGATATGCATTTTGTTAAGAAAACGTTAATTTTATTCCTCAGAGCTGAAATCTGGAATTGAATTTTCTCTCTTTGCTAGTATGTAAGCAGAGACCCAAAAACCAAACCGAGCCGCTTGCCGTCCTCTGGATCGCTTGCCCTCAGTTTTGCCGATGAAAAAAAATACACGTGCATACCATATTTATATCAACGATGAAAGGAGTTTTTGGCTATGAGAAAAGACGCTAATCAGGCTGAGAGCTTGGTCTATACGGCTGATGATATTGCCGCTGCAATGGGCATCTCCCGCAATGCCGCCTATAGCCTGTTCCGGGAGCCGGGCTTTCCCTGCATCCACCTGGGACGGCGCATGATGGTTGCGAAAGACAAGTTCTCCGAGTGGCTGGAGCACGCTCACGAGCGGCCCACCTATTAACAAAAGAAAGGGATCATTCATTATGAGAAAAGGTAAAAAGGCGGCTGACGGAAGCGGAAGCATCCGCCAGCGCAAGGATGGACGGTGGGAGGGTCGGTATACCTATACCGACCCCCGCACGGGGAAAATCTGCCGCAGTTCGATCTATGGCAAGACAAAGCGCGAGGTTGCCGAAAAGCTGCGCGCCACGACCGCCGAGGTTGACAGGGGCAATTACATCCACGACAGCAGTATGCCCTTGGAGCAGTGGGTCGAAACATACTTCACGGATTATCTGATTCCCCAGAGCGCCAAGGGGGAAAAGTCCAATGGGACAGAGAAGTCTTACCGGAGTATTCTTGACAATCACGTTCTTCCCATTCTGGGAAGGAAGCGCCTCAAGGATATTACACCGCTGGACATTCAGCGCCTCTTGGTCAACGCCGAGAACAAGGCCCACCCCGAAAAGCCGCTGACTGTAAAAACCGTCCTCAACATTCATGGAGTTATCCACGCCGTTTTGGAGCAGGCCGTCAGCAGTGAGATTCTCCAGAGGAACCCAGCAGACAAAAACAAGCTGAGCCTGCCCGGTCACAAGCCGAAAAGGCCCCGCGCCATCACGATGGAGGAGCTGCCCGAGCTGCTGGAGGCTATCAAGGGACACCGCTATGAGTCGCTGTATCACTTCGGTCTGATGACTGGTATGCGCGAGGGTGAAATCCTGGGGCTGTCCTGGGACTGCATCGACTGGAAGAAGTCGGCCATTCTGGTCAAGTGCCAGTTGAAGTACATCGGAGACGGCAAGGGTTTTCGTTTCGTGGAGACCAAGAATCACACGGATCGCCGGGTGATTGTCGGGGATGATGTGCTGGCGCTCCTGCGGGAGCACAAGGCACAGCAGGACGAAATGCGGGCCCTGGCGGGCGATGCCTGGGACAATCCGCATAATCTGGTTTTCACAAATGAGCTGGGCGGTCACTTGAAGCCCAGCGATGTCTACCGGAATTTGAAGCGGATTCTCAAAAAGTTGGGAATGGGAGATGTAAACTTCCATAGTCTCCGCCACTCTTACGCCACGTTCGCCATCCAGGCGAAAAACAACGTCAAGACGGTGCAGGCAAACATGGGGCACTACTCCGCCGCGTTCACGATGGACACCTATGTCTCTGATCAGGACTTCGGAAAGAGGGCCGAGGCGGAGGATTTGAGCCGCTATCTCCAGGAACAGATTTCGGCAGCCAAGGGGTCAAATTTGGGGTCATCGGCTGACGGGTAAAACTATGGTCAAACTTTTTTGACCGCTTTCACCCAATAGCAAGTCAAAACCCCTTGGATTCTCAACAAATCCAAGGGGTTTCTCTGGTGCGGCTGACGGGAGTCGAACCCGTACGCCCATAGGACACAAGCACCTCAAGCTTGCCAGTCTACCAATTCCAGCACAGCCGCATAAATGGGCAAGGAATATTATACTTGCCCACAGCGGATTTGTCAACGCTTTTCCGCAGGATTTCTCACGCTTGGGGGGAAGAAAAATCAGAGGCCGGCGTTCCCAGCAGGATTCCGTTTTCGGCGCTCTCTGCCAGGATGGGAACAATCCGGTTGTGGAGCGTTTCCCCGCAGGACACTGCGGCCGGGGCGTACTGTCCGGTATGTCCGAACCAGAGCCCGTTCCGCTTTTCCTCAAAGAGCACCGGCACGGTCCGGCCGATCCAGCTCTCCAGCCACGCCCTCTCCATCCGGGCGGCCAGGCCAGCGGCCCGGCGGGCGCGCTCCTCCTTCACGGCGTTCAGAACCTGACCGGCCATTTCCGCGGCAGGAGTACCGGGGCGGCGGGAGTAGGGAAAGATGTGCATTGAGGAAAATGCGCACCGCTCCAGGAAAGCCAAGGTCTGGGAAAACTCTTCCTCCGTCTCGCCGGGGAAGCCCACAATCAGGTCGGCGGTGAGTCCGGGTCGGTCAAAGTGGCCTTTCAGTAATTTAACGCTTTCAAAATACCGATTGGAATCATATTTTCGGTTCATCCGGGCCAGAACCGCGTCACACCCGGACTGGAGGGACAGGTGGAAATGGGGGCACAGGTTCGGCAGGGCGGCGGCCCGGCGGCAGAAGTCCTCGGTCACAGTTCTGGGCTCCAGGGACCCCAGGCGCACCCGGCATCCGGGGGCGGCGGCGCACACCGCCTCCACCAGGTCGATGAGGGTACGCCCGTCCTTCCGCTCCTGTCCCCAGGAGGAAATCTCAATGCCGGTCAGCACCAGCTCCCGGTATCCCTCCGCCTCCAGGCCGGCGGCCTGGGCGGCGGCCTCCTCCAGGGGCAGCGAGCGCACCCGTCCCCTGGCGTAGGGAATGATGCAGTAGGAGCAGAAATTGACGCAGCCGTCCTCCACCTTCAGCATGGCCCGGGTACGGCCCTCCAGCGCCCCGGGAGGCAGTATCTCGAACTGCCTCCGCTCCATGGGGTTGTCCAGCGCGGCAGTGCGGCGGGCCCGGACGGCCTGCTCCACCAGCTCCACAAAGCCCAGCCGGTCCCCGGTGCCCGCCGTCAGGTCTACGTCCAGCCCCTCCATGTCCTGCGGATGGGTCTGGGCGTAGCAGCCGCACACCGCCACCACCGCCTCCGGGGCCTGTTTCCGGGCCCGGCGGATGGTCTGGCGGGATTTTTTGTCGCTGACGGCGGTGACCGAGCAGGTGTTGATAATGTACACGTCGGCCTCCCCTTCAAAGGGGACCAGGGTATGGCCCCGCTGGAGAAACAGCCGCTCCAGGGCCTGGGTTTCGTACTGGTTTACCTTGCAGCCCAGGGTGTACAGGGCGATGTTCATGCGCCGTGCTGGGGAATCACGGCGAAGTAGGCCAAGTCCCCGTCGCGTGCTGGGGAATCACGGCGAAGTAGGCCAAGTCCCCGTCGCTGTCGTTGATGAGGCTGTGCTCATGGCCCCGGGGACAGTAGTGGCAGTCCCCGGCGGCCAGGGGCTCGTACACTCCGTCGCACAGCACCTTACCTGTGCCCGCGAGGATATAGATGATTTCACTGTTGGTGTCGTGGGTGTGCAGGCCGATGGTGCTTCCGGGGCGCAGAATCCCCCGCACAATCCGGTTGTCGCCGTCCAGGAACGTGTGGCCGGCGACCTCGCCCAGGCCGCCCCGCATGTTGGGGGTGACGACCTCCGGAATCTGGTCAAACTGAATTTTCATTTTGCCTGTCTCCTTTTCTTAGAATCTGTATCTATCGCTGAACATGGCGCCCGGGTGCGCGTTTGAGGCTGTAAACGCAGGTTTTTACGCTATGGTTCCTCCGCCTTCAGCGCACACTCAGCCCAAAGGATCTGATAGTGGGTGTTGTTGAAGTCCGGGTCCTCCAGGTCTCCGGCCAGCTTGGGGCGGACCTGGCAGGTCAGGTTTTCGTCAATATGCAGCGTGGCCCGGTCCTCAAACACAGCCCCCAGCGCGCCGTAGAAAATCATCTGGTTGACGGCGGCGGCGGCCCGGCGGGTGTCCTCCTCGGGCACGCCCTCCAGGCTGATGTCCGGACGGCCGAACTTGCGCATTCCCCGGGTGTGGAGCCAGACGCTGCCCTCCGTCTCCGGGGAGGCCAGAATCACCACATGGCTGCGGGGCAGCTCCAGCCCCTGGGCAAAGATACGCCCCGTCCAGTCGGAGGGGGAGAACAAAGAGAGGGTCTGAAGGTCCAGCACGCCCTCGGCCCCCGCCTCCACCGCCGCCTGGACCACGCCGATGGCGTCCCGGAGATAGCCCAGGTTCCGGTCGTCCTGCACCTCGCCCCGCAGGACGGCCCAGTGCTGGGAGGCCAAGGCCTTTTCATACAGCCCCGCGTTCTGCCTGCGGAGCACATCACCCAGAGGGGGGCCCAGCAGGCTGTCCATATACGCGCCGTGGTCCGGCCGCTGGAGGGCGGACAGCTCCAGCCCCCGGGGGAACCCCTCCACCCGGTGGCGGCTGCGGGAAATTTCCAGCTCCCCGCCGCCGGCGCCGAACATCACATAGAAGAGAAAGGGGCGGCTGCCCGTGTCCTGGTAGCAGGGGCGGTCGTATCCCGTCATGACGGCGCGGCGCCCCCCTCCTCCGAGGAGGCGGGGACGTCCTCCTCTTCCTTCAGGTCCTGGGGCAGCAGCTCCATCAGCTGTTCCCTGGTGGGGGACTCCAGCCGGGCCACCCGGTCGGACTGGCGGGCCACCGCCTTTTCAAACAGGTTGCGCACATCCCGGGCGTTGCCGAAGTTCTCGTCCCGGCAGTCGTACAGGTCCCGGAAATCCTCCCTGGCCCAGTCCTCCGCCTCCTGAGACAGGGTGTAGCCGTTCTTGCGGCACACCGAGCGGAAAATCTCCATCAGCTGCTCCCCGTCGTAGTCCTCAAAGAAGAAATACTTGTTAAACCGGGACTCCAGGCCGGGATTGGCGTGGATGAATTTCTCCATCAGCCCGGTATATCCCGCCACGATGACAATCAGGTCGTCCCGGTGGTCCTCCATATTTTTCAGCAGCACCTCAATGGCCTCACGGCCGAAGTCGTTGGCGTTCTCCTGGTTCACCAGGGCGTAGGCCTCGTCAATGAACAGCACGCCTCCGATGGCCTTCTGCACCGCCTCCTGGGTCTTGATGGCGGTCTGGCCCACAAAACCGGCCACCAGGCCGGACCGGTCCACCTCCACCAGCTGGCCCTTGCTCAAAACGCCGATGGCGTGGTAAATTTTGGCCAGCAGACGGGCCACCGTAGTTTTGCCCGTGCCCGGGTTGCCCAGAAAGACCAGGTGCAGCGACATCGGGGGGACCGGCAGGCCGTTTTCCTGGCGCAGCTTGCGCACCTTTACCAGGTTAATCAGGCTTTTTACATCCTTTTTCACCTGCTCCAGCCCGCACAGGGCGTCCAGCTCAGCCAGCACCTCGTCCAGATTGGGGGGCGGCAGGGGCTTTTCCTCCGCCTCCGCGCCCTCCTGCGCCGCCTGCTTCCGGGCGGCGGGCGCGGCGGGGCCGCGGGTGATGAACCCGTCCGCCTTCAGTGCGGGGCGGTCCCCCTCCAGGCCGTCCCCGTCGCACAGGGCCAGCAGCAGGTCGGAGCAGGAGTTGACAAATCCGGCCTCCGTCTCGCTGACCACGTCGTCCACAGCGGCGAAGACCAGCAGAATCAGGGTCAGCTGGTCCACAAACCGCCGGGCCAGATGAGAGCCGGTCAGCCGGTCGTACTCCCGCATCCGGTCGAAAAACCGGGGCGGCGCAAAGCCGTCAAAGCCGGCCACGCCGGTGGCCACCTCCCAGTACAGGGCGGAGGGGGGCTGAACCCCGGGGGAGTAGATGGCGTTATAAAACTCCACATGCCGGGGGGTAATCTGGCTGGCGTTGTCCGCCTGCCAGACGCCCAGGGCGCACCGGCGGATATAGCCGTCAATCTCCTGGCTGAAGCGGGTGCGCAGAGCGGGGTCGGCAATGATTTTCCGAAACGCGGCGACGATTTCGGTATACTGTTTGTGTGCTGTGGCAGCGGACATGGCGCCCTTCATGGCGTTCACCTCGAAAATTGGTTGGATTCCTGCCCATTATAGAATAGGAAGCGGGTCCGGTCAAGGGAAAGCGGAGAAAATCCTGCTTTCCCAGAGCGGGGTCCGGCCCCGCTCCAAAGGAGGCGGGGCCCAGCGGGGAATCAGGAAACCGTTCCGGCCGCCTCCGCCCGCGCCTTTTCGCTGCCTTATTCCGCCAGCACGGGATTTATCAGGGACCCGATGCCCTCAATGCGCATCTCCATCACGTCCCCCGGCTTCACCGGCCCCACGCCGGAGGGGGTGCCGGTAAAAATCACGTCGCCCGGCTCCAGGGTCATGGCCTTGGACAGGTAGCTGACCAGGAAGAGCGGGTCAAAAATCAGGTTCCTGGTATTGGAGCGCTGCCGGAGCTGCCCGTTGACGAAGCTGGATATCTCCAGCCCGGCCAGGGGGTCGGCCTCCGTATCAATCCAGGGCCCCAGGGGGCCGAAGGTGTCAAAGCCCTTGCACAGGCTCCACTGCTCCGCGGGGGACTGAAGGTCCCGGGCGGTGACGTCGTTGCCCACGGTGTAGCCCAGAATACAGCCCGCGGCCTCCTCCCGGCTGACATGGCGGGTGCGGCGGCCGATGACCGCCACCAGCTCCGCCTCGTACTCCACCCGGCCGGTCAGCTCCCGGGGGCAGAGCACCCCCTGTCCCGGCCCGGCCAGACAGCTGAGGGGTTTCAGAAAGATATTGGGGTGCTCGGGAATGGGGTGCCGGAACTCCTCCGCGTGGTCCCGATAGTTAAAGCCCACCGCCAGCAGCTTGGTGGGGCGGCAGGGGGCCAGCAGCTCCAGCCCCTCCAGCGGCCGCGTCTCCCCGGTGGGGGCCCACTCACCAAAGGGGGTGCCGGACAGCTCCCGCACCGTGTCCCCCTCTGCCAGACCGTATACCGGCCCGCGCCCCCCCGAAAATCGAACAAATCGCGCCATTGCGCTTCCCTCCCGGATATGTAGTGGGACGGCTTCCGCGGCCATCCCCGAAACAGACAGCTTCAGTGTACCCCCGGAAGGGGAAAAAGGCAAGAAAAATATCCCTTTTCCCTTTCGTTTTGATAAATGCCTGCCGAGGTTCCCCTTCGAGATATTCAGCAGGCTCTTAGCACGAAAGGAAAAAGGGACAAAAACCGTCACTCCAGCCGCCGGTAAACCGCCCCCCGCTCCGCCTGGACGTCTCCCCGGGCCAAAAGCTGCTCCACCGTGACAAAGCAGTAGCCCTGGTCCTCCAGCGCGTCCACCACCCGCAGGGCGGCGTCCACCGAGCTGTCAAAAATGTCGTGGAACAGGATGATGTCTCCGTCCCGCACATGGCTGAGCACATGGGCCGTCTTCCGGTCCACATCGTCATCCTTCCAGTCCTCCGGGTCCACCGACCACAGGATAATGGGGCTGTCCGCCCACAGCCGCACCGAGTCGTCCATGGCCCCGTAGGGGGGGCGCAGCCAGAACTCGCCCCCGCCCAGAATGGCGCTGAGCTGGGCCCGGACCTTGCCCACCTCGCAGTCAAAGTCCGCCCGGGACAGGCCTCGGATCCTCGCGTGGGAGTAGGAGTGAACTCCCACCTGGTGCCCCTCCGCAGCCATGCGGCGCACCAGGGCCTCGCGGCCCGGAATATTGACCCCCACCAGAAAAAAGGTGGCCGGCGTCTCCCGCAGGGCCAGGCCGTCCAGCAGCCTTTCCGTGGTGCCCGGCCACGGCCCGTCGTCAAAGGTGAGGGCCACCACCGGCGTCCGGTCCGGAATTTCCACCATCGCTCCGCCCCCGGCGGAGGACGCCTCCGGTTCCGGCGCGGCGGCCAGCACCGCCAGCGCCCCCGCCGCCAGCAGAAGCGCGATTTTTTTCCACGCCGGGCTCATAGACTCCACCGCCCTTTCAAGACCTCATACAAGGGAAGTCTGCCCGGAAACGGCGGTTTTTATTGCCCGGAAATTTTTTCAAAATACGCCGCAGGGGCGGCCGATGTCATTAAATTAAGGATTTTAAGGGCCAGATACGGTGTATCTGGCCCTTAACGCTATCGGTGAAAACCACTTACTCTGTTTAGCTGATTGTGAAAAAAGCGTGAACAATGCCGCAAACCACTTGACAGTCGCAGTATCACATTATTAGAATGAAATCATAATTATCGCCCAGACAGATTCGTAGCGCTATTGCGCATACCAGGGGCCAAAAGAAAACCATTTTGAATTTATAAATTAAGTGACGAATACGAAAGGCGACGCCCTCACAGATGAGAGGGCGCGTCCTTCTTGCTTTTCTGGCGATAGTTTTACAAACTATCGAAAAGAGAAAAAAACAATGGAAAAGTTTGAAAATCGTCACAATTCGGATACTCAAACAGCTATATCTGAGGAAATCGACACCCCTTTAACAATCGCCGGCCTGCACAAGCGTAATCTGGAACGCGCTATAACCTGTGGATATAGCCCACACGGCCCGCAGTCAGAAGCTGCCGCCCGCGAAACTTGTCAAGTTCCTGATTGCCGCCGATGGCGGTTCACTGGCAAAGGAGCTGCACCGCGCCGGGATTGACGCTACCCCCGCCGCCGTGTCCCAGCGCCGCAATCAAATCCCGCCCGCCGTATTCCGCAAGGTGTTTTTGAGCTTTACAGCTTCCAGCGCATACAGGCAGCAAAACAACGGCTATAAGGGCTGCCGCGTTCTGGCCTGTGATGGCACCGCCATCAACATGGCCCGCGACCACGGCGCGCCCGGTGGGACTTTCCCAGCCCCTGCACAATGCGGCTTCGCATAGTCCGGTTTCAACTGGATAATGGAAACTTTGAAACGCTGGCTTGCTTTGTGCTATGTTGTGAGTGTAGGAGTTTGGCAAATCGTGATCTATATAATTATTCCTCTAACTTAGGACGTTACCGATAAAGGACAAGACTGAAAACAACATTTTATTGTGCAGTTACCCTAAATCCTTTCCTTTGTGACAAAATCGAACATCCAGAAAAAAACACGATTTGACAATCGTGTTTTTTTCATGCCCAAAAGGAGGCAACGGCCATGCCGGATATGA
>JAAWHL010000092.1 GCA_022795855.1 Lawsonibacter sp.
GTTCGGAAGCTTCCGAACCCGCCGCATTCAGCTATTTGCTGCTCTGAATGAACTGGTAAAAGGCGTTGATATGGGGCGGAATCCGGCGCTGCCGGCGGATGACCATCTGAGTGTCGCGAATCAGAGGGTTGTCCAGGGGGATCAGCACCAGGTCGTCGGACTCCTCTACCACCAGCTTGGTGAGGATGGCGATGCCCACGTTCTGGGAGACCATGTGCAGCACCGAGCGGATGTTGGTACACTGGGTGACCACCGGCACCTTGACCCCGTAGGCGTCGAAGGTGCTGTTGATGGCCGTGTGGTAGACGTCCATGGTCCTGTCCGTGGTAATCAGCTGCTGATTTTCCAGGTCCCGGTACGAGAGGATACTCCGCCCGGCCAGAGGGCTGCTCCGGTTGACAATGACATAGTAGGGGTCCAGGGAGAAGGAGCAGGAGATATAGCGGGAATCGTCGCCGAAATTCCGGTGCTCCTCGTTCTGAAGGTACATGCTGGAGACAAAAGCTACGTCCAGGCTGCGCTCCCCCAGCCGGCGGAGAAGGGGCGTGGTGGTGGATTCCTCCATGGTGACCTTCAGGGAGGGGTGCAGGCTCATGAACTGGGCCACCAGAGGAATCAGCCGGTTATGCAGGCCGAAGTAGATGCTGCCCACATGGAGCTCCCGCGCACCGGCGGTGCGGTGATATTCCACCGCGCGGAGAAGCCCCTCGTAGTTTTTCAGAATCTCCCCGGCGTAGGCCACTACGTCCTCGCCCACCGGGGTCAGGGTGGTGCGCCGGGTGGTCCGCTGAAAGATGGGAGCCCCCAGCTCCTGCTCCAGATGCTGTACGCTTTTGGAGACGGAGGATTGGGAGCGGTTCAGAGCGTCTGCGGCCGCCAGAAACGTCCCGTGGCGCACAATGGCCAGCACGCACTGCAATTGCTCAATGTCCATCGAAATCCCTCCCGAGACCGTAAATCCAATCAATATTATACCGGAAACCGGCGGAAAAGTAAAGGCGGAATCCCCGCCGTATCCCCCAGGTTTTCCAAAGTTTCTGGAGAAAACGATGATTTTCTTCCCGGATGCCGCAACTTTTTTCCCACTTTTGAACATTGACTTTCCAGAGGGATAGCGCTAAGATAGGCAGAACGCGGCGGCGCGCCCCGCTGTCTGAAAATCAATATCTTCTTCCGTGAAGGAGGTTCCCCTTTTGAAACGTGCGATTTCCCTGACCCCCAAGCAGCTGCTGGTGTTTGCTGCGGCGGGGGCCCTCTCCTGCGTCCCCGCCATGGCCCTGGGCAGCGGCTCCCAGGCGGTGCAGACGCTGGTCCCGCTCTGGATGTGCATCCCCTTTGCGGGGCTTCTGCTGTGCATTGCGGTCTTTCCCGTGGTCCGGCCCCATTGGTGGGAGAAATACCAGCTTCAGGCTGTGATTCTCTGGTCGGTGCTCTTCCTGGCCCCCTTTGGGACGCTGAACGGGGCGGACGCCGCCCTGGAGACGGCGCTGGAATGTCTGGCCAGCGACTACCTGCCCTTTATCGTTTTGCTGTTCGGCCTGTTCTGCGTGGCGGGCAACATCACGCTGGAGGGGGACCTGGCCGGCTCGCCCGGCGTAAACGTGGCCCTGCTGCTGTTCGGTACCCTGCTGTCCAGCTGGGTGGGCACTACGGGGGCCAGTATGCTGATGGTCCGCCCCATGATTAAGATGAACGCCTGGCGCAAGCGCCGGCGGCACATCATGGTCTTTTTCATCTTCCTGATTTCCAACATCGGCGGCTGCCTGACCCCCATCGGCGACCCGCCCCTGCTGATGGGCTTTTCCCGGGGGGTGCCCTTCTTCTGGAGCCTGCGCCTGATGCCCGTGATGCTGTTCAACACCGCCATCCTCCTGTTCCTGTTCTACCACGTGGATATGGCGGCCTACCGCAGGGACATCGCCTCCGGCCGCAAGCCGGATATCAGCAGGCCGGGCACCCAGGTGACCATTCGGGGCCTGCACAACCTGGTGTTTCTGGCCATGATTGTGGCGGCGGTTATCCTCAGCGGCATGCTGCCCGGCCTGCCCCTGTTTCAGGACGCCCAGGGTCAGGTGCTTGCCATTCCCCTGGCGGGAGAGGCCCGGCTGACGGTGCCCTCCCTGATTGAGATGGCTATCATCCTGCTGGCCGCATGGCTGTCCTTCCGCACCACCGACCCCTCGGTACGCACCGCAAACCACTTTACCTGGGGGGCGATTCGGGAGGTGGCCGTGCTGTTTGTGGGTATCTTCCTGACCATGCAGCCCGCCCTGATGGTGCTGAAGGCCAACGGAGCGGCCCTGGGCCTGGACACCCCCTTCCAGATGTTCTGGGCCACCGGGGCCCTGTCCAGCTTTTTGGACAACACCCCCACCTATCTGGTCTTTCTTACCACTGCCGCCGCACAGGGGCTGGGGGAGGGGATCTCCACCTCTCTGGGCTCGGTGCCGGCCAAGACGCTGTGCGCCATCTCCTGCGGCGCGGTATTCATGGGGGCCAATACCTATATCGGCAACGCCCCCAACTTTATGGTCAAGGCAATCTCAGACGAGAACGGCATCCGGATGCCCTCCTTTTTCGGATATCTGGGCTGGTCCCTGCTCTTCCTGGTGCCCGTGTTCCTGCTGGACTCGCTGATTTTTTTCCTGTAAAGGAGGGGAAAACCGATGGAAAAATCTTTGCCGGACCGTCTGGCGCTTGCCAGCCGCATCTATGACCTGGACGCCGAGGTCTACCGGGTCCTGGGTTCCAGCCTGGGCCGGGTGTTCAACGGGCGGCGGGAGGCCTGCATCGAGGAGCTGGCCGAGCAGATGTGCTCCCCCACGGAAAACCATGTGCTGCGCAGCGATATGGCGCTCATCAGCAATATGGCCCGCACCATTCCCAGCAAGGCGGAGCGGGCCAGAATCATGACCGAGTACAACGCCATTCTCAAGGCGCTGGAGAGCCAGCCCCACACCTTCGGGTCGGTGGATATTCTGGACAAGAAGCTGGCCCGCCTGAACCTGACCGCGCGTTTTGCCGGAGGAGGGCATCTGATTGTGTGCATCGGCCGGACCTACGGCTGCGCGGGCACCGACATCGGCTTTGCCCTGGCAGACAAGCTGAAAATCAACTACTACGACTCGGAAATTTTTGCCCAGGTGCTCAACCGGCTGGAGGCGGATGCGGATTCCGTCACCGACCGGGCCAGCTTTGCCCGCCATCAGGACCTGAACAAGACGCTGGGGGTGGAGAAGCACCGCCCGCTGAAGCAGCGCATTCAGGAGTTCAACCGCTACCACGGCCTGCCCAAACAGGACGCCATCTTTTTCAACCAGAGCGACCTGCTGTGCGATATGGCGCAGAAGGAGGACTTCATCGTCATGGGCCGCTGCGCCGATGTGATTCTGACCAACCACCATATCCCCCACGTCAGCATTTTTATCGACGCCCCCTTTGAGCTGCGGGCCCGCCGGGTGATGTCCACCGACAGCCTCAGCTATAAGGAGGCCTGCCGCCTGCTGAAAAAGCTGGACCGCCGCCATGGCCGCTACTACCGCTTCTATACCGGCCGCCGCTGGGGTCACGCCTCCAACTACGACCTGTGCATCAACAGCGCCAGCTATGGCATTGACGGCTGCGTACAGGTCATCGAGCGGCTGATTAAGCGCACCCAGGGATAAGGGGGGCGCGCCTCCTGCCGGCGGCGCCGGGAACAGGGCGGAAATCGCGGAATTGCGCCGGCCCTTTGCGGGAAAATTTGGAAGGCCCTAAAAGCGCGGCGGCCAAATGGTATTATTATGACCAAAAAACGGCGGCCTTGCTTGTCTATAAAATTCCAGCATAAGCGCCCGCCTTTTGCCTCAAACTAGGCTGTACCTGGAATGTCAGCTCCGCCGGAGGAGAAAACGCGCGTTTTCCCGGCGGAAATGGCCTTTCCGGTGCAATCTGAGAAACAAGGAGGTGGGAACCGTGATCATGGATAAAATCGCGCTGACGCTGCTGATTATCGGCGGACTGAACTGGGGCAGCGTCGGACTGTTCAAATTCGACCTGGTTGCCTTCGCCTGCGGCGGCTCGGGCAGCATGATCAGCCGGGTCATCTATACCCTGGTGGGCCTTTCCGCCGTGTGGTGCGTCTCGCTGCTGTTCCGCGACCGCGACCCTGTGGAGGAGCGGGGCTGACAAACCGTGAGCGTGTAAGAAGCTGTCCCCGGCGACTGGAACGGCTTCTAAAAACTGGGAGAGGAAGCGGCGCCGCCGTTTCCTCTCCTTTTTCTTAAAACCGGCCTGTATAAAATATGAAAAAAGCATTAAATCACGCTGCTCCATCTTGCGCTGAGGAGGGAAATAGGATAGAATGATATCAACAAACGGGCGACCGTTGAAAACAGGAGGTAACTACTATGGGATTTTTTGATAACCTGATGGAAAAAGCCACCGACATCGCTCAGACCGGCGTCGCCAAGTCCAAGCAGCTGGCCGAGATTGCCAAGCTGAAGACCTCCAACATGGCGGAGGAGGACACCATAAAGAAGGCCTACGTAGAGATCGGCAAGCTGTACTATGCCGAGAAGGGGCAGGCCCCCGAGGGACCCTACGCCGCCGCCTGCGAGCGGATTACCGCCGCCCGCGCCGCCGTCGAGGCCAACAACGACCGCATCGCCCAGCTGAAGGCTGACCTGGGCGACAGCGCCGAGGAGGCTGCCGAGGCCGTTGAGGAGGCCGCGGAGGAGGTCAAGGAGACGGTGGAAGAGGCCGCCGGGGAGGTCAAGGAGGCCGTTGAGGAGGCCGCCGAAGAGACCAAGGCGGATTGATTCCAAACGCTGAGCAAAACGCGCGGCGGCCCTGGATACAGGGCCGCCGCGCGTTCAGTTTGCCAAGAAAAAACTTTTGCTCAGGGTGAGCTGTCCGTTTTCACACCGGGCCAGGCCCAGGAACTCCCCGCTCTGGCTGTAAGCCAGGCAGCGGCCCGGCGCGCCCGAATAGGGGGCCGGAGCGCCGCTGCGCAGCCGCCGCTCTCCGGCGGGAGAAATCACTGCCCGCGCCTCCCAGCCGTTGGCGGCAAAATAGCGGTCCGCCGGAAGCAGCAGGCCCTCCGGGGCCTCCGAGGCCAGCAACTGCTCCAAAGTGACGGCGTTTTCCAGGGTAAAGCCCGCCGCCATAGTCCGCCGCAGGCGGCTCATACACCCGCCGGTCCCCAGCCGCTGCCCGATGTCGTGACACAGGGTGCGGATGTAAGTGCCCTTGGAGCACACCACCCGCAGGGAGTAATCCTCCCCGCCGCCCTCCAGCAGCTCCAGCCGGAGAATGCGGACCTCCCGGGGGGGACGCTCCACCTCCCGGCCCTTCCTGGCCAGCTCATAGAGCTTTTTCCCGCCAATCTTGATGGCGGAATACATGGGCGGAATCTGCTGAATGGGGCCGCGGAAGGACTCCAGGACGGCCTCCACCTGCCCCCGGGTGACGCGGACCGGCCGCTGCTCCAGAATCTCCCCGGTGGTGTCCTGGGTGTTGGTCACCATACCCAGCCTCAGACCGGCAATGTACTCCTTGTCCCCGCTTTCGGCGAACTCTACCGCCCGGGTGGCCCGGCCCACAAAGACGGGCAGCACGCCGGTGGCCATGGGGTCCAGCGTCCCCGCGTGGCCCACCCGCTTCTCATGGAAAAAACCGCGCAGCTTGGCGCATACGTCCATGGAAGTCCAGCCCTCCGGCTTGTCAATCACCACAATTCCGTTTGCCATCCCTAATTCCCCCTGTTCAGGAAAGTTTTCAACGGGGAAGGGCAGCGGCCCGCTGCCCTTCTTCCCGCACCTGACGGATGGCGTCCAGAACCGCAGCCCGGGCCTGGGGAACCGTGACCTTCTCCAGGGTCGCTCCGGCGGCGGCGGCGTGGCCTCCGCCGCCCAGCAGGCCGCATACCCGGCTGGCGTTCAGGTCCCCGGGGTCGGTGCGCAGGGAGAGCTTGCACACCCCGGGGCGCAGCTCCCTCAGAGTCACGCCGGTGCGCACGCCCTCAATCTGCCCAACGAAGGCGGAGATGTCGTCAATATCTTCCTCCCGGGCATTCAGCTGGGCCAGCATATCCAGAGTCAGGGTAACCAAGGCGGTCTCTCCGCCGTCCCGCAGCTCCATCCCGGCAGTCAGCATCCCCTCCAGCTGTAAGCGCTTCACGCTTTTGCTGCGGAAATGCCGGCGGTTGACCGGGTAGACGTCAATGCCGGTGTCCATCAGCTCCGCCGCCGTCCGGTGGCAGGCGGCGGAGGTGTTGCTGTAGACAAAACAGCCGCAGTCGGTGGATACCGCCACATACAGCGGCAGGGCTGCCCTTGGGGATACGGGCCCCCACCGGCGCACGATATCGTACACCAGCTCGCCGCAGGCCGCCCGCCCCGCGTCCAGACAGGTGTTTTGGGCAAAAAACTCCTGGGAGGGGTGGTGGTCGATGGCCAGCCCTACCTGCGGCAGGTACGGAACGGCATTTTCGGGAAAGAGGGAACGGGCGGCGATGTCCACCGACACCACGGTATCCGGAGCGTATCCCTCCGGCGCCAGCAGTCCCTCCACATAGGGAGTGAAAATGGCGGTCATCTCCGGGTTGGGCAGAACCCAGGCGGTTTTTCCCTGCTCCCGCAGGGCCTGGCACAGGCCGGCCGCGCAGCCCACCGTATCCCCGTCGGGGCGCACGTGGGTCAAAATGAGAAAGCGGTCGCGCGCCAGAAGCCACCCGGCGGCCTGAACGTCGGTCAGATTCATTCCTCATCCTCCTCCAGAACGATGTCAGCATTGGCGGGATTGGCAGGCTTGACCACATTGTGATCCCGGAGCATCTGCAAAATCTGCGCCCCCTTGTCGATGGAGTCGTCCCGGACAAAGGTCAGCTCCGGAGTATGGCGCAGCTGCAAAGACCTGCCCAGCTCCCGGCGCAGCCAGCCGCCGGCGGACTTCAGCCCCTTCAGCACCTGCTGGCAGTCTCCCTTGTCCAGTACGCTGACAAATACCTTGGCGTATTTCAGATCCGGGGTGGTCTCCACCGCCGTCACGGAAATCATTCCGGTGACCCGTGGGTCCTTTACATTGGGGATGAGCGCGGACAGCTCCCGCTGGATTTCTTCATTGATCCGTCCGATTCGATTGCTTGCCATAACGGTTTCCTCCTTTGCGCTGGGGTTGTTCCGCCCTTTTCTGTTCACAGGAAAAGGAGGCGAAAAGAAAAATTGATTCTGTATGATAGGTTTTGTCTGAAAAAAAGAAATATGACCGGCGGCGGGGCGGCGCGGCCAGATGACTCCGGTTTTTTCTGGAATACGTTTGGTATTTCAAAAACCGGGGAACATGGCGGCGAAAAGCAGTTTATTGGATGCTGTTCAAGCGGACCGGGTTACAGGCAGGGAAAATCAAAAACCCCGAACCCCAGCGGGTTCGGGATTTTTAGATAAATCACCAAAGCTGCGCCAGCGGGTTTACTGCTCCACTGTCACGATGGAGACCTGCTTGCGGTCCTTGCCCAGGCGCTCGAATTTCACCTTGCCGTCCTTCAGGGCAAACAGGGTGTCGTCGCTGCCCTTGCCCACGTTGACGCCGGGATGGATATGGGTGCCGCGCTGGCGGACCAGAATATTGCCGGCCAGCACAAACTGACCGTCGCCCCGCTTCACGCCCAGACGCTTGGACTCGGAATCGCGGCCGTTGCGGGTGGAACCTACGCCCTTTTTATGGGCGAAAAACTGTAATCCGATATTCAGCATTGTCTTACACCTCCAAGACAGTAATATGTTCGGGGTACTCCTCGTTCAGCTGGACAAAATGAACCATCAGCGCGGCCAGAAGGGTCTGGCAGGTGCTCTCGGCGGTCTGCCCCAGCTTGGCGGGGAGCTTCAGAGAGAGAAACGCGTCCTTTTCCCGGAGCTTGACCGGGGCCTCAAGCCCCAGCACATCGTTCACGGCGCACTCCGTCAAACGTACTGCGCTTGTAACGGCGGCACAGACGATGTCTTCCCCCTCTCGGGCATATCCGCTGTGGCCCTGAACCTCAAAGCCGGTGATGCGGCTGCCCTCGCTGTGGAAGGTTACGGTGGTCATCAGGCGTGAATCGCGCCAATCTGCACCTTGGTGTAGGGCTGGCGATGACCCTGACGCTTGCGGTAGCCCTTCTTGGGATTGTACTTGAAGATGCGCACCTTCTTGCCCTTGCCGTTCTTCATCACCGTGGCGGTGACGCTGGCGCCCTCCACCACGGGAGCGCCGAAGGTGGCGCTGTCGCCGTCCAGAATGGCCAGCACCTGGTCAAAGGTGACGGTCTCGCCGGCCTCGGCCTCCAGCTTTTCGATGAAAAGGGTGTCCCCCTCGGTCACCTTGTACTGCTTCCCGCCGGTTACAATAATCGCGTTCATGTAGTTTCAACTCCTTTATTACGGGCTCGCTGTCGTGGGAGGGAGAAGGCCTCCGCTTGGATTCGGGCACAAAAAACCCGTCCCCACTCAAAGCGGCTTGTTTATTGTATCAGCCAGCCGCAGAAAAGTCAAGATATTTTCGGCGCGGGTTGTAATATTGAATTGATTTATGATTAAATGCCAGAGGACAGGGACTTATGGGCGCCGCCCTCTGTTACTATTTGAATATTACACCCAATATGCAGGAACTTGTATCCTTGTACCATCCGAATAAAAGAAGTATAATACACCTTAGAGCCTGTTTAACATCACTCAGCATACCGGCTGGCGGGCGTTTTGCCGCCATACTGCGTGAAATTTTCTTGGAAGCCGCCAAGGATTCCTGCGGAAATTTGCCTTGCCTGGCGGCAAAATTCCCTGCCATTAATACTTGACGGAAATTTGACTTTTTCCCCATATGATGAAAAAGACTGGAGGTGTCCATATGGCATACAGGATTTTAATCGTTGATGATGAACTTATCCTGACCGAATTGCTTTCCGCCCATTTGCAGGATCACGGCTATACGGTTTCCGCAGCCAACAGCAGCGATGAAGCCCTGGCGAAGCTGACTACAAAGCCAAACCTCATCCTTCTGGACATCAATATGCCGGGGATGGACGGGCTGGAGCTGTGCAGGGTCATTCGGAATCATATCGTCTGCCCGATCCTGTTCCTGACGGCGCGGACCACAGAGCAGGATAAGGTCAACGGCCTGCGGGCCGGAGGGGACGACTATATCACCAAGCCTTTCGGCTTGCAGGAATTGCTTGCCCGTATTGAGGCCCA
>JAAWHL010000093.1 GCA_022795855.1 Lawsonibacter sp.
GGAAGAGGAGATCCGCCGTCAGTTTTTTGGGCAGACATCTGTGAAAGTCAGGGTCATCGAACGTTTTTTACTGTCTACTGGATCTGATTCCCAACCTGATGGGGGCCGCGGTGCTGCTGTGGGGAACCGCCTTCACGGACGAGCTCGGCCGGGAGACCTTCGGGGCCGCGGCCCTGGCCCTGTGCGAAAAGACCGCCGCCGGCTGCCGCCGGGTGGTCCAGGCGAGCGTGGGGCTGGCGGTGTGCTCCAACCTCCTTCAGCTGCTGGCCGCGCCCCAGGCCCTCAGCGTCAGCCTCTCCGTCCACATCCCCCTGACCACCCTGCTGCTGTCCGCCGCCCTGCTGGCGCTGTGCCGGTGCCTCCAGCGGGGGAGGGAGCTGCAGCAGGACAGCGATTCCATTATTTGAGATTGCCTGGGGGTGCGCATTCTTTTTTCTTTTGAAAAAGAAAAAAGAATCAAAAAAGAAAACTTCTGCGCAAAACTGCGTTTTGCTTTACGTTATCATTTGACGAGGTGGTGCGTTCTGGCCATTCGGGTATATTTAAGCGATATGCTGAAAGCGCGGGGCATGACCAGCAAGGAGCTGTGCGCCAAGGTGGGCATCACCGAGGCCAACCTGTCCATTCTCCGCTCGGGCAAGGCCAGCGGCGTGCGTTTTCACACGATCAACAGGATCTGCTATTATCTGGAGTGCGACGTGGGGGATATCCTGCGCTTTGACGGGAGATTGGAGGATGAGGATGAAGAGAAGGAATAAAATCTCGGCTCTGCTTCTGGGGGCGGTTCTGCTGTGGATTGCCCTGGACGCCCGGCTGGCCCAGCCGGAGCCCGGCCCGGAAAACCGGGACCGGTTTGTGGGCTTCCACGCCGTGTTCCAGCCCCAGGCCGTCCCCGTGGAGGCGGAGGACCCGGCGGGGAGCGGGGAAATGGTGCTCTACCAGCCCTACCGGCCGGACGACTCCCAGTGGACCGTATACGGGGAGGACTCCCTGAGCATCCAGGGGCTGGGCCGGGTGCAGATGGAGAAAAAGATTCTCATCGGACGGGAGGACGGGGAGGGGCACTTTGTGTTCCCGGGCCTGGAGGGGAAGAACTGCTTCCTGGCCGAGCTGCCCCGGGAGGACGGCGGCGTCCGCTATGGCGGCTATGCCGACACGGCGGAGACGGAGGTATCCCTGGCGGAGGGGGCCCGTTCCCTCCGGGGGACGGTGTATTTCGGCCCGCCGCTTCTTGACGGGGATGGGGAGCTCGCGTGGGAGGACTGCGGAGTGTGGACCCTCTATCCGGTGTACCAGATGGAGGACGGAACGGTCTATCTCACCGACAGCACGGAGGGCTCCTACGGCGGGGCGGGGGGCGTTACCATCACCCGGTCGGAGAAGGAGACCCTGAACGGGGCGGACCGGTACTCCCAGGAAATCAGCGTGTCCATTACCTCCATCCCCCGGCTGGAGCGGCTGACCCTGCGGCAGTTTGACGGGGACGACGCGCTTCTGGACACGGCCGTGCTGACCCAGGAGGAGGCGTGGGCCCTGGAGAAGGGCCGGCTGGAGCTGGCGCTGGCGGAGGGGACCGCCTATGTGATTGCGGCCCGGGAGGATACCGGCGGAGGGACGGAGTGGAAGGTCTTCCAGCCGGACGGGGACGGAGAGGTCAGCCTGACGGACTGGTTCCTGGGCCGGAACGGGATGGGCATTCCGGTGCGCATCCGGATGTCGGAGGAGGGGAGAGCATGAGACGGGCGGTTTTATTTCTGGCGCTGATTCTGACCCTGTGCGGCTGTTCTCTGGCCCGGCCGGAGCAGGACCGCCCGGAGCAGGACCGGTTTGTGGGATTTCATCTGGTGTACGCGCCCCTGCCGGAGGGACCTCTGCCCCCCTCCGAGCAGGTGGAAGGCCGGGAGGACGAGACGGGACACTTTGTGTTCTCCGGCCTGGAGGGGCAGAACTGCTTTGTCCTGCGCCGGACGGGCGAGTCCGAACGCTATCTGGCCAGCTGCTTTCAGGTGTCCTCCGGCGGGCTGAATCTCCACTACAGCGACGAGGGGGAGGCCGTCGACTTCCAGGCCGAGGCCTTCTGCGGCCCCGCCGAGGGGGAGGAGCTGGGGCCGGAGGAGGACTACGCCTGCACCGCGTACCGGGTCTACCAGCGGCCGGACGGCTCGGTGTACCTCAACCGGTACGGGGACGCCTTCCCTCTGGCCAGCGGCGCGTCCCAGACGGAGCAGGTCCGGACGCCTTATCTCGAGGAGGGGAAATCCCTGATGTTTGAGATGAACGCGGGGGTGACCTTCCGGGCCGTTCCCCGGACGGCGCGGTGCGTGATCCGACAGCTGGATGAGGACGGCGCTTCCGTCCGGGAGGACGTGCTCACCGCCCGGGAGGCGGAGGCCCTGGGGGAGGAAGAGGCCCGGTTCCCCCTGGAGCCGGAGGCGGTCTGCGTCATGTCGGTGTGCGAATATGAGGGCGGCGGAGTCCTGCGGGAGATGCACGCGCTGAGCGGCGCCGGGGAGGGGGAGCGGCTGGCCCATCTCTCCCCGCGGTTTCTGGACAGCCGGGGGCTGGGATATTACGCGGGCATCACAGTGGAGGGGCCGCAGGGAAACGGCGCTGAAATTCCTGATATTTCTTAATATAATATTAAAAATTATATTTAGTAATTTTTTAGATTGATATTTTCCCGGAACGGTGGTATACTGAACCCATCAAGAAGAGCACACACCCCCCTGGAAAGGATTTCATGATGGAACAGACGACCGCACGCACCGTTTATACCCCCGAGCTCACCCTGCCAAAGCCCAAACGCGCCCCCCGGCCCAAGCGCGACCCCTACGACGGCCTGCGCCCCTGGTCGGCCATTACCCACGGCGCGGGGGCCGTCCTGGCGGCGGTCGGGACAGTTTTCCTCCTGCTCAGGGCCCTGAGCGGGGGGGACTGGATCCATTTTGCCGCCTTCGCCCTGTACGGCGCGTCCATGACGGGGCTGTACACCGCCTCCGCTCTGTATCACTGCATCAACACCACTGTCCCCGGCCGGCTGGCCCTGCGGAAGCTGGACCACTGCTCCATCTATCTGCTCATTGCCGGCAGCTATACCCCCGTGTGCCTGATTGCCCTGGAGAACTCCGGCGGCCAGTCCCTGTTCGGCCTGATTTGGGCCATCGCTGCGGCGGGCATCGTGCTGTCCATCGCCTGGATTGACTGCCCCCGGTGGCTGACCAGCACGGTTTACCTGGTCATGGGCTGGATGGCCCTGACCGCCATTGGATCCATTGCCCGGGCCCTGCCCCTGTCCGGCCTGATTGCCCTGGTGCTGGGCGGGGTGCTCTACTCGGCGGGCGGGGTGCTGTACGCCGTCAAATGGCCCGGCCGGAACAACCCCAGGTTCGGGTGCCACGAGATTTTCCACGTCTTCATCCTGCTGGGCAGCGCCTGCCACTTCTGGATGATGTACGAGGTAATCGCACGCCTCTGAGAGCCTGCTTAACATCCCTCATCCCACCGGCCGGCGGGCCTTTTGCCGCCATCCTGCGTGAAATTTTCTTGGAACCGATCGGAGATTCCTGCGAAAACCTGCCTGGTCCGGTGGGAAAATCCCCTGCCGTTCGCCATACTTAGAGATATTAAACAGGCTCTAAGCCCGCCCCTTTGCGTCTGCGGCTCCCCAAACGGGGAGAGCCGGCCTGAGGGGCGGGCTTTTCCGCAGTCAAGGTCAGTGGCCGCCGCTGTGTGCCTTCACCGCCGAAAGGTGGTGACAGCCCCGGAAAATTGTGATAAAATAGCAGTGAAATCCAATTTTCAGAGACGGAGGGAGCGGGCATGGGGCAGACGCGGAGCTCAGGGCGCAATCAGCGCATGGATTTGTACCGGGGCGCGGCCATCTACGGGGTGGTGCTGCTCCATGTAATTTCCCCCGGCGGGCTGGCCTCGGGGATTCGGGCCCTGGCCCGGTTTGGGGTCCCGTTCTTCTTTCTCACCGCCGGATACTTCAGCCTGAACGCCGCCCCCAAGACCCTGGGCCGCCGGGCGGTGCGCACAGGCCGGCTGCTGCTGCTCAGCTGCCTGCCCTATTTGCTTCTTGGCATGTGGCTGGCGGCAAAGCGGGAAGAATCCGTCCTGAAATGGCTGAGCTCCCTGTTCCGCAGCAGCACCCTGCTGGAGCTGCTGGCCTTCCAGACCGTCCCGCTGCCCTATGCCTGGCAGCTGTGGTTCCTGGGGGCGCTGTTTGCCGTCTACCTGTGGTGGTGGGCGGTCACCCGGGGCTTTCTGCTGGCTGGGCGGAACATCCCTTACGACGGCTTTGCCGTGGGGGCGCTGGTTCTGCTGGCCGTCCACCTGATCCTGGGGGAGGGCTTCGCCCTGCTGAAGCTGGAGGCGGACACACGGATTCTGCGCAGCGCTCTGCTGGACGGGCTGCCCTTCTTCATACTGGGCGTGTGGTGCGCCTTCCGCCGGGAGGCGCTGCGCCGGCGGAAAACGCCCTGGCACCTGCTGATTCTGGGGGGCGGCCTGCTCTCGCTGGCGGAGTCCGCCCTGGCCGGGCAGCAGGAGCTGTATCTGGGCACGCTGGCGGTGCTGGCCGGCATGACGGGCCGGTGCCTGCGCTACCGCCGGGCCCCGGCGGGCCGGCTGTCCGCCGCCCTTCAGTACTGCGGCCGGGAGCTGACGCTGTACATTTTTGCCGTCCATATGCTGGTTCTGGCCCTGTTCCGGGAGATATCCTGGCTGTCCTGGCTGGGGGAGCTGCCCTGGCTTTTGCTCCTGGCGGTGGCCGCGCTGTCCACCTTGGCCGCCCTGGGGCTGGTCCGGCTGAAAAATTTTTCTTCGGGGAGAGACGCCTGATATGAAAATCATCGACGCGCATCTGCACCTGTTCCCCTCCGAGCCCCGTACCGACGCCATGGCCCGGGGGGTGGGGCACCAGAACTCCATTGAGCACCTGCGCTGCGCCTACGCCCGGCTGGGCTATGTCCACGGGGTGGTTATGGGCAACCGCAGTCTGGAGACAGGGTACCACAGCTACCCCGCCGAGCTGTTCCACTACTGCGTGGGCCTGGACAGCCTGGTGATGGGGCGGGGGACCCGGGTGCCCGAGGACCTGCCCGACCAGGTGGAGGCCCATCTGAAGCGGGAGAACTGCTGCGGGGTCAAGCTCTACCCCGGCTACAACCGCATCTGGCTGTCCGACCCGGTCTACGCCCCGGTCTACCGGCTGGCCGCCCGGTACGACAAGCCGGTGGCGGTCCACATGGGGCTGACCGCCTTTCCCCGGGCCCATCTGAAATACAGCCACCCCCTGGCCCTGGATGAGGCGGCCGCCGATTTTCCCCAGACCCGTTTTGTCATGTGCCACTTCGGCAACCCTTTTCTGGAGGCGGCCGCCGCGGTGATAGAGAAAAACCCCAACGTATGCGCCGACCTGTCCGGCCTGCTGGAGGGCCGGGTGGACCTGGACGCCTACTTCCGGGAGCAGGCGGGCTACGCCGGCCTGCTGCGCACCTGGATGACCGCCCTGTGCGCGTGGGACCGCTTCCTCTACGGCACCGACTGGCCCATTGTCAACCTGGGGGAGTACGCGGACTTCATCGCCCGCCTGATTCCCGAGGCCCGCCGGGAAGCGGTGTTCTTCGGCAACGCCAACCGGGTGTACGGCCTGGGACTCTCCTGAGCGGTTCATAGAGGAATTCTATGAAAATGATTGGAAGGAAGTATTGGACTTGCGGCGGAGGACGGGTTATAATGCAGACAGTCAAAGACCTCCGGGCTGCATACCGGGGGAAAAATAAGAAAAAGGAGATTGAAGACTTATGGCCAAAGAAGTAACTCCCGAACAGATTGAGATGCTGGACGCGATGGTAGCCCGTGCCCGGGTGGCCGCCGACATCATCGCCACCTATGACCAGGAGCGGGTGGACCGCCTGTGCCAGGCCGTGGCCGCCTCTGTGGTGGACATGAAGGTGTGGGCCAATCTGGCCGACGAGGCCGTGGACGAGACCGGCCTGGGCGACAAGGTGACCAAGCGCAACAAGCGCAACAAGCTGAAGCTGATTCTGCGCGACTGCCTGCGTCAGAAGAGCGTCGGCGTCATCGAGGAGATTCCTGAGAAGGGCATCGTGAAGTACGCCAAGCCCGTGGGCGTAATCGCCTCCCTGGTGCCCACCACCAACCCCTGCCTGACCCCCGCCGGCCAGGTGATTTACGCCATCAAGGCCCGCGACGTGGTCATCTGCTCCCCCCATCCCCGCGCCAAGAAGACCACCAACAAGTGCATCAACATCATCCGCGAGGCTCTGGTCCGCGAGGGCGCTCCCGCCGACATCATCCAGGGCATTGAGGAGCCCAGCATCACCCTGACCCAGGAGCTGATGAAGCGCTGCGACCTGGTCATCGCCACCGGCGGCCGTCCCATGGTCAAGTCCGCCTACTCCTCCGGCGTGCCCGCCTACGGTTCCGGCGCCGGCAACGCCACCGTCATCATCGACAACACCTGCAACACCCCCGAGCGTCAGGCTGAGGCCGCGATGAACACCCGCATCTCCAAGTGCTCCGACTTTGGTTCCGGCTGCTCCTGCGACGGCAACCTGATTATCCACGAGGACGTGTACGACGGCTTTGTGAAGGCCCTGGTGGCCGAGGGCGCCTACCTGGCCAACGAGGAGGAGGCCGAGAAGCTGAAGGCCGTTATGTGGGACGAGGCGGGCCACCGTCTGCCCAACACCGTGGCCATCAGCCCCCAGAAGCTGGCCGAGGCTGCCGGGTTCACCATCCCCGCCGACCGCAAGTTCATCGCCGTCACCGGCGGCGGCATCAAGCAGGTGGGCAAGGAGTTCTTCTTCTCCAGCGAGAAGCTGACCACCCTGCTGTCCCTGTTCAAGTACGAGGGCGAGTTTGAGAACGCCCTGGATATGATGCAGGCCATGTTCAACGTGGGCGGCAAGGGCCACAGCTGCGGCATCTACTCCTTCGACGACGATCACATTCACCGTCTGGGCATGTGCGCTCCCGTGTCCCGCATCATGGTCCGCCAGCCCAACAACCGGGGCAACTCCGGATCCTCCACCAACGGTATGCCTCCCACGTCCTCCATGGGCTGCGGCACCTGGGGCGGCAACATCGTGTCGGAGAACATCACCCTGAAGCACTATATGAACACCACCTGGGTGGCCCGTCCTCTGCCCGAGGATATGCCCTCCAACGAGGAGCTGTTCGGCGAGTTCAACAAGCCCGACATGGACGTGGAGTAAGATCCGTTGTGCCTTCGCCGCCGCGGGCAGGCGAGCATAGTACGACCTTAGTTCAGCCAAATTCCCGCTTTGGGCGGGCCGGGGGGTTCCCTCCCGGCCCCCCGGGCGGCTGATCCCAGTGCCTGGCAGCCGCCGGGCCCTCGGATGAACCGCCGGTCCTGATTTTGATACTTTTCTTACAGCGGCCCCGGTCAGTACGCTGTGCCCGCAGCGGAATTTATACCGGCTCCTTCTGTAAATGTCTCCTTCTTCCCCAAAATGCCCGGTCCGCATGGACCGGGCATTTTGGGATTTTCCGCCTCCTTCCGGCGGTATAGATCACCCGGAAGCAAAACGCAGTTTTGCGCAAAGGTTTCCTTTTGATTCTTTTTCTTTCCGAGAAAAAGAATGCACAACTGAAAAATCCCGCCCGGCCCGTCCGTGTTAGGGGTGAAGGGAGTGAGGGACGTGGTCTCATTAGGTACCGATGAAGCCATATGCCGCATTGTAGCGCAGTATAGTTCCATGCTGCTGCGCCTGGCCAGCACCCGGCTGGACTCCGAGGCGGACGCGGAGGACGCGGTCCAGGAGGTCTATCTGAAGCTGCTGACTGCGCGGCCTGTGTTTCGGGACGCCGAACATGAAAAGGCATGGTTGATCCGCGCGACCCTTCACCGCGCAAGCGACATCCGCCGCAGGGCGGAGCGCAGAAATCTCCCTCTGGACACGGCGGAGCAGCTGCCCGCCCCGGAGGCAGACTGGGACAGCGGGATTCTCGCGGCGGTCCGGGCTCTGCCTAAGGGGTACAGCGCAGTCATCCACCTGTACTACTACGAGGGATACTCAATCAAGGAAATCGGAAAACTGCTGGGCATACCCGCCCCTACGGCGGGCACACGCCTGGCCCGCGGCCGGGAGCGGCTGCGGCAGATGCTGAAGGAGGAAATCTGAATGGACCGGAACGACTACCGCCGCGCCTTCGACCGCCTCTCCTTTTCCGCGGATTTTCAGCAGCGCACCGCGGACCTGCTGCGCCAGCGCGCCCGCGAACAGGAAAAGGAGCGAAGCAAGATGAAATTCAACTGGAAGAAACCCTTGGTGATGGCGGCGGCTGCCGCCCTGGCAGTGGTGTCCGTCTCGGCGGCCGCCCTGTGGCTCACACCCGGCCAGGTGGCCGAGCACTACAATCAGCCGGCCTTGGCCGAGGCCTTCCGCCAGGAGAACGCCGTGGCGCTGGAGCAGCGGGTGGAGACGGAGGAGCTGGCGGTTACCCTGGCGGGGCTGGTGTCCGGGCAGTACCTGACCGACTGGGACGCCGACATATCCCACACCTACGCCGTGGTGCGGCTGGAGCGGCTGGACGGAACCCCCATCGAAAACGAGACCTTTGACTTCAGCTCCTACACGCTGACCCCCCTGGTGAGCGGATACTCCCCCATGGCGGTGAACAACTGGACGCTGGACGCCCGGGCCAGCGGCTTTTCCAGCGACGGGGCCTATTACTACCTGCTGGACACCCAGAGCCTGGAGATGTTTGCACACCGCACGGTCTATCTGGCCTTCTATCAGGGCGGCGTTCCCTCCCGGGAGATTTTCACTGTGGACCAGGAGGGGAACATCTCCTTTGCCCCGGACTATCAGGGGCCTCAGGCGCTGTTCGTCCTGCCTCTGGATGAGAGCAAGTCTGACCCGGCGGCCGCCCAGGCCTTTGTGGACGACACCGGACTGGACGTGGACTTCAGCATCCCCCTGGAGGAGGCGGCGGGAGACGGCGCGGACCTGGGCGACGTCTCTTTCACCGAAATCGAGGAATAACAAATCCAAAGGGGGCGGCCCAATAGGCTGGTAACGTAAGAAAACATTTTAAGCGAGGGTCGGCGTAGCGTCAAGCTGCGCCGACTTTCGCATTATTTTTGTCTTGGGCAGTTTGGGATT
>JAAWHL010000094.1 GCA_022795855.1 Lawsonibacter sp.
GCCGGACGCGAAGTTTGTGCCTATCATTGCACTGTCAGCTAACGCGTTTGAGGAGGATGTCGCGATGGCCCCGGGGCAGCCGCAAGCACCTGAACCTGGCGGTGGACGGGGGGAAGGCGATTCGCGTCACCGGCAGCGAACGGCTGGAAATCAGCCGCGCTCCCCGGGAGACAAAGCTGGTCCGGCTGACCGGCCGGAGCTTTTATCAGATTCTCAATCAGAAACTGGGAGGGATGCGGGGATGAAGGGCGCCCGTCAAATGGAAATTTTGAACATCATTCAGACTGTGGACGTGGAGACCCAGGAGCAGCTGCTGGCGGAGCTGGGACGCCGGGGATTCTCCGCCACCCAGGCCACCATTTCCCGGGATATCAAGCAGCTTCGCCTGATTAAGGAGCTGTCCCACACCGGCAGCTACCGGTATATTCCCTCGGACCGGAAGAGCGCCGCCAGCTCGGCAGGCCGCCTGCGCAACATTTTCAAGGAGGGGGTCACCTCCGTCCAGGCGGCCCAGAACATCGTGGTGGTGAAAACCATGCCCGGGCTGGCCTCCGCCGCCTGCTCCGCCCTAGACGGCATGGAGATTCCCGGCATGGTGGGCAGTCTGGCCGGGGACGACACCGGCATCCTGATTATGCGGGACAACGCCTGCGCCGAGGAGTTCAGCAGCCAGGTCCACAAGCTGCTCAAGTGAGCGCCTGAACGGCCCCCGGGCGCGCATTTGCGTCTGTGAATACGCCGCCCGCGAAGCGGCAAAAAGAGAAAAGGAGGAGGGCGCCATGCTCTCACTGCTCCATATTGAAAACATCGCTCTGATTGAGGCGGCGGACATTGAGTTTGACCCCGGCTTCAACGTCCTAACCGGCGAGACGGGAGCGGGCAAGTCCATCATTGTGGACTCCATCAATGCGGTGCTGGGGGAGCGCACCAGCAGGGAGCTCATCCGCACCGGGGCAAAGTCGGCCCTGGTCCACGGGGTGTTCACCGGTATGGAGAAGCTGGCCTGGCTGGAGGAGAACGGATTCCCTCCGGCGGAGGAGCTGCTGCTCCAGAGGGAGATACAGGCCGACGGACGCAATGTGTGCCGGGTAAACGGCCGGCTGCTCACCGTCTCCCAGCTGCGGGAGCTGGGCCGGCAGCTGCTGAACATTCACGGCCAGCACGACGGCCAGCAGCTGCTGGATCCCGCCTGCCATCTGGGGTATCTGGACGGCTTCGGCCGCACGGGAAAGCTGCTGAAGGCCTACCAGGATTCCTATCAGACCCTGACTCAGCTGAAAAAGGAGATTGCCTCCCTGGAGATGGACGAGGCCGAGCGGTCCCGCCGGGTGGATACCCTGACCTATCAGATTCAGGAGCTGGAGCGGGCCCAGCTGCGGGCCGGGGAGGATGAGGAGCTGGACGCCCGCAAGAGCCTGCTGCGCAGCTCCGGCAAGCTGATGGAGGCGGTGCAGGAGGCCCGGTATGCCCTGGACGGGGACGAGGAGAGCCAGGGTGCGGCCGCTCTGCTGGGACAGGCGGAGGGGGCGCTGCGCTCGGCGGCCCGGTACAGCCCGGCCATGGCCGAACTGGCCGAGAGCCTGAAGCAGCTTTGCGCCCTGGCCGACGAGGCGTCGGAGCAGCTGCGGGACGCGGGGGAGGAACTGAACTTCTCCCCGGAGGAGCTGGACGAGCTGGAAAGCCGGCTGGACACGCTCTACCGTCTGAAAAAGAAGTACGGCGCGACAGCGGCCGATATGCTGGACTATCTGGAGCGCTGCCGCAGGGAGCTGGACCAGATTCAGGAGGCGGACGATACCATCCTCCGCCTCCAGGCAAAGCTGTCCAAGGCAAGAGAGGAGGCCGTCTCCCGGGCAAAGGCGCTCTCCCAGGCCCGGCAGGCGGCGGCCCGGAAGCTGGAGAAGCGGGTGCAGGAGGAGCTGAAGCAGCTGGACATGCCCAAGGTGCAGTTTCAGACCGACTTTGCCCCCAAGGGCGGTGAGTTCGGACTGGACGAGACAGGGGGGGACGAGGTGCAGTTCCTCATGTCCGCCAACGTGGGCGAGGCCCTCAAGCCCATTCAGAAGGTGGCCTCCGGCGGCGAGCTGGCCCGCATCATGCTGGCCCTGAAAAACGTGCTGGCCCAGGACGACGGAGTGGAGAGCCTGGTCTTTGACGAGGTGGACACGGGCGTGTCCGGACGGGCCGCCCAGAAGGTGGCCGAGAAAATGGCCCAGGTGGCCCGGCACAAGCAGGTGCTGTGCGTTACCCATCTGCCCCAGATTGCCGCCATGGCGGACACCCACTTCTCGGTGGAAAAGGGGGAGCGCCAGGGGCGCACCTTCACCCAGGTGGCCCGCCTGGACCGCGGGACAAGGGCCCGGGAGCTGGCCCGCCTGATTGGGGGTTCGTCGGTCACGGAGGCCATCCTCAGCAGTGCGGGGGAGCTGCTGGATCAGGCGGAGCAGTACAAGGAAAAGCAGAAAAAGAAGCAGAAGGCCGCCCCCAAAGGGCCTGCCGGATAAAAGCGCCGGCGCGCTGACTTGCCATTTCTAAAAAGGGAGTTCATCTGACGCGAAAAAATGCTGTATGCTTCCGCATTTCAGGGAGAAACAGTGGGTTGAAAATCTATTTTCTAACCGAAAACGCACAACCCCCGGCGGAAAAACCGCCGGGGGTTGTGTACCTTATCGGCCAGCCGCGGCGGACCGCAGCTGAAAATCAGACGCTTCGGGCCACCCTTTGGAACGGGCGGCGGGATCCGGGGCAGAGCACCGGCGGGGGAGGGGGCCGGCCTTCCGCTACACCTGGCGGAGGCGGAAGGTTTGGACCAGCTGCTTCAGCACACTGGCCTGGGCGCTGAGCTCCTGGCTGGTGGCCGCGCTCTCCTCGGCCGTAGAAGAGTTGGTCTGCACCACGCCGGTAATCTGCCCAATCTGCTCCTGAATCTGTTCCATCGCCTCCGCCTGCGTCTGCGCGCCGGCGGCAATCCCGTTGATGGTCCCTTCGATTCCGCGGGCGCCCACCACCACAGTTTTCAGCTGCTTTGCGGTGGCGTCGGCAATCTCCGTACCCTGGTTGACGGCAGAAATGGAGCGCCCGATGAGCGACGCGGTGGACTGGGACGCCTCCGCGCTCTTGGCGGCCAGGTTGCGGACCTCATCAGCTACCACGGCAAAGCCCTTGCCCGCCGCGCCGGCGCGGGCGGCCTCAACGGCGGCGTTCAGGGCAAGAATATTGGTCTGGAACGCAATATCCTCAATCGTTTTGATAATTTTCCCGATTTCGCTGGAGCTGTCGGTGATTTCTCCCATAGCGGTTATCATTTCCTGCATCTTTTGATTTCCTTCGGCGAGCTGCCGGCCCATCCCTTCCACCTGCTCCCGGGCGTGCTGGGCGGTTTCCGCGGTCTGCTTGACGCTGTCCGTGACAGAATGGATCGTTTCCTCCAGCTCCTCAATTGCGCCGGTCTGCTCAATGGAGCCCTGGCTGAGCACCTGAGATGCGGTGGACATCTGCTCAGAGCCCCCGGAAACGTGATCGGCACTGGCGACAATCTGTCCCATGGTGGTGTTGAGCTTTTGAAGGATATCATTCAGGGACGTGCGGATGGAGGCGAAATCCCCGACGTATTCCTGGGTGATTTGGGAGGTCAAATCGCCCCCTGCAATGGCCTCCAGAGTATCGGATATCTCTCCGATATAATTTCTCAGGCGGCTGATGGTGTTGTCAAAGCACTGGGACAAAACCCCGACTTCATCGTTGGAGCCAATCTCCGCCATCATGGTCTGGTGCTGGCTGATTCCCAGATCTCCCTGCTCCAGAGTCTGCGCCAGAATGGTCAGGCGAAACAGGGGGACGGAAACCGTCCTTTTTATGTAAGCGCCGATAACCAGGATACCGAGAATAATCAGGACGGCGCCGGCCAAACAGGACAGAACAATGGTCAGACTAATCTGCCGCATGGCGGAGGACATGGAGATTCCGGCAAAAATCAGGCCGTCAATCTGTCCGTTGGCGTCATACGTGGGGACGTAGGAGCACAGGTGGTTTTCCCCCAGGATAGACGCCCGCCCTACGTAGCTTTTCCCCTGCTTCAGCACCAGGTCGGCGAGGTCGCCGGAAAGGCGGGTGCCGGTGGCTCTCTGCCCGTTTTGCTGGATGGTGGTGTATGCGCGCTCGTCTCCATGGAAAATGGTGAACTCGCACCCCATTTCCTGCTTGAGCGCGTCCAAAAGCGCGGTTTTGTCGTCCTCGCCGGAATAGGCGGCCAGCTCGTAGGCCAGCACGTTGGTTCCGCTGATGCACTCGTTCTGCATCATGGACATGGTGAGCCGGTAGAACATCAGCATACACAGCACTACAACCAAAGTGATGCTCACGCCCAGCATCGCCGCGACCAGATTTCCAACCTTGCGTCCAATGCGTTTGAATTTCTGCTTGCCGTTTCCACTGTATGCGATAGATGCCATGTGTTTCACTCCCGATTTTAGTATATTTTTACCGCATATCATTTTTGTTTGAGAACAGCTTCCTGTGCCGCGCCCGCAGCACAATCACTGGAATCTCCGGATCCTCTGCCCTGCCGGAAGACGGCGGGTGTTGCCTCAGGTGTTTCCGATTTGGATGAATACCGTTTTTATATGTGGGAAGTACTGCCTGTATGATAGGCGCTGTCCCGATTCCCGGAGAGGGGGAACCCCGTACAGCATCCAGGACATCATACCATAAATTGTCTGAAAAGGGAAGGGCTTTTTTTGCGGGCCGCAGCCCCGCCTTTTCCAGCGCCGATCCGGCGCTTTTCCCCGCCCGGACCAAGCAAACGCCAGGGCCGAGCAAGCGCCCGGGCTGCCGGCCCCTCCCGCCGGGGGCCCGCCGCCGTTCCCCTCCGTTCGGGGGAAAACGGGGGAAATTTACATTTTGTTTATTTGACATTTGTCGCTGGAAATATTATAATAAACTTATACATATTGCCCGATTCTCTTCTGGCGCGCATCCTCATTGGAGGCACTGCCCCTCCGGCGGCCGCGCCAGGGAATCTTTTTATTCTTTTTCGGGGTCCCAGCCCTGAGATCCTACCCATCTGCCCGGAGCCGCCGCTCCGGACCCGGAAAGTCAGGAGGTAAACCTTGCTTCGATTCGATTCCGTTTCCCTTGCCTACGGCGCCCAGACTGTGATTGACAACATCAGTTTTGAGATTCAGGCCGGCCAGATGGCCGTCCTGATTGGCCCCTCCGGCTGCGGAAAAACCACCACGCTGAAAATGATTAACCGGCTGATTGAGCCGGACCGCGGCGTCATCTCCATCGACGGGCAGGATATCCGGCAGCAGGACAAGGTTCAGCTGCGCCGCCACATCGGCTATGTCATCCAGCAGATCGGGCTGTTCCCCAACATGACGGTGGCCCAGAATATCAGCGTGGTGCCCAGGCTGCTGAAATACCCCAAGGAGCGGTGCGCTCAGCTGGTGCGGGAGCTGCTGGAGCTGGTGGATATGCCCTTTGAGCAGTACGCCCACAAGTACCCCAACGAGATGTCCGGCGGACAGCAGCAGCGGGTAGGCATTCTCCGGGCCCTGGCCGCCTCGCCCCCCATTGTGCTGATGGATGAGCCCTTCAGCGCCCTGGACCCCATGACCCGCCGTTCCCTTCAGCAGGAGGTGCGCGCCCTTCAGCAGAAGCTGAACAAGACCATCGTCTTCGTCACCCATGACATGGAGGAGGCGCTGGATCTGGCCGACGTCATTATTTTTATGGAGCGGGGCCGGATTGTCCAGATGGGCCCTCCGGAGGAGCTGCTGGCCAATCCGGCCAGCGACCTGATTCGGGAGTTCTTGGGCAGTCACACCACGCCCCCCGCCCAGCTGACCGCCGCCGACTTCATGCGCAGGGGGGTGTTTACCGTCTCCCAGCACCGGGGGATTCACGAGTGCGTCAGCAGTATGCAGCGCCACAACGTGGACACGCTGCTGGTGGTGGATGAGCAGAAGCGCTATCAGGGCACGGTCTCCATTGCGGACATCCGCCTGACCGGCCACGTGGTCAAGGACATCGCCCCCCTGATTCGCTGCAACAACCCCACCGTCCGCCTGGACGACGAGGCCAAGGCCTGCTTCGATACCCTGATCTCCAGCGGGTACAACTACCTGGTGGTCCTGAACGCCGACGACACGGTGGCCGGCATCATCACCAAAACTAGCATGTCCTCCGCCATGGCGGAGCACCTGTGGGGGTGAGGATATGTGGAACGCTGTTTTGACCCATCTGATATACACCCTGCTCTCTGTAGGCGCCGGCTTTGTGATGGGGGTCGCGCTGGGGGTGCTTCTCTCCCGCCTTCCCCGGCTCTCCGGCGTCATTCTCCCCCTGCTGTCCATTTTCAACACCATTCCGGGCATTGTTTTTGTGGGAATCCTGTTCATTTACCTGGGCACACAGCCCGTAACGGTTCTGATTGCACTGTCGGTATACGCCATGTTCCCCGTGCTGAAGAACACCTTCACCGGTCTGGTAGAGGTGGACCGGCAGTACATTGAGGCCGCCCGGGGCTGCGGCATGAGCCACACCCAGCGGCTGCTTCAGATTGAGCTCCCTCTGGCCCTGCCCGCCATTGTGGGCGGACTGCGTCTGGCCACCGTTTACACGGTCAGCTGGGCCGTTCTGGCCGCCATGATTGGCCAGGGCGGTCTGGGGGATTTTATCTACCAGGGGGTTGCCTCCAACGACAACCGGCTGATTCTCATGGGGGCCGTTCCCGCCGCACTGCTGGCCTTTATCCTGGGCGGGCTGGTGGACCTGCTGCAAAAGCGCGTCACCCCTAAGGGCCTGAGAAAGCGGGGTGACGGACAGTGACCTTCTCTATGATATGGCAGCACTTCATCATGGTGCTGGCCGCCATCCTGATCGCCATCGCCCTGGGGATCCCTCTGGGGCTGGCCGCCTACCTCTCCCGCCCCGCACGGACCGCCATTCTTCGGGTGGTGGACCTGATTCAGACCACCCCCGCCCTGGCCCTGCTGGGCATCATCATGGTCTTTCTGGGGGCCGGCAAACCCACGGTGGTGCTGGGGCTCGCCCTCTACTCCCTACTGCCCATCGTGCGCAATATCGTCCTGGGCCTGGACCAGGTCTCCCCCTCGGTGAAGGAGGCAGCCACCGGTATGGGAATGGGCAGGCTGTACAGCCTGCTCCATGTGGAGCTCCCCCTGGCCCTGCCCATGCTCTTCACCGGTGTGCGCATCGCCGCCGTCAACGCCATCGGAACGGCAGTATTCGCCGCCTCGGTGGGCGGCGGCGGACTGGGCGGCATCATCAACACCGGCATCCGCCGGGACGATATGGGGATGATTCTGTCGGGCACCGGCGCGCTGATGGTCATGGCCCTGGGGATGGACCTGCTGATGGGCTGGGCCGAACGGCGCATCAACAGCCGTCAGACCTCCGCCCGCCGGTCCCGCATCCCTGTCCGCTATGCCGCCGTCCCCGCCCTGGTCCTGGCAGTCCTGGCGGTGGTCCTCTCCCTGGCCCCCGCCCGGACGGAAGGCCTGTTCCTCTACGACGGACAGTTCTCCGAGACCAAGCTGGTGTGCAGCATGGTCAAGCAGCTGATTGAGGACCGGACCGATCTAACCGTCACCATCGGCGACGAGATGACCGCAGTCAACAACTTCAACGAGCTCACCGCCGACGAGCCCGGCTGCGATATCATGTACAGCTGGGACGGCACCATTCTGACCACCTTCCTCCACCAGGACGTGGACGCCATCCCCGCCGGATCCAGCCTGTATGACTATGTCAACGGACAAATCGGCCAGCGCTACGGCATCCGGATGCTGGACAAAATCGGCGTGGACAACACCTACGCCATCGGCGTCTCCCAGGAGGTAATGGATACCTATCACCCTCAGGCGATCAGCGACCTGGTCCCCATCTCCGGACAGCTGGATTTCGGCGCGGAACAGGATTTCTTCACCGACGCAGGCAGCATGAAATTCGGCCCCTTCACCGCCTTTTACGGCCTGAACTTCCGTCAGGCCATCCCGGTGGATATTATGCTCAAGTACAAGGCCGTGGAGCAGGGGCAGTATCAGGTCATGGTGGTGTACGCCACCGACGGACTGAACAAGCGGGCCAACCTGACCATCCTGGAGGACGACCGGCACTTTTTCCCCGAATACAACGGGGTTCTGGTGGTGCGCAGCGGCCTGTTTGAAGACTGCGCCGAGGCCGCGCCCCAGCTGGAGGAGATTTTGAATCTGCTGGGCGGCCGGTTTACCAACGAGGCCATGACTGACCTGACCTACCGGGTGGACGTTCTGGGCGAGGACGTCGCCGCCGTGGCCCATAGCTTTTTGACCGAGCAGGGCCTGCTCTGACGGAAGGAGCAAAGGCCTTGCAGCGCACCTGGGCGCTTGTCAGGCGGGAATTTCGCTGCACGGATTTGGGCCAGCCCCAGCATTCAGGCGGGGCCGCCGACGGCGGGAGCTGCCTGGGACTGCTGAGGTTCCAGGCGGCTTTTGCTGCCGGCGCATGGATGCTCAGGCCCGCATACGCGGAAACCGGTTTTTCTGCGGGCAGGGCGCGGCGGCCCAATTTGCCGGTTTTCCCGGCGGGCCGGGCCGTCCCGCCCTGCGTGGGGACCCCGGAAGAGCGCAAATTGATTCCCGCGGCCCGAAAGGCGGGGATGCTCAATTTTTGTAAGTTTGTCAAACAAATTGGACAAGGAACTCGAGAGGAGAAAGCCAGGAGAGTGGACGCATCGGAAAGTTGTTGGAGCGGCGGTTATGGACAGC
>JAAWHL010000009.1 GCA_022795855.1 Lawsonibacter sp.
TGGACGCCATCTCCGCCGTGGAGAAGCTGGTGGACACCCTGGAGGGCGACGAGAAGACCGGCGCCAACATCGTGGCCAAGGCCCTGGCCGAGCCCATGACTCGTCAGCCTGCCCGACCTGGAGCGCATCTACGGCCCCTACCTGGACGTGGAGCTGCGGGAGGACGGCGCCCACATCGAGCTGCGGGACGACAGCGCCGACGTCACCGCCGGCAGCGACGAAATCCGGCTGCCCGGCGGCCCCGTCCGGATGGCCTGCCCCTGCCGGAAGGTGGACGGCGTGCTCTATCTGCCTGTGGGCAGCTTTATGTCCAAGGCCTTTGACAAGTACGCCGCCAACTCCCTGGACTATCCCCCCTTCAGCCCCCGGGACTGGAACCAGCCCGGCTTCCTGACCGCCGTCTGCGACCGGTACGAGTACAAGGAGGTCCCCGGCGAGTTTATTGTGAAGGCCGTCCCCCGGGAGGGCTTCCAGTTCGACAGGGCCGCCGTGTTCGCCATGAACCGGGACTTGAACGGCAAGCACGACGGCGAGCTGTACCGCAGCTACTGGTTCGAGGAGGCAAAAAAGGTCATGACCTACAGCCTCTACGTCCCCACCTCCTACGACCCCGCCCGCCCCTCCAAAATGACGGTGGCCCTCCACGGCGGCGGCCTGGGGGAGCAGTTCATCTACTCCCTGTCCCAGAACAGGGTGCAGTTCTGGAGCGAGCGCTTCAACTACATCTTCCTAGCCCCCAACGCCTGCGTCAAGGACAGCACCTACGGCAACTACCTGGACCCCGGCGGCCCCATCCTGTCCGCCGTCGCCCCGGACTTCTCCTGCCCGGAGAACCCCTACCACATGGACCAGGCGGAGATTGACCGCCGGCATCTGGGCGAGCTGGGCGTGCTGAAGGCCATCGAGACGGTGTGCGCCGCTTACAGCATCGACCGGGAGCACATCTTCCTCCAGGGCAACTCCATGGGCGGGCTGGGCGCCTTCTACATGGGCGGCAGGCACCCCGAGCTTTTCCGGGCTATCGCCCCCTTCGGCATCGGCATCAACCCCGAGACCATCGGCCAGTACCGCCTGGAGGGAATGCCCATCCGCATGGTGGGCGGCACCGAGGACCACGGCTTTGAGAAAATCAAGGCCGCCTACAAGGCCCTGAAGGAGGGCGGCTACGACGTGGAGCTGGATGTGGTGGGCGGCGGCGTCCACACCGACGCCTGGGTGAAGGTGCTGGAGGAGACCTACCGCTTCTTTGAGCGCTGCTCATAATCCGCCGGACGGCCCGGCCCCCTGCGCCCGGCCCGGGAGAGGCCCCGCCTCCCCGGGCCGGGGTCTGAAAAGCGATTGGGAGAAACAAACATGAATACACGCAGTCAAACCTCCATCTGGAATCCTACCTTCCTCAGCGTCTTCCTTGTCAACTTTTCCCTCCAGATGGGACAGTATATGATGAACACCCTGATTCCCAAATACGCCGCCCATCTGGGCGCCGCCGCCTCGGTGGTGGGGCTGGTCTCCAGCATCTTCGCCCTGACCGCCCTGGCCATCCGCCCGGTGAGCGGCCCCGCCTTCGACTACTTCAGCAAAAAGCGGCTGCTGACCCTGACCACCGGGATCATCGCCGCCGCCTTTGTGGGCTACAGCCTGTCCTCCAGCGTGGCCATGGTGATTTTCTGCCGCCTGCTCCACGGCGTGGGCGTGGGCTGCACTGCCCCCCTGGCCCTGGCCATCGCCAGCGACGCACTGCCCGAGGAGAAAATGGGCTCCGGCCTGGGCATTTTCTCCCTGGCCCAGGCCGTCTCCTCCGCCATAGGGCCCTCCATCGGCCTGTCCCTGTCGGACAGCCTGGGCTATAACAAGACCTTCGCCATCGGCGCGGTCCTGGTGGCCCTCTCCTGCGGCCTGACCAACATCATCTGGGAACCGGAGCGGAAAACGCCCCGGGGCGCCTTCCGCATCACCCCCGACCGGATTATCGCCCGGGAGGCTGTCATTCCGGCGGTCATCATGGCCTTTTTGTCCATGTCCTACGCCTGCATCAACGCCTTTATCGCCCTCTACGGCGAGTCCCGGGGGGTGGAGCACATCGGCCTGTACTTCACCGTCTACGCCGTCTTCCTGCTGATGAGCCGCCCCCTGAGCGGCACAATCGCCGACCGGTTCGGCCTGGACAGGGCCATTGTCCCCGCCTGCCTGTTCTTCGCGGCCTCCTTTTTCCTGCTCAGCCGGGCCGCCTCCCTGCCCGCCTTCCTGTCCGCCGCCGCCGTGTCCGCCTTCGGCTACGGGGCCTGCCAGCCGGCCATTCAGGCTTTGTGTATGCGCTGCGTCTCCAAGGAGCGCCGGGGCGTGGGCGCCAACACCAACTATTTCGGCACCGACGTGGGGCAGCTTCTGGGGCCCTCCATCGCCGGGCGCATTGCCGAGTCCGTCCAGGCCTCCGGCACCCAGGCCGACGGCTACGCCATGGTCTACCGGTGCATGATTGTACCCATTCTCATCGCCATGGGCCTGTTTCTTATCAACCGGAGGCGTCTGCTGGAGATGTCCTCCAGACAGCAGAATTGAGGAGGTATCCTATGAACATCCAACCCCAGGCTATCGTGGAGACCGGCGCCCTGTCCGGAAAGCTGAACGAGGACGGCGACGTGCTCATGTTCTTCGGCGTGCCCTACGCCGCGCCCCCCGTGGGCGCTCTGCGCTGGCGGCCCCCCCAGCCCGCCCGGCCCTGGGAGGGCGTGCGGGACGCCCGTTTCCGCGCCAGCGCCAATATGCACCGGCGGCCCTCCCTGAAGACCTTCTACGGCCGGGAATTCGATCAGCTGGAGTACCCCCGCAGCGAGGACTGCCTGTATCTGAACATCTGGGCCCCCCTGCCCCGGGAGGGAGAGCAGTACCCCGCCGCGCTCTACTTCCACGGCGGCGACTCCCACGCCAACAAGGCCGTATTCGACGGCGAGGGCTTCGCCAAAAACGGCGTGATTCTGATTACCGTGGGCTTCCGCTGCGGCGTGTTCGCCGGCCTGTGCCACAGGGAGCTCTCCTTGGAGTCCGAGCGGGAGACCGGCCATTACACCTCCGGCAATTACGGCCTGCTGGACCAGATCGCCGCGGTGAAGTGGGCCCGCCGGAATATCCGTGCCTTCGGCGGCGACCCGGACCGGGTGTCCGTCTTCGGCCAGAGCGCCGGCGCCACCGCCGTGCAGCGCCTGATTACCACCCCCCTGCTCAAGGGCAGCCTCTTCGCCGCCGTCATGCAGAGTGCCGGCGGCATGGACCCCCGGTACATGACCGCAGAGGCCACCCTGGAGCAGAGCGAGGCCTTCGGCGGGAAAGTGCTGGAGTCCCTGGGGGTCTCCTCCATTGAGGAAGCCCGGGCCCTCCCCGCCGAGACCATCCTCAACGGCGTTGAGGCCGGCCCGGAAACCAGCATGGCCCACCTCTCCCCCAAGCCAGACGGGTATACCCTGCTCCACACCCCTGACACGGCGGGCTATCTGGGGGAGTACCCCGCCAATATCCCCGTCATAATCGGCACCACCAAGCACGAGGGCTTTGCCTACGGCACCTATGACTCTGTCACGGAGGACACGCTGAGGCAGTACCTCCGGCGGGGGTTCGGGGACGCCTGGGAGGACTACTGGCAGGCCGCCGGCGTCAAGGACGATTCCACCGCCCAAAAGGTGCGCCGCCAGGACAGCGGAGACGTCAAAATGGCCGCCTGCTACTCCTGGGTCCGGCGCCAGAACCTGCTGGGCCGCCCCGCCCCCTACGTCTACCTGTTCACCAAGGAGGCCCCGGGCCCGGAGGGGGCCGGCGCTTTCCACAGCGGCGAACACGCCTACGTGTTCCAGAGCATGGACAAGGTCCCCTGGCGGCCCTACAACGACAGCGACCGCGCCCTGTCCCAGGCCATGAGCCGGTACTGGGCCAACTTCTTCAAAACCGGCGACCCCAACGGAGCGGGCCTGCCGGTGTGGGAACCCACCCGGGATATGGAGCGCGACCCCTGGATTATGGAACTGGGCTGCCGCCTGGGCATGGTCCGGCCGCCCCAGACCAGAGTGTCCGACTTCATCCAGCGCTTTGTGCTGGACTTCTGCTCCTCCAAAAATCCGTAAACAGCGGGGCCGCTTTTCGGGGCGGCCCCGCTGTTTGCCTTAACACCTGTATTCATAACCGGACATGACGCCTGAGCCTTCTTTTTCCTGGTCTTCCAGACTTCTCTTCTTGCCCTCCGCTCCCCCGTTCCGGTATAATGGAGGCACCTTTTCCCCGCGAGGGAACAAATTCTGCCGAACGGGGTGACTTCTCTTGGACCCACAAAAGAAACGCCGGCCGCGCCTCCTGATTGCGCTGTGCCTGGCCCTCCTTCTCTCCGCCCTCCCCGCCTCCGCCGTCCCCGAGCGGAGCGCCGCCGCCCCCCAGGGAACAGCGGTTGGCTACTACGCCAGCTGGGCCTCCGCCCAGGGGTACACGCCCCAGCGCATCCCCGCCCAGCGTCTGACTCACATCAACTACGCCTTCGCCGGCATCGACGGCAACAGCCGCCTGGCCCTGTCCAACCCCGCGCAGGACAGGAAAAACCTGGCCCAGCTGGTCCGGCTGCGGGAGGAGCACCCTCATTTGAAGCTGCTGATTTCGGTGGGCGGCTGGGACGGCTCCGCCAACTTCTCCGACGCGGCCTCCACCGCCGCCCGGCGGCAGACCTTCGCCCAGAGCTGCGCGGCGTTTTTAGCTGAGCACCGGCTGGACGGCGTGGACCTGGATTGGGAATACCCCGTCTCCGGCGGCACGCCGGGCACCGGGCACCGCCCCGAGGACCGGGAGAACTTCACCCTGCTGCTCCAGGAGCTCCGGGAGCAGCTGGACCGCCAGGGGCAAAAAGACGGCAAAGCCTACCTGCTGACCATCGCCGCCGCCCCGGACGCCGGCTACCTGAACAAAATCCAGCCCCTCCCCGTGTCCCGGCTGGTGGACCACATCTTCCTGATGGCCTACGACCTCCACGGCCCCTGGGATACATACGCCGACTTCAACGCGCCCCTTTACACCCCCTCCGAACCCTCCCCCCAGTACAAGACCAGCGTCTCCGACGGCGTGAAGCTCTGGCTGGACCGGGGCGTCCCCGGGGACAAGCTGGTGCTGGGCATCCCCCTGTACGGCTACTGCTACCAGGGGGTGACCGGGGGGAACAACGGCCTGTACGGCTCCTTCTCCTCCTCCCTGGCCCTGAGCTATGACCAGGTGGTTCGGGACTTCCTCAGCGACAGCGCCTACCGCGCCCTGCGCCACAGCCAGGCCCGGACCCCCTACCTCTACGGGCGGCGCTCCTTCCTCACCTACGAGGACCCGGAGTCCGCCGCCGCCAAGGGCGGGCTGGCCCGGGAGCTGGGACTGGCCGGCGTGGGCTTTTGGGAGCTCTCCCAGGACCGGGAGGCGGCGCTGATTTCCAGCGCCTGCTCCGCCTTCTCTGTCCGCGGCTTCTCCGACGTGTCCCCCCGCAGCTGGTACGCCCAGGCGGTGGACTTCGTCTGCGGGCAGGGCTGGATGTCGGGCACCTCAGAGAGAACCTTCTCCCCTGAGCTGACCGTCACCCGGGGCATGTTCGTCACCGTCCTCCACCGTATGTCCGGCTCCCCGGCCGCCCAGACAGGCCGCTTCCCGGACCTCCCCCAGGAGCACTACGCCGCACAGGCCGCCGCCTGGGCGGCGGAGCGGGGGCTGGCCGCCGGGTACGCCGGCGGGCGCTTCGGCCCCGACGACCCCGTCACCCGGGAACAGATGGCCCTTATGCTCTTCCGCTTCGCCCGCCTGCGCGGCCTCTCCACCCGCCCCCGGGACAGCCTGCGCTCCTTCCCAGACGCCTCCGCCGTCAGCCCCTACGCCCTGGAGGCCGTCCAGTGGGCCGCGGCCGCCGGACTGCTCAGCGGACGCGCCTCCGGCGAGCTGGACCCCTCCGGGGCCGCCACACGGGCGGAGACCGCCGCCGTTCTCATGGCCTTCTCCAAGCTGTCATAGCATGCAAAGGGCCCCCGTCTCTTTTCCTCAGAGACGGGGGCCCTCAGATTTTAGGTCAGATACCGCCTGCTGGGCAGCTCGTCATAGGGAACTTCTGCCTCCGGAACATCAATGGGCAGCCAAAAGTCTCCGCTGTCGGGCCAAGTGCCCAGATAGTACGCGGTGTATCCGTAAGCGCTGAACAAATCGGGAGTCGAAACCAGAACCGTGTCTCCCAGGTCGGAGTGGGTCATGGAAACGAGGAAAAATACGTCCTTATCATAGTAATGAACTTCAATTTCCAGCGTGGCACAGCCGGGAGCTGTATAATCCTCTGTAATTAGAAACGGACGGGGCTCGTATGTAATCTGTTGAAGAATCGGGATAACATCCTGGGCAGGAAATTCTTTGCAGTAAAGAGGCGATTCCGCGGTAGACAAGTAAACAGAAACCGTCTGGGCGGCTCTGGCATTGATCGGCAGCGTGGCAGTGACCGGACGGGGATGGAGGTACACAAAAACAATGCCGGCCAGAAGAAAAAGCTCAATGCAAAGATGAAACCAAAAACCTTTTTGTTTATAAATCGGCATATTTCTCCCTTCTTTATGGTGTTTATTAACAGCTATCAAAAGCCTACCACAACGTTGACCAGATGTCAAGCGTTTTACTCACAATATCCAAAGTCCTTCCAAAAAGCAGAGATATTCCACCGTTTTCATGCTCTATTCCAAACTGTCATAAAACGCAAAACGCCCCCGCCTCTTTTCTCAAAGACGGGAGCGTTTTGCACACTAGCTCCGAAACTGCCTGCTGGGCAGCTCGTCATAGGGAACTTCTGCCTCCGGAACACCAACAGAGGACCAGAAATCTCCGTTGTCTGGCCAGGTACCCAAGTAGTATACGTTCTGCCCGTAAGCGTTAAACAGTTCAGGAGTAGATACCAGCACAGCGTCACCCAGACCGGAATGGGTGATAAGAATGGTAAAAAATACATCGTCTTGATAGTTATAGTGAACCGCAATCTCCAGAACGGGACAACCTGGGGCGGTATAACCAGTCCGGTTAACAATTGTGCAAGGCTCATACTTGATTTGGCGAAGCGCGGGGATTGCATCTTGGGCGGAAAACTCCTTGCAGTAAACGCCGCCTTCTCCCGCCACATAGACAGAAACAGAACGAACTTGTCTGTCGTAAATCGGCAAATCACATGTAATTGGGCGGGGATGGAGATAAATGAAAACAATACAGCCAAAAAGGAACAGATCAATTAAAAGATGCCACCAGCACCATTTTCGTTTCCTTTCAAGCATATTTCACCTCTGCTTAATATTTATACGCATAATACTGTAGTACATAGGTATGTCCAGTACGTGGAAGTGTAATTGAGAACTCAGTTCCTGAACGGTTTATAGTCCCTGTAGAATACGTTCCAACTTGAGGATCCATTACACTGAAAAGTTCCCAGCCCACCATTCCACGGATAACCATAGCATGGTCCCAGGACACATCCTGACCGTCAAAATCCCCATATACAGGATAGGGAGTATTTCTGATTGTTACACCACAGAGAGCATCCCAAATGTCCGAACGGGCATTGTTTGTATTGCCTACATATTGCAAAGATGCGCTATAGTTTCGATTTACATTATTGACCAGACTTCGGGTAGCAGGGGAGGATTCCCCATCGTAATCATTCCCATAATAGGATTTAATAATAGAATTCTCAGTAAGATATTGGGAAGAAATTCTCCCGTAATTTAACATACTGGCCATAGCTGCGGCCCAACATGTTTTATTGCTTGATTGTTTTACTATCTGAACATTCAGGCTGATTTCCTCATCGTCTGATCCGAGAACACCCAACGACATAATATCAGGGACAGACAATCTGGAACAGGGAGACAAGAAAGCTCCTTCCAACGCCGAAAGCTGCGCCTGCCCAAGTGTGTCTATGCTGTCCCGACCCATATCGGCACATTCAGGAACCTGTTCCAGCAGAATCAATTCGTTCCCATCGAACAGGAAAACCCCGCTGTTATCATAGACAAACGCAAGCTCTTCATCCGGAGAAAATGCGCACAAGTCATCCGTGAACGTATTGGACAGTGACACAACGGGCTCATTTCCCCTTTGCGTTACGGCGGCAATCAGGACTGTCCGGTCGTTATGATCGAATATGGGATAAATTACCATATCCAGCTTTTCCAATGCTCCACCGGCTACCTCATAAGCCGCTATGGCTTCTCCGAGGTACAGGGAAAACATATCCACCCCGTCCAGGCCGTAGGCTTCAGGCTCCGGCAGAATACTCAGAAGAGACTGCTCAATTTTCTCCTGGACGATACGGCCGCCTGTATCTGCGGCAAAAGCGGACATTGTGAAGAGCGAAAGTGTGAGGGACGCCAACAGAATCCAAGAGAGTGTCCTGTTTAAGATGAAATGCTTTTTCATAATAATCTCCTTTCATAAATGTGTATCTTAACGTTTATATGTACATTTAACTTTTATTAAATATCGCCACTTTTCATTTTATATTTTTTATTGATAGCTATCTGTGTATGATATTACCATAGCATAGATAAAATGTCAATCCCTTCTGTGCATATGGTCCAATTCTTTCCGCTTTTCCGGAACTTTCAGCCGTCAGGTGGTGTGCAGCTCCAGGCGGTCGCCGACGACCAGCTGCGTGACCCGGTGGGCGGGGCCCTGATCGTCAAAGGAGACGGCCTGAATGGAGATCAGCGGGTAGCCTTGGCTGACAGATAGGTATTTGGCAATGTCATAGGGGGCATAGACCAGCTTGATGGTCTTTCCGTACCCCACCCAGGAGATGTTGTGGGCAGCAATGGCCTTCTGGAGGGAGGCGTTATTCAGGTTCTCCTCCAGCAGGAAGAGGTACCGCTCGGGCATCCGGTGGATCTCGATGCAGACGGGCACACTGTTGGCGTAGCGGATGCGCTCCAGCACTACCACCTGAGCGGGGGGCGTCAGTTCCAGTTCCCGCAGGTCGTCATCGCTGGCTGCCTCGATCACCGACTTGATGGTGCGGGCCCCGGGAACCATTCCGCTCTGCAGGCACATGTCGGAAAAACTGATATCGTGGGTGATGCTCCGGCTCATACGGGACTGAGCGACGAAGGTCCCCTTTCCCCGGCGGCGGATCAGAAGGCCGCTTTTCACCAGAGAGTCCAGGGCGCTTCTCACCGTGACGCGGCTGACCTGGTAGAGCTGGTGCAGCTCCAGCTCGGTGGGGATTTTCTGGCCTGGGGCATATTTTCCAGTCTCGATGTCCCGACGCAGGGAGTCAGATAACTGCTGGTGGAGCGGAATGGATGTATCATGCTTCAGTACCATCTCTCATAACTCCGTTCGGAAAAATTTACAGCCGTCCGTCCTGTCAGACTGCGCAATCTCTTCTCTGCCGCAGGAGGCGAACAGATGCAGACTTAATAATACCTAGCAAAAATCATTATACACTGCATCCCCTGAAAAATCCATAGGAATTCTATGTTTTTCTCTCCCTTTCCTCCGTGCTTTTTCAGCGTTTCAGTCGCCTTCTGAAGCAAGCCGCGGCTATTCTCCAAGCTTTTTTGTCAGTTCCGACAAAATAAACGTGGAATTTTCCGCTGTTCCAACATGTTTTCTCAGCTATTTTCCTAAAACAGCTTCCGGCCCCCCGTATTTTTTTACAATTCTGAATCAAAAGGGCCAAACTGGCGCCGCCGCGGAAGCATTGACATTCATGTACGTATAGTGTATAATACATTACAAGACATATACGAGATAATATGGGACATAGCTTCCCGGACAAACAGTAAAGGAGAGGATGTATATGGCGATGGAAACCTTGTTTGGAGTGAAAAAGCCCATTGTGGCTCTGCTTCACATCCGCGCCCTCCCCGGAGACCCCGCCTACGATGAGAAGGGCGGACTAAAGTATATCGTTGACACGGCGGCCCAGGAACTGGAGGATCTCCAAAACGGCGGCGTAGATGCCATCCTGTTCTCGAACGAGTACAGCTATCCTTTCCAGAAAAAGGTGGACTACGTCACCGTGTCGGCTATGGCCTTTGTGGTGGGCCGGCTCTACAGCCAGCTGCGGGTACCCTATGGCATCAACGTGGTGATGAACCCTCTGGCGACTCTGGATCTGGCCGTGGCCACCGGGGCCAGCTTTATCCGCAGTTCCTTTACCGGCGTCTATGCGGGGGACTCCGGGCTCTACGAGCCTGACCCGGCCGCAGTGATTCGCCGCAAGTACCATCTGAACGCCCAGGGAATCAAAATTTTCTGCAAAGTAAACCCGGAGGCTGACTCCTATCTGGGAAGCCGCAGCTACAAGAGCATCACCGGGTCGCTGATTCACCGCTGCGCGCCAGATGCCCTGTGCGTCTCGGGGACGGGGGCCGGCACTGAGACGGACAGCGAGTTTCTCAAGGAGATTGTCAGCTATGCCGGGGACGTCCCTGTGATTTGCAACACTGGCTGCAACGCCGGGAATATCCTGGAGAAACTGAGCTGCTGCGATGGGGCCTGCGTGGGATCCGCCTTCAAGAAGGACGGAAAAACGGCCAACACGGTGGATCTGGAGCGGGTCAGGGAGTTCATGTCTATTGTCAAGGCCTACCGGGACACCCTAAACTGAGCAGAAGGAACGGCGCTATGGGAAATTTCTTTATGGGGATCGATATCGGCACCTTCAGCAGCAAAGGCGTCATTGTGGATGGCGCGGGGCAGATCCTGTGCCAGCACACGGTCCCCCACGGCATGGAGAACCCCCGCCCAAAGCACTACGAGCACGACGCGGAGCAGGTATGGTGGCACGACTTCTGCACAATCAGCAAGGCGCTGCTGGTCAAGGCCGGTTTGAAGGCAGGGTGCATCCGTGCGGTGGGGGCCAGCGCCCTGGGCTGTGACTGCCTCCCGGTGGACGAGGCGTGCCGGCCCCTGCGCAAGGCAATCCTCTATGGCATTGATGCCCGGGCGGAGGAGGAAATCCGATTCCTGACCGGGTACTACGGTCCGGAGCGGGTCAGGGCCCTGTTCGGCCGGCCCATGTCTTCCGGGGATATCGCCGCAAAAATCCTTTGGATCAAAAACCACGAGCCTGAGGTCTATAGGAAGACCTTTAAGTTCCTGACCGGTTCTTCCTATCTCGCCGCCAAGCTGACCGGGAATTACACCATCGACCGCTATCTGGCCCGGGCCTCCTTCCGGCCCATGTACCGCGCGGACGGATCCATTGACGAGGCGCTTTGCCCGCCGGTCTGCCGGCCCGACCAGCTGCCCCAGGCCCAGGCCGTCACCGACCTGGCGGGCCGGGTCACCGCACGGGCGGCCGCCGAGACCGGGCTGGCAGAGGGAACCCCCGTCATCACCGGCACCGGGGACTCTTGCGCCGAGGCCATCAGCTCCGGGGTGTACAGGGACGGACGGGTGATGCTCCAGTTCGGCTCCACCCTCTACATGAACCTGTGTACCGGCCTCCTGGTGGAGGATGACCGGGTGCGGGGCACCATCTTTACTGTTCCGGGGACCTACACCGTCTCCGCCGGCACGAACACCGCTGGTACTTTGACCAAGTGGTTCCGGGATTCCCTCTTTCCCGACCTGCTGGAGCGGGAGGCTCAGGGCGGTTCCAACGCCTACGCCGCCATGACCGAGGGGCTGGCGGACATCTCTCCCGGCTGCGGCGGGCTGATTACCCTCCCCTATTTTGCCGGGGAACGCAGTCCCATTGATGACCCGGAGGCCAGGGGGATGATCTTTGGACTGACCCTGGCCCACACCCGGGGCCACCTCTACCGCTCGGCCCTGGAGGGGATCGGCTTCGGCGTGGATCAGATCTTTCAGGTGCTTCGGGACCACGAGATTCACCCTGCACGGGTGATTGCCGCCGGAGGCGGGGCCCAGAACCGGGTATGGATGCAGATTGTATCCGATATTCTGGGGGAGAAGCTGCACATTCCCCAGGAGACGGTGGGCGCGTCCTACGGAGACGCCCTGATGGCGGCCATCGGCTGCGGCGCCCGCAAAGACTTTGACAGCCTGGACGAGATCGTCAAGATCCGGCAGGTCATTCATCCGAATATGGAGCATCACAGGGCGTATGCGCCCTACAAGGAGCTGTTCCGGCAGCTGTACCTTCAGAACAGGGAGCTGATGCACCAGCTGCCCTGATGGACCTCAAATCAGACACAAAGAAAGGAGCTAAGTTTATGAGACGAGCGCTTGCGGCCATCCATAGAGGGATGGACCGGCTGGTGGACGCCGTTCACGTGCTGGCTGCGCTGATTACCGGGCTGTTTCTGCTGCTGACCTTTGCCCAGGTGGTCATGCGCTACGCATTCAATTCCCCCATCTACGGCGTGGACGAATATGTGCTGGCCCTGATGGTCTGGGCCAACGCCCTGGGCTTTGTGGTGGTCTACTGGCACAATGAACACGCTATGATCGAATTTGTGGTTCGTCGGGTCCCCGGGCCGGTGAAAACCGTGATCTACTGGATCACCAACCTGTGCATTTTGATTGTCTCCGCCATTTTTGTGCCTGGAGGCATCACCCTGTTCGGCCTGCAGGTGAAAACGGCCCCCCGGATGGGCCTGCCTTTCCCCAAGGCCTACTACCTGGCCCTGCCTATGGTCGTTATGGGGATGCTGATGGTTCTGCTGTGCGCCTTTCGGACTGTAGAGTATGGCCTGACCCGGGATAACGGGCTGATGAATGCTCTGCCGGAGGAAGGGGTGGTCCGCCTTGATTGATCCCATTGTGTGGGTGTGCTTGGGCGTATTTGTGGTGCTGTTGCTTATTGAAGTGCCCATTCCCTTCGGCATGATGGCCTCCAGCCTGCTGTATATCCTCTACCAGAGGGACAGCTTCGTCATGTTTGCTTCCAAGCTGTCCACCTCCTTCTCCGACTTTACCATGATGGCGGTGCCCGCCTTCCTGTTTGTGGGCATCTTCATGAACGAGGTGGGGCTGACCGACCGGCTGTTCACTGGGGTGGAGGCCTGGATTGGCCACCTGACCGGCGGCCTGGCCCACGCCAACGTACTGGCCAGCATGATTTTTGCCGGGATGTCCGGCTCCGCCCTGGCCGACGCCGGCGGGTTGGGCACCATTGAGGTAAAAACCATGCGGGAGGCCGGCTATCAGGATGAATTCACCGTGGCGGTCACCGCCGCCTCCTCCGTCATCGGCCCCATCATCCCGCCAAGCATCAATTTCGTCATGTGGGCTTTCCTCAGCGGCAGCTCCACCATGGCCATGTTTATGGCGGGCATCGTCCCTGGGGTGCTGTGCGGCGCGATGCTGATGGTCTGGATCTACGTGTCCATCAAGTTTTTGGGGGTCAAGGCTCCCAAGTCTAAAAAATATACCTGGAGCGAGCGTATGCGCGCCACTTGGCGGGCGCTGCCCGCCGTGGCCGGCCCGGCGGTGCTGATTGCCGGCATCATGACCGGCGCCTTCACCCCCACCGAGTGCGGCGTGGTGGCCTCCGCCTTCTGCATCCTGGTGGCCGTCTGCGTCCGTCGCTTCAGCGTGAAGATGCTGCTCAAGGCCCTGCGCAGCAGCATTTCCTCCGCCGCCATGGTCATGGCTTTGTGCGGCACGGGGCTGATTTTCAACTGGATGATCACCACCTCCGGCCTGGTGAAGGTGCTGGTGGCCGCCCTGCTCTCCCTGGGCAGCAATGCGTTGATCGTCATCCTGCTCAACGTGCTGATGCTGTTTCTGGGCTGCTTTCTGGGGGCCTCTCAAATCCTCATCCTGCTGGCCCCCCTGCTGATCTCCATCGGAAAGGGCATCGGCATGAGCATGGTGCAGATGGGCGTGATGGCGGTGTTCAACCTGACCATCTCCCTGATGACGCCCCCGGTGGCCCCCTCTCTGTTTATCACCGCCAAGGCGGCGGGCGTCCCCTTCAACAAGTGCCTGAAGTACGGCTGTCAGTTCCTGGTGCCCCTGGTGGTGACCCAGCTGCTGATTATGTTCATCCCCGCCGTCACCGAGTGGTTCCCCCGGCTGATGGGAGTTATGTAGAAAAAGACCTCGCCCGGCGTTCGAGGACTTTAATAAACCATAAATTTAAGGAGGAAACACGATGAAAAAGAAATTGTCCGGCATCCTGGCGGCGGTATGCGCCCTGTCCCTCCTGCTGTCCGGCTGCGGCTCCAAGCCCCAGCAGCCTGCGGCGTCCACCCCTGCGGCGTCCACCCCTGCGGCCTCCAATCCAGCCTCCTCCGCCCCTGCGGACCCCGGCAAGGAGCCCCGGGTATTCCGCATCGGCGCCGTCTCCAACCCCACCGACATCATGGCTGAGGCCGGCCAAATGTTCTGCGACCTGGCCACCGAGCGCCTGGGCGGCGAGATCATCTTTGAGTACTACCCCGGCGAGCAGTTGGGCAACTCCAGCGTCATGCTGGAGAACATGCAGGTGGGGCTGCAGGAGGGCATGACCATCGCCCTGGACTCCCTGTCCGCCTACTCCCGTGACCTGAACATCATGGCCATGGCCTTTGCCTTTGAGGACATGGACCACCTGATGGCCTACCTGGAGTCCGACTACGGCAAAGCAGCCTTGGACAAGCTGGAGGACTCCGGGTTCCACATGCTTAACTACAACTTCCAGAAGAATCCCCGCTGCATCTTCGGCAAAAAACCCATTACCTGCGCAGACGACCTGAAGGGCGTAAAATTCCGCATCGCCGACATTGAGATCTTTCAGAAAAACTTCAGTACCCTGGGGGCCGTGCCCACGGTGGTCGCCTGGTCGGAGTACACCTACGCCTTAATGCAGGGCGTGGTGGACGCGGGGGAGTGCACCTATGAGAACATCACCGCCAACGGCTTCCACCTCTACGCCCCCTACATCTCCCTGGTGGACTACGCCTACGCCCTGGAGAGCATCATCCTGACCCCCGACGCCTGGAACTCCCTGACTCCCGAGCAGCAGGAGATTGTCTCCCAGTGTGCCGAGGAGGCCTCCGAGATGTTCAACGAGAAGAACTCCTCCTCCTGGACCGAGCAGAAGGCCCAGATCGAGCAGGAGGGCGGCCAGTTTGTAGAGTTTGACAAGGAATCCTTCATCAAGAAGATGGAGCCTCTGGCGGCTCAGCTGGAGAGCGAGGGATTCTTTGATACCCCCGGCCTGTACGATTACGTGCAGCAGCTGCGCGGCTGATTCCGGCTGCTGCACAGACTTTGCCCCATCTCCAGCTCAGAGCCGGACCTCGCCGTGCGGGGGGCCTCCCCCGCGGCGGCCGCCGGCCTACCGCCCCTTCCCAGGGACGGCCGAACTCCCGTATGAGACGGCGCGGCCCTTGGGCGGGCGATGCCCCGGAATGCAGCGATACGATTCCTTTAGGAGGTAATGTTTCATGGGCTATATGATCGGCGTAGACGTCGGCGGCACCTTCACCGACTTTTCCATTTTCAGTCAAGAAACCGGAAAGCTCTTCCACTTTAAGCACAGCTCTACCAACCAGGATTCCTCCATCGCCATTGTGGACGGCATTCAAAAGATTCTCGCCATGGAGCACGCGGACACCGCCAGCGTCGTCTATCTGGCCCACGGCACCACCGTCTCCACCAACGCTCTGATTGAGAAGACAGGGGCGAACGTGGGACTGATTACCACCGAGGGGTTCCACGATGTGATGGAAATCGGCTTGCAAAAACGGCCGGAGATGTATGACACCCTGGCCCAAAAGCCCCAGTCCATGGTCCAGCCTGGCATGAATCTGGGCGTGCCCGAGCGCGTCCGGTACGACGGCCAGGTGGTGATTCCTCTGGACGAGGAGCGGGTGCGGGAGGCGGTCCGCCTGTTCAAGGCCAACGGCGTCAACGCTGTGGCGGTGGCCACCTTGTTCTCCTTCCTGAACGCCAAACACGAAAAGCGCATCAAGGAGCTGATTCAGGAGGAGTACCCCCAGGCCTATATCACCATCTCCTCCGAGCTTGTGCCCGAGTTCCGGGAGTACTCCCGCATGAGTACCACGGTGCTCAACTCCTACCTGGGCCCAAGCATGAAGGACTACGTAAAGAATTTCCAGGACTCGGTAAAGCGCATCGGAATCCAGGTTGAACCCTATGTCACCCAGTCCAATGGCAGCATTATCTCTATCAAGGAGACCATTGCCGCCCCCATCAAAACCGCAGTCTCCGGCCCCTCCGCCGGGGTCATCGGCGCGGCATACATCAGCCGGCAGTGCGGGGCGGACAAGATCATCACCTTTGACATGGGCGGCACCAGCGCCGACATCAGTCTGATTGAAAACTACCGCCCCCAGGTGTCCAACGAGCGCCTGGTGGAGGGCCATCCCGCCCGCATCCCTATGATCAGCATCATCACCATCGGCGCGGGGGGCGGCAGCATCGCCTCCATCGACGAGGGGGGCGTCATGAAGGTGGGCCCCCGCAGCGCCGGCGCAACCCCCGGCCCGGCCTGCTACGGCCGCGGCGGCACCCTGCCCACCGTCACCGACGCCAACATCGTCCTGGGAAAGCTGAACCAGGAGAAGATCCTGGGCGGCCGGATGGACGTGTATCTGGACAAGGCCGTCAGGGCGATTCAGGAAAACCTGTGCAGCAAAACCAGCCTGGACCTGAAACAGGCGGCCAATGGGATTATTTCTGTTGTCAACTCAAATATGATGCGTGCCGTGCGCGTTGTCTCCGTGGAAAAGGGATACGACGTGCGTGAGTTCACGCTTATGGCGTTCGGCGGCGCGGGCCCGCTCCACGCCTGCGAGGTGGCCCAGGAGCTGGGCATCAAGCGGGTCATTATGCCGCCCTCCCCCGGCACCCTCTGCTCCCTGGGCCTGCTGATGGCGGATACCCGCTTTGATTTCTCCTGCTCCAATATTATGCAGGCCCTCCCCGAGAACATCCCTGCGGTTCGGGACATCTTCCGCTCCCTGGCGGAGGACGGCCGGAAAATGCTGGTGAAGGAGGGCGTGGCCGAGGAGCACCACAGCTTTGAGTGGGCCATTGACATGCGCTACGACCGGCAGAACTATGAGATCACCGTCCCCCTGCGGGCCTGCGAGATGACCGAGGAGGTACTGGCCTGGGCGGTCGAGGACTTCCACGCCGCCCACAAGAAGGCCTACGGCTACCGCAGCGACGGGGCCGGCGTCAAGCTGGTCAGCTACCGGGTGGCGGCCATCGGCCTGATCTCCAAGCCGGAGATTCCGGAGCAGCCCATCCAGGAAAACGCCCCCGCCCCCGTGCCGGCGGCCCGCCGGAAGGTGCTGTTCCAAGGGCAGCAGGACTATGTGGACTGCGGAATCTACGACCGCGCCTCCTTTGTCCCCGGCACCCGCCTGTCCGGCCCCGCCATTGTGGAGCAGATGGACTGCACCACCGTCGTCCCGCCGGGCTGGCATATCCTGTCGGACGGTTATTCCAATATGATCGCTGAATATAGAGAGGAAGGGTGAACCATGGGCGCAGCTGTGGATCCGGTCATTGTAGAGGTCATTCGCAACCTTTTGCTGTCCATTACGGACGAAACCAACACGGTTATCATCAAAAGCGCCTACTCCACCAACATCAAGGAGCGCCGGGACAACTCGGCGGCCGTTATGGACGCCGCGGGCAACGTGGTGGCCCAGGTAGAGGGGAGCATCCCCATCCTGCTGGCCGCCCAGCTGCTGGCCGCCCGCAACATCATAGGCAAGTACGGCGCGGAGAACATCCATCCGGGGGACATGTTCATTGTCAACGACCCCTATCACGGCGGCGGCAACCATCTGCCCGACATCACCGTAGCCGCCCCTGTGTTTGCCGGGGGAAAGCTGATTGCCTGGGTCAGCAACATCGCCCACCATTCCGATATCGGCGGCACCGTGCCGGGCAGCATTGTAGGCAATGCCAGGTCAATCTTTGAGGAGGGCACCCGCATCCCCATTGTGCGCATCTGCCGGGACGGGGAGATCAACGACGATGTGATGGACCTGCTGCTGGGCAACACCCGCACGCCGGAGGAGCGCCGGGGGGATTTCACCGCCCAGATCTCCGCCAACCTGATCGGGGCGGAGAAAATCCAGTCCGCCTATGAGAAGTACGGCCAGACTCTGCTGGATTGCATGGAGGAGATCCAAAACTACTCCCAGCGGATGATGCTCAGCACCATCCGGAAGATTCCCGACGGGGAGTACTGCTTTGAGGACTTTGTGGACGGCTGCGGCGACCAGGTGCCCCACCCCATCAACATCAGAGTGAAGATCACCGTGGCCGGAGAAAAAATGACCATGGACTTCACCGGGACCCATCCCCAGGTGGAGGCCCCCATCAATATCCCCTTCCCCGTGCTGATGGCCGGCATTCTCTACTCCATCAAAGCCCTGGTGGGCCCCGGCCTGCCCACCAACGCGGGCATCTTCCGGCCCCTGGAGATCATCGCCCCCAAAGGGTGCCTGGTCAACCCCGTCGAGCCCGCCCCCGTCTGCGTACTCATCGACGCGGCCCAGCGCATCCCTGACGCCATCTTCGGCGCACTGGGCGGGGTGATGAAGGAGCGCAGCTTGGCCGCCTCTAACGGAGCGTGCACCACCTGTATGCTCTTTGGCCGCACGGAGAATTCCAGGGGGAACTATTTCATTTGCCATGAGTCCATTGCCGGCGGCTCGGGGGCCAGCCGCTCCTGCGACGGGCTGAGCGGGGTGCAGGTGTATCTGACCAACACCTCCAATATGCCCATTGAGGCCACCGAAATGGAGTATCCGGACATCATGGTGGAAAAATACTTCCTGCGCACCGACTCCGGCGGGGCAGGACGGTTCCGGGGCGGCTGCGGCATCGAGCGGCAGTACCGCATCTGCAGCGACGGTATGGCAGTCAACTGCCTGGGTGACCGGCAGAAGTTCCAGCCGTGGGGGCTGGAGGGCGGCCTGCCCGGCGGCGCAGGGGCCTTCTACCTGTTGGACGGGGAGACGGGTGAGCGTACCAAGCTCTCCCACAAGACCAGCAGCCTGCCGGTGAAGAAGGGAGACGCTATTCTGGTCCACACCCCCGGCGCCGGGGGCGTGGGTGACCCCAGGAAGCGGGAACCGGAGCAGGTGCTGCGGGACGTGAACTGCCGTCTGGTCTCTCCCCAGGCGGCCAGGGAGTTGTACGGCGTGGAGGTGGAGCCCACCGGCTCCGGAATCTACCGCCTGAAACCGTAAGGAGGAATCAAAATGGCACTGCTGCGCCGGGAGCAGCTGGCCGGGGTGAATCTCCACTACAGGCTGTTCCCTTTTGAGTATTTTTTGAAGACCCAGCAGGCGCTGGGCATCAAGAGCGTAGAGCTCTGGGCAGGTGCGCCCCACTTTCTGCTGGGCTGCGACGGATATCAGGACTGCACCCAGGTGAAGGAACAGGCGAAACGCTTTGGCCTGAACATCCCGGTTTTCTCCCCTGAGTGCGTCACCTACCCCTTCCCCCTCTGCTCCGGAAACCCGGAGGTGCGCCGGATGGCCCGGGACTACTACGCCAACGCCATCCGGGCGGCGGCCCGGCTGGGGGCCGCAATCGTCCCCCTGAGCTGCGCCGGGGGACTGAAGGACGAGGACCCGGGGGAGGTCCTGCGCCGGGCGGAGGATATGCTGGGGACGTTGGCCCCCATCGCCCGGGAGGAGGGGATCACCCTGGCGGTGGAGACCCTGTGCCCTGACGTGTCCGTGATTGTCAACACCCTGCCCCAGCTGCTCCGGCTGCTGGAGGCGGTGAACAGCCCCAGCGTGAAAGCCGCCGCGGATATCTGCGCCGTGCGCACGGCGGGGGAAACGCTGGACCAGTGGTTTGGGGCTTTGGGGGACGCTGTTGTCCACATCCACTTCACCGACGGGCGGCCCGGCGGGCGGCTGGTCTGGGGACAGGGCCTGCACCCCCTGGACGACTACCTTCAGACCCTGGACCGCTGGGGATACCAGGGACATCTGGGGCTGAACCTGAATGTCCGGGGCAACTGGTTTGACCCCTCCCTGGTGGACGAGGCCCGGGGATTTGTGGGGACGGAGTTTGTGCCGGAGAACGACTGGTTCACCCCTGCGGAGGCGGACAGGAAAAACCTGGAGGCCTTCGCCCGCTATCTGGCAGACTGACAAGGAGAGCGGTGTGATGAAATATTTCAGTAAGGACAAGCAGTTTTGCAACTTCAATCTCCACTACGACACCTTCTATTCCCTTGACTACTTCTGTTCGTGTATGGAGCGGCTCCAGGTGAAAAACGTGGAGCTGATTGCGGGTCATCAAAGCCTGTTCCTGGACCACAACGGTATTCAGGACGCCGCGCGGGCGAAAAAACTCCTCCGGGACCACGGCCTGAAGGCGGCCGCCGTCTCCGCCCAGAGCTGCCGGTTCCGCTATCAGTTTGCCGTCCGGGAGAAGGAGGTGCAGGAGCAGACCTTCCAGTTCTTCGCCAACGGTATCCGGCTGGCGGCCGAGCTGGGCGCAGGGATTCTCCAGGTGAACCCGGGCTGGGGCTACTGGAACGAACCCCTTCAGGACGGCCGGGAGCGGGCGGCGGAGATGTTCCTGCGTCTGTGCCGGGTGGGGCAGGAGTACGGTGTACGCATGGCCTGTGAGGCCCTCCGCCCCCAGGAATCCCTGATGGGATACCGGATTCAGGACATCAGGCAGATTTACGATATGGTAGACCACCCAAATTTCAAGGTGATGATCGACACCTGCGCCATGGGCGTGGCCGGAGAGACTATCCAGCAGTGGTTTGACACCTTCGGCAGCGAAAATATTATCCACGCCCATTTCCAGGACGGGACCCCTTATTTCCACATGATCTGGGGAGAGGGCAGGCGCAATTTGGGCGAGGACCTGCGGGTGCTGTATGAAAATGGCTACACCGGGATGCTCAGCCAGGAGCTGACCATGCCCGCCTACTATCAGGACCCCTTCTCCTGCGACGTGCGTAATCTGGCCGCCCTCAGCGAGTACCTGTACTGAACGGGCCTGCAAAGGAGGAAGAGTCATGTCAAAACTGCTGATGGACCAGCTGGCGGCCACCAATATGGTGTACTCCCGCTTCTCCTTCCAGTATTTTCTGGACTCCATGCAGCGGCTGGGGGTGCGCAGTATTGAGCTGTACGGCTGTACCACCCACTTCCATTTTTACGACGGCGGCGACCCCATCCCCCGGCTGAAGCGGCAGATCCGGGACAGCGGGCTGAAGGTCATCTCCATGATGCCGGAAGAAAACGTGTATCCGGTGAACATTGCGGCCCGGGAGAAGCGCCTGCGGGACAATACGGTTTCTCTGTACAAGCGGTTTATGGACGCGGCAGCGGAGCTGGACTGCCATCAGATGCTGCTGTGCCCCGGCCGGCCCTACCGGGATATGCCCTACTCTGAGGGATTCCAATACGCCCGGGACTCCGTCCAGCGCCTGGCCGAGTACGGTCAGGAGACCGGCGTGGTGCTGTGCTATGAGAATCTGCGCATCGGCGAGTCCACCCTGGCCACCAACCTGGAGGATCTCAGCCGCATGGTGTGGGAGATTGACTCCCCCTATCTCAAATGCTGTGTGGACACGGTCCCCGTGTACGCGGCCGGTGAGAAGCTGGCCGACTACCTGGAGGTGTTGGGGGAAAACGTCCACCACATCCACTTGAACGACGGCGACCCCGACGGCCATCTAATGTGGGGGGACGGCACCCAGGACCTGGACGAGCATCTGGACGCCCTGCGGGCCCACGGTTATTCCCGCTACATCACTATGGAGATGGCGGCGGCCAAATACCGCCTGGACCCGGAGACCTATTATGCCCAAAATATCCGATATCTCAGCGCCCACTTCGACGGCGGAAATCTGTCCAACAGCTGGTGAAAGGAGCGTGTTTTGAGTGAAAAACGCAAAGCTGTGCGTCGTAACCGCGCCCTACTGGCACTACACCCTGGAGTACGCCATGAACAGCATTGCCTCCAGCGGGTTTTCCAGCCTGGAGCTCTGGGCCGCCTCCCCACACTACTGCTACGCCGATTATACCCAGGAGGAGCGCCAAGCGCGCCGGCGGGAGATTCTGGCCATGATGGAGCGGTACGGCCTGGACATGCCCGTGTTCTACCCGGAGCAAATGAACAAATACCCCCTGAACATCGCCAGCGCGGAGGAGGAGATCAGGCAATTCAGCCTGGAGCGGGTGCTGGAGTATGTGGATGACGCAGCTCTCTTCGGCGCGGAGTCCATGCTGCTGGGCACGGGCTGGCAGCACCTGGACGCCCCCAGTCCGGAAAACCGGGAGCGGGCCGTATCCGCCATCCGGACGGTGTCCTGTCGGGCGGAGGAGCGGGGCATCACCCTGCTTCTGGAGCCCGCCGCGCCGGTGCTGGGGTCCTTTGTCTGGGACCTGGATTCATTGGTCCGGATGCTGCACGACGTGGGCTGTGCCAATGTGAAGGCCTGTCTGAACTTGGCCTTCATTCTGGAGCGTGGCGAGTCGGCAGCGGACTGGTACAGCGCTCTGAACGGGCGGGTGGGGCATGTCCACTTTGCCGGTCAGGGCGGCCGTGACCCAGGATCCGGCAGCGGGGTGTCCGGCGCCCTGCGCGCCCTGGATGCTCTGGGCTATACAGGGCACCTCTCTCTGAATATCACCTTCCGGGACTGCTGCCTGACACCAGACCGTGAGGTGTTCCGGTCTGGAAGGTGGCTTAGCCGCCAGGGATTTTTGCAGCTCCCGAGACCAGTCTCGCGGGAGCAGTGCAGCAAAGAGCTGTCCGCCGGAGATTTCCGGCGGACCCTCTGAATATGTCAGGAATCAGCTGACAGCGGCGGGGCAGGCTTCAAGGCCTTTCTTCGTTTCAGACCACAGTAAACCATATACAGCGCAAGCATTGCGTTTCCGGTGCCGTACATGTACATACGGTAGAAGTCCACATAAAATCTAATGTAATAGTGAAGTACCGTATCCAGTATCGCAATGGCGGCCACAGTCAGAACCACCGCTTTTCTGGTAGTCAAAAACTGTTCCCGCTTGATAAAGATATAGGCCAGGTTGATATGAAAAAGGAGTCTGAATGCGAAATTAACGATTTTTTCCGCTGTAAAAAAGTAATCAGAAGTCAAATCCCACCAAGCAGGAGATTTATACACATCAAGGCACCAGATCCAATTTTCATAAGATATATGGTGATATGCCGGGTCTACGACAATGACATCGGAAAACGCGGCTACTGCCGCCAGAAAGATAGCCAGATAAATGATTCCACTTGGGAGAATCACTCTACCCCACACCTTTGCGATTGTTTTCATTGATTTCTCTGTTACTCAAACGGGTCAAACTCGGGAAAAACCTCTGTTTCAATCCTGTAAGCGTTGGGATTAAACAAGTACAAGTAGGGGAATCTGGTCCATGCGCTGGCCACCGGAGCATCGCCGGGTTCATCCTCTGACGTTGAGGTAAGCATTACTCGTCCGCCATTATCCTGTAACTGTTTTGCAAGACGGCTGCTTACATGCACCTGTGCCAGTGAAACAATTGTAGCTATCTGGCCTGCAAATTCCGCATATACATTTATGTACTCGTCATCATTTCCATGAGGTACAATACCCGCGTTCAGTGAGTTGAGGATATCTTCATAAAAATCCAGCTTGTCCAACGCATTTCGTTCTTTCAGCTGACCGTAGAGTATCCTTCTGGTGTCCAAATCAACACTTTCGGCTGAAACGGCGAAAACATTACATGTAAAAACCATGGAAAGACAAAGAACCATTGCCATCAACCGCACAATCTGTTTTTTCATAATGAACTCCTTTCATAACACATGATCTGTCTGATATTTGCAAACCAATATTGTTTTTTATTGACAGCTATTTGTGTATGATATTACCACGACTGAAATAAAATGTCAAGGGGGATTGCGCACATGGGCGTATCTCGCGCATTTTATGCCGGAAGCGGAAATAACCGCATGCAGGGGGCGGCCTCCGAGCCGCCCCGCCGGGGAGGGATGTTTTTCCAAATGCGGGGCGGCGCAGAGACCGCCCCCTACGGCGTGAACGCCGCAAATCGGACACCCCCGCTCATAGCGGGCTCCCCCGCGCGCATTTCCGTGTGAGGCGCACCGGGCCGGACGGCCCGCAGGGAGGGTCAATCCAATCCCGGTGTTATCATCTCCGGAAAATTGTTAAGTTTTTTTGAAATCCGCCCGCAAGATTTGACAGCGGGGAGGAGAATGAGTAAAATGGAATGCAATTCCGGCCCCGGGGTCCCCCGCTCCGGGTACTGCATTTCGGAGGTATCAAGCGCTCATGACTCTGCCCAGCTTCTTCCGGGCCGGCCGACCGGGGGAGGGCTCTCTCTACAGCCGCTGGCGGCGGCTGGCGGCCCCCTCCCTCTTTTTCGCCGGCGTGATTTACTATGACGAGCTGTTTCTCAAGCTGTACTGCTTTCACTCGCTCTCCCTGCCCGGCGCGGTCTTCACCCTGTTGTTCTCCCTGCCCCTGGCCTGTCTGCTGGGACTGCTGTGCGCCGGTCTGTCTCCCAGGCGGGGCAGGCCCGCCCTGGCCCTGGCCACCCTGCTGGTCTGCGCCTGGATGGCCGCGCAGACGGTATACTACCACCTGTTCAAAACCTTCATGACCGTGTTCTCCCTGACCAAAATGGGGATGGTGGCCGGCGCCTTCGGCGGCATGGCCCTGGGGGAAATCCTGGTAAACTGGTTCCCCATCATCATGCTGCTCCTGCCCGTCCTGCCCGCCCTGTTCTGCGCCGGACGGATTCTTCCCGGCGGGGAGCTCCCCTCCAGAGGCCGCCTGCGGTGGGCTCTGCTGGCCGTGCTCCTTCAGCTGGCCGCCATGGCGCTGGTGCTGTGCTGCGGCTGGGGGGTGATGTCCCTGCGGTACATCTACACCCAGGCCGCCGTCCCGGAGCTGGAGGTGCAGAACTTCGGCATGTTCACCCAGACCCAGCTGGAGCTGCGCCGGGTGCTGTTCGGCATCGAGCCCGACCGGGAACACGTCAACCGGAAAAAATCGGTCCCGCTGTCCGACGGCCGGCAGGAGGAGCTCCCGGCGGCTGCCGCTCCGGTTTTCTCCCCGGAGGAGTACAACGTGCTGGATCTGGACTTCCAGGCGCTGATTGCCGGCGAGGAGGACCAGGACCTGCTGGAGATGCACCGGTACTTTGCCCAAGCCGAGCCCACCCGGAAAAACCAGTGGACCGGCTATTTCGAGGGCAAAAACCTGGTGTGGATTGTCGCCGAGGGCCTCTGCCATTTGGCAGTGGACCCGGAGCGCACCCCCACCCTCTACCGGATGTCCCACTCCGGGTTCGTGTTTGAGCACTTCTACACTCCGCTGTGGGGGGTGTCCACCTCCGACGGGGAGTACGTCACCACCACCGGTCTGATTCCCAAGCCGGGGGTGTGGAGCTACTCCCTGTCCTCCGAGAACTACATGCCCTTCGGCTTTGGAAACCAGTTTGCCGCCCTGGGTTACCGCACCCTGGCCTACCACGACTACCTCTATGACTACTACGACCGGGACCGCTCCTTCCCCAACATGGGCTACGACTATCGGGCCATCGGGCACGGGCTGGACATGGAGCTGACCGAGAACTTCCCCTCCGACCTGGAGATGATGGAAAAGATTGTCCCCGAGTTTGTAAACGAGGACCGCTTTATGGTCTACTGCCTGACGGTCAGCGGGCACCTGAACTACAACACCGAGGAAAACGCCATGTGCCGCCGCCACTTTGAGGAGGTGGCCGGCCTCCCCTACAGCGACCCGGTCCGGTGCTATCTGGCCTGTCAGCTGGAGCTGGAGCTGGCGGTGTCCAGCCTGCTGGACCAGCTGGAGCAGACGGGAAAGCTGGAGGACACCGTGATTGTCATTTCCGGCGACCACTACCCCTACGGCCTGCTGGACGAAGAGTACAGCGAGCTGCTGGGCCACACCGTGGATCCGGTGTTTGAGATTTACGAGAACTGCCTGATCCTCTGGAACGCCGGCATGGGCCGGACCGTCCGGGTGGACAAATACTGCTCCAGCCTGGACGTCATGCCCACGCTGGCCAATCTGTTCGGCCTGGAGTATGACTCCAGGCTGCTGGCCGGACGGGATATCCTGTCCGACGCCCCCGGCCTTGTCGTCTTCTCCAACTACAGCTTTCTCACCGACCAAGGCAGCTATAACTCCGTCACCGACCAGTTTTCCAGCTGGGACGGCTCCCCTGTCCTGGAGAGCTATGTCGCCGAGCAGATCGCCGAGGTGCAGAACCGCGTGGCCTACTCCGCCGCCATTCTGGACCAGGATTATTACCGTCTTGCCCTCAACGGCCCCCCAAAGCCGGAGTCCCAGGACCGCCCCTTCCGCATCGGCCCCCGCCGCAGCTGGTTCCAGTAGGAACGCCGGATACCAATCAGCCCCCCGGAGACATGCTCCGGGGGGCCGTTATGCTTGCTTCACGCTGTTCTGTTTCACTGGAAATCAGCCTTCCGCCGCCAGCTTGGCCGCCCTCTGCTGTTCCAGCCCGTCGATGGTGGCCTGAACCTCGGGGGGCACTTCCTCGGAATTTCCGGTGTAAACGCGGAACGTCCCAATCACGTTTTCCTCCAGGTCATAGAGGGGAACGTCCAGATAGCCCTCCGGAATCTGCGCCATCTTCTCCGTATAGGCCAGGGCCTCCTCCGGGGTATTGATTTCGGGCTCCCAATCCGCTCTCTTGATATAGCCGCGGGTGCCGTCCAGACCAACTGCCGAGATCAGCTCCGGCTCATAGCCCACATACCGGGACAAGAGCCGCGAACCGTAGGTTTTGCCGGACGCTGTGCGGGGGTACTCGCCGTTCTCGTCCAGCGCCGTATAGATTGCCTTCTCACGGGCCGCAACTCCCACTACAAAGCTGCCGATGACCGTCTCACCGTCTTCCCGATAGAGCGGGATTTCCCATTGATTGGGTCTCTGCATCTGATACGCGAGCGCCTCTTCCGGCGTATTGAGCTCTGGCCCTTCCAGGTCCGCCGCTTTCACATAGCCGACGGTTCCATCTTTGCCCATCGCCAGAATCAGGTCAGGCTCAATGCCGATTTCGTTTAATTCGCACTCGGGGCCATAAATTTCGCCCTTCTCATTGGATTGAATCGAAATTTCATCCCCTGCGCTGCTTCTCACTTCCATTGTTGAGCTTCCATTGCTCACATATGGAGTCGGCTCTGTCGTATAGGTCACAAACACGCCCGAACTATCGTCCCAGATTTTAATAGCGCTTCTGACACGATATGATTGTATTCCCGCCTCTCCTTTTGATCCATACACATAACTAAAATATTGGAAGAAGGCGTCCGCATTTGACTTCTCATTATATGTATAGTCGCTGCTATCCAACAAAATTCCCTGGGTGCCTTGCTTCATATAAACCCGGACACTAACTCCAAGTTTACCCTGTGGGACTTTACTACTCACAGTAATAAAACCTGCTCCAGTCAGAGCCTTGGTGCCAGCATCTGCCGTACTCCAAAAATGATATGTACGTCCATTCCTCGTTGTACTTGACTTAGGCGAGTCTACAGCCATTGCAGGAACGACCATGCAGAACACCAGCGCGGCAATGGACAAAAGCCGCACGCCTGCTTTTGTCCGGTTCTTAATAACCTTCATTGTCATCACAAGAGCCCCTCCTCTATCATCTTTTCTGCTTCCTCTCTTGCTATCTCAGTCCAGTCCATACCGGGGGTCCATGGGTGAAGTTTACCGCCGCAAAAAATTTCAAACGTACCAATCACAGTCACGCCGTCTTCTGCATAGAGCGGGATTTCCCTGCGGTCAGGCCGCTGTCTTTGATACGCGAGCGCTTCTTCCGGCGTCCTGACTTCCGGTCCTTCCAGGTCCGCTGATTTCACATAGCCAATCGTCCCGCCGTTCCCCATTGCCAGAATCAGAGAGGAACCGGCCGTATTCTGTCTAGGCTCTGCGGATTCGTACCCTGACTGAAGCGCGGCATTTGATGCCGGCGCACACACGGCAAGCAGAAGCACACAGGCCGCCATGGACAAAACCTTCTTTTTCAGGTGGAATCACCTCCAAAAAAATCAGACAATTTCTTTCAGAGCTTTGGGGCCACATTACCGGCCGGTTTTGTGTCCGTGGCATTATCATACTCCATCTCCACATATTTGTCAATAGTAAATATATTGACTTTGATATTATTTTATGCTAAAGTTATTTCAGTCAGGAAAGCCGAGGTATTCAATATCGTGAAAAAAGAACAATCTGACCTGCGCGTCCGCAGCGGAACTCCCGCCAGCATCCGGGAATCCCTGAAGAAAGCCACCACTGAAATGCTGGTGCTCTTCACCCTTCAAAAGGAACCTATGTACACCTATCAGATAGCCCAGCGCCTGGAAGAGCTCAGCGAGGGGGTCATCACCTTCAACACCCTGTATCCAGCCATTTACCGCCTCCAGGGCTTCGGATATGTCGCCGAGGAGAAAACCGTCACGGTGGACAACCGGACGCGGGTCTACTTTACCGTCACCCCGGCGGGGCGGGACTATCTCAAGCAGCTGATTGAGGAATACCGGGGCTTTACCGGCGCAGCAGACCGCATTCTTGGCCTGAACGAGGGCCGGCAGGGGGGGTGATACTCATGAGCCAATATGAACTCTATGAAAGAAGGCTTGTACAGGCCCTTTCCGGGAACGCCAACGCCGCGTGTCCGTCCAATATCCGGCACCGGCTGCTGGAGCGTACCCGGAAAATGGCCCGGGATTACCAAAACGGAAACCCGGAGGCCCCGTGGGAGGAGGTAGAACAGTTTTTGGGCGACCCCCGGGAGCTGGCACAGGTCATGCTAGAGGGCGAGGACCAGGAGGTGCTGAAACGGTATACTCATAGAAAGCGCCTGCGGCAGCGGATTATTTTTGGGGTAATGGCGGTGCTTCTCGTTGCATCTTTCTGTCTGCTGGTCTATGCCGACTTTGGCCGACCGATGTACATTACAATAGAAGAATCAGGAGTCGAAACTTTTAGAATTGAGGATTCAAGCTCGCCTGATTATCCGTAAGTAAATTACACTGTGGAAGGGTAAAAGAGAGAGAAATTTTACAAAAAAGGAGTTTGTCAAAATGAAGCGCAGTTTTTCTTTTATCATGGTTTTGGCCCTGTTGATGGGAATCATTATGCTCCCCGGTCATGCGTTGGAGTCCGAAATTTTCCGTGAGACAGAAACAATATTTGTAGAGGGAATCGGATATCTGGAAATTGAAACTGTTATCACACGAGCTCCTGTGTTTACCCGCAGTGGTGTCGGCTATGACAAGAGTATATCTGTGCGAAATAGCGGCCGCATTATTGCCACTGTAACATTAGATGCCTCTTTTGGCTATGACGGCTCCAGAGCTTGGGTAAACAGCGCCAGCGCCACCCACAGCACCAACAGCGGCTGGTCCTACGGCGGGGAAAGCATCAGCAAAAGCGGCGGCACCGTCACCCTGACCGCCACGTTGAGCAAGCCGCTCTACAACGACATCCCCGTCTCTATCTCCATCACCTGCTCCCCCAGCGGAGTCATCAGCTAATCGGAACAGCCCCCCAGAGACATTCTCCGGGGGGCCGCTTTTACTTGAACCGGAAGACCTCCCGCAGGGACACCCCCTGGGCCTGGAGGGCGGCCAGATAGAGCACCAGGGCGTAAATCAGGGTAACGCACCCCGCCGGGACCACGTCCAGGCCGCACTCCTTCAGCCGCAGGAACAGCAGCCGCCCGGTCAGGGCCATCAGCGCCGCCGCCAGCCCAGGCGCGGCCAGACACCGGAATACCGAGGGCCGCAGGCCGGTCCACCGGGCCGACCGCCGGGCGCACAGCCACGCCCCCAGCAGCGAGGACGCCGCCGCCCCGGCCACAAAGCCCCGCATTCCTACGCCGGGCAGGGCCACCGTAAACACAAAGGCCAGCTGCACCCCGTCGCAGAGCAGATTGATGAGGGCGGACTCCCCCTGCCGACCCACGGCGTTCAGCACGCCGCTGAACACCGTCTGATAACAGCTCAGGGCCATGGCGGCGGCCAGGGGCAGCAGGAACCGGCCCGCCTCCTCCTGGCCGAACATCAGCACCGCCAAATCGCCCCCCAGCACCGTCATCATGGCCATGGAGGGCAGAATCAGCACCGACACCACCTCCAGCGCCCGCCCCGCCTGCCGCCGGACCTGCTCCGGCCGGCGCAGTGCGGCCGACCGGGCCAGCCGGGGCACCATCACCAGATTCAGCGCCCCCAGAAACACCGTGGGCAGGGCCAGCATGGGCATGGTCATACCGCACACCACCCCAAAGGCCGAGACGGCCGCACTGCGCTCCATCCCGCCCTCCACCAGCTTCCGGGGAATCAGCGTGGCGTTGGCCGCCCCCATCAGGTTGCCCAGCAGGGCGGTGGCCCCCACCGGCAGGGCGATGCCCCCCACCCGCCGCAGCAGCGTCCGCCGCTGCTCCCCCGGCCCCTCCCGGTCCAGGCCGGCAAACCGGCGGCGGTACAGCAGCGTCAGGGCCGTGGCCGAGAAGATCTCGCAAATCACCATCCCCGCCACAATCAGCCCCACCGTCCGCTCCGGGTTCTGGGGCAGAAACATCACCAGCAGGCCCAGCACCGCCGCCGCCCGGAGCAGCTGTTCGGCCAGCTCCACAAAGGCCGGGGGCCGCACCAGCCCCGCGCCGTAAAATATGTGCTTCTGAATGTTCTCCACCCCGGTCAGCAGCACGCAGGGCAGCAGCAGCACCAGCCCCAGCTGGGTCCGGGCGTCCCCCAGCAGGTACACCGAAATGGGGTCGTACAGCCCGATTACCGCCGCCCCCAGCACCCCCACCCCCAGGAACAGCAGCACCAGACACACCCGCCTGGTCTGCGCCGCCCCCCGCCCGTTGCCCAGGGCCAGATACTGGGGGGTCAGGTTGGACGCGCAGGCGGTCAGCCCCACCGCCGTCAGGGACAGCAGAACCGAATATACCGGCATAATCAGCTGGTAAAGCCCCATCACCTCCGCCCCCACCATCCGGGACAGCGCCACCCGATACCCGAAGGACAGCGCCTGGGACGCCGCCGCCAGCGCCGTCAGAAACACCGCGCTGCCCGCGGCTGTGCCCCCTCCCCGCTCCATTTCACATCCCGCCCTCTCCGCGTCAGTTCTCTCCTTCACATCCTATTCACCGCCCCGCCCATTCATTCTCCATAAAATTCCCGCCCGTGCCTGCGGTATTTTGCCTTAATTGACCAAAACATGGCATATCTTCCCCGAAACGAATTTCCCGCTTGCCCCTCCGCCGGAAATCAGATATAGTAAGGACGGATAGAAGGAGACCGGGGCGCGCTCCCCGGGACAGGACCGTATTTTTTGAAGGAGGATGCGAAATGGCAGTCATCGAATTGCAGGAGCAGGGCAACGTCGCTCTGGTTACCATCAACCGGCCCAGGGTGCTCAACGCCCTGAACGTGGAGGTCATGCAGGCCCTGGACCAGACCATGAAGACCATCGAGGAGCGGGAGGACCTGCACGTGGTGGTCATCACCGGCGCCGGGCGCTCCTTTGTGGCGGGGGCCGACATCGGCGAGATGGCCAACTTCACCGCCGCCGAGGCCAAGGCCTTCAGCCGCCACGGCAACTCCACCTTTATCACCCTGACCCGCTTCCCCCGCCCGGTCATCGCCGCCGTCAACGGCTTCGCCCTGGGCGGCGGCTGCGAGCTGGCCATGAGCTGCGATATCCGCATCGCCAGCGACAAGGCCACCTTCGGTATGCCCGAGGTGGGCCTGGGCATCACCCCCGGCTTCGGCGGCACCCAGCGTCTGGCCCGCATCGTGGGCATGTCCACCGCCATGGAGCTGGTGCTCACCAGCCGCACCCTCTCCGCCGAGGAGGCTTTGAAAATCGGTCTGGTCACCCACGTGTTCCCCGCCGACGAGATGCTCGACCGGGCCATGGACCTGGCCCGCCTTATCGCCGCCAAACCCCAGGTGGCTGTCCGCCAGGCCAAGCAGGCCATCCGCATCGGCAAGAACATCGACATCAGCTCTGCCATCTGCTTCGAGGCAGAGGCCTTCGGCCTGTGCTTCTCCACCGAGGACCAGAAGGACTCCATGCGGGCCTTCCTGAATAAGGAGAAGATGACTTCCTATAAAAATCGGTAATATTGTTACATTTTTATACAAAAAGGAGACTGATTTCCATGAACAAAATCGTAGTCATCGGCGGAGGCACCATGGGCCTGGACATCGCCGCCGTCTTCGCCCGCACCGGCCACCAGGTGGCCGTGCGGGAAATCAATGACGAGCTGGCCGCCAAAGCCCGGGACCGCCTGGAGGCCTCCCTGTCCAAGCAGGTCAGCCGGGGCAAAATGGAGCAGGCCAAAAAGGACGCCATCCAGGCCAATATGACCTTCACCACCGACGTGTCCCTGGCCGCCGACGCAGACCTGGTCATTGAGGCCGCCGTGGAAAAGCTGGAGGTCAAGCAGAGCATCTTTGCCGAGCTGGACCGTATCTGCAAGCCGGAGACCATCCTGGCCACCAACACCTCCTCCATCTCCATCACCGCCATCGCCTCGGCCACCCAGCGCCCGGACCGCTTCATCGGAATGCACTTCTTCAACCCCGCCACCGTCATGAAGCTGGTGGAGGTCATCCGGGGCGTCCACACCTCGCAGGAGACCTACGACGCCATCTTCCAGCTGTCCAAGGACATCGGGAAGGAACCCGTCGAGGTGGCCGAGGCCCCCGGATTTGTGGTTAACAAGATCCTGATCCCCATGATTAACGAGGCCATCGGCCTGGTGGAGACCGGCGTGGCCTCCCCCGAGGGCATCGACACCGCCATGAAGCTGGGCGCCAACCACCCCATGGGCCCCCTGGCCCTGGGCGACCTGGTGGGCCTGGATGTGTGTCTGGCCATTATGGACACCCTGTACGCCGAGACCCACGACCCCAAATACCGGGCCTCCCTGCTGCTGCGGAAGATGGTGCGGGGCGGCCTGCTGGGCCGCAAGACCGGCAAGGGCTTCTACGACTACAGCAAGTGATTCGGCAGGCTATGGGTGCGCCCCGGGCGGTCAAAGGACCGCCCGGGGCGCACCTTCTTTTTCCCCTTCTTCATTTCTTCAGAAATTTTTAAGAGTTCTTCCCCTATGTTTTTAAGAAACCCTTGCTATACTAATATCATCCAAAAAACTCATCTCCCTGTCTGGGGGACCTGCGCCGCCCGCGTTCCAAGCAGAACCGGCGCTCTGAGAGGAGGACGCGCCATGAATATTCTAATCCTGACGGGGAAATTCGGCATGGGCCATTTCTCCGCCTCCCAATCCCTCCGGGAGCAGCTGCTGCAGGCCTTCCCCGAGGCCCAGGTCCAGGTGGAGGACTTCCCCGCCTACGCCATGCCCAACCTCTCCGAGGTGATGTACAAGGCCTTCGACCTGGTGGTCAGCCACGGCAGCCACCTGTTCAATACCTACTATAAGCTCACCGCCTTGGGCCGCCCAGACGCCCGTCCCCCCTTTGAAGGGCTCTTCCTGGATAAGCTGGTGGAGCTGCTCCACCAGCGCCGGCCCGACGCGGTCATCGCCACCCACCCCCTGTGCGCCCAGCTGGTGTCCCGGCTGAAGGGGGAGTGGGGGCTGGACCTGCCCCTGATTACCTGCGTCACCGACGTGACCTCCCACCCAGAGTGGATTAACCAGAACACCGACTGCTATCTGGTCCCCAGCCGGGAGGTCCGCCGGGCTCTGGCCGCCAAGGGAGTGGACCCCGCCCTGGTGTGCGTCACCGGCATCCCGGTGCGCCGGGAGTTCCGCACCCTGCCCCGGCGCACCGGCCGGGGAGAGCGGGAGCTGCTGATTATGGGTGGCGGCCTGGGCCTGCTGCCCCGGGACGACAGCTTCTATGAAAAGCTCAGCGCTATCCCCGGGGTGCATACCACCGTCATCACCGGCCGCAATCAAAAGCTCTTCCGCCGCCTCAGCGGCCGGTGGGAGAATATCCAGGCGGTGGGCTACACCAGCCAGGTGTGGGAGTATATGGCCCGGGCCGACCTGATTGTCACCAAGCCCGGCGGCATCACCCTGTTCGAGACCATCTTCGCCCAGGTGCCCATTCTGACCTGGCCCCCCGCCCTTCAGCAGGAGCGCAGCAACGCCCGCTGGCTGACCCAGGCGGGCATCGGCTGGGTGGCCGAAAGCCAGGACTGCGCCCGGGAGATTCAGGAGCTTTTGCTGGACAGACCCCGTCTGGCCAGCGCGGCGGCCCGGATGGGCCGCCTGAAGGAGCAGCTGGAGGTGGAAAGCCTGGACCGGCTGATGGAGGCTATTGTAAAAACACAGGAGGCGGCGGTATGATGTCAGGAAAAAAGAATTGTCTGGGCCTGCTGCTTCTGGCCGCCCTGATGGGGGTGACCGGGGCGGTGCTCCTGCGGGGAGAGTCCCTCCGCCTGCTGGGAGCCGCCCTGCGCCAGCTTCGTCCCCCCTTCCTCCTGCTGGCCCTGGGGGCTATGGTGGGTTACGTGGGGTGCGAGGCCCTGTGTACCAAACAGATCCTGGGCCGCCTGGGCCACCGCGTCCCCTACCGCCAGTGCCTGGGCTACTCCTTCGTGGGCTTTTATGTCAGCTCCATCACGCCCTCCGCCACCGGCGGCCAGCCCGCCCAAATCTACTATATGAGCCGGGACCAGATTCCCGCCGCCCACGGCGCGCTGAACATGATGCTCATCGCCGCCTGCTATCAGGCGGCCACCCTGATCTGGGGCGGCGGCGTGTGGCTGCTGGTCCCCCGGCTCCGCCACCTTATGTCGGGCGGCTGGAGCCTGCTGCTGATTTACGGCGCGGGCATGATGGTGCTGCTCACCCTGGGCATGGCCATGGTCATGTTCCTGCCCAACCCCGCCCGCCGCATCTGCCAGGGGATTTTAAGCGTCCTGACCGCGCTGCGCATCCTCCGCAGCCCGCAGGCCGCCCAGGAGAAAATCGACCGCCAGCTGGCCGAGTACGCCCGGGGCGCTGCCTGCATCAAGCGCAACCCCGGCCTGGCCCTGCGGGTGCTGGGCCTGTGCATGGTGCAGCTGGGCCTGCTGTTCTCCGTCCCCTGGATGGTCTATCTGGCTTTCGGCCTGACCGGCAGCAGCTGGCTTCAGGTGGCCGGCACCCAGGCCCTGGTCACCCTGTGCGTGTGCAACCTGCCCCTGCCCGGCGCGGTGGGCCCCGCCGAGGGCACCTTTGTGGCCGCCTTCACCCCCCTCTTCGGCTCCACCCTGGCCACCCCCGCCATGCTGGTCTCCCGGAGCATCAGCTTCTACTCCTTCCTGCCCGTCAGCTTCGCCGTGGCCGCCGCCGTCCACCTGCGCACCAGCCGGCAGGCCCGGGAGCGGGCCCTGCGGGAGATGACCGCCTCCCAGACCCACACCCGCGTCCAGGCCGTCCGCACCTACCTGAACGCCCGGGCGGAGAAGGCGGGATAGGTCCCTGTTTTGGAACGGGACGGTACAGGCTTTCTGCCCCTGTCTGAAGATGAATCGGAGCCGTTTTTCAAGCCTCAGGCTTGAAAAACGGCTCCGCCGCGTCCCCTGTTATCCGCCGGAGATAAATCCCGGCGCGGATGCCAAAGCCGCGCATCAGCGGCTGAAATGGCGCATCGCGTCGTCCATTCCGTGCTCCAGCAGGATATAAAAGTAGTCCAGCCGCTCCACCATTCCGCTGACCATCCCCCGGTCCACCCAGTTGAGCAGCACATTGACCAATATAAATACATAAATGTCCTCAATAAACTCTACCGCGCCCGGCTCAATGCGGTAGTTTTTTGCCTGCTCCCGCACAATTCTGGACAGGTGGGGCTTGATCCATCTGCTCAGATAGCGTTCGATGTAGGCCCGGTCAAAGGCCCGGTAGGTGTTAATCAGAAGGCTCTTATTCTCCCGCATCATCTTAATCAGCAGCTCAATGGCCTCCTTGCGGCCCATGTTCTCCGTCTGCTCCAGAAGCTCCTGCGTCACGTTCTGGAACCGCCATTCCACCACGGCGTAGATGTCCTGAAAATGATAATAGAAGGTCTGACGGGCAATCCCGCAGTCCTCTACCAGGTCCTTTACCGTGATTTCGTCCAGCGGCTTTTCCAGCAGCAGCTTTCGCAAAGAACCCTCGATGGCCTTTTTTGTCACATTCGCCTTGACGCCGTTTGCCATTGTACCGTCCCTCCATTGCACCTTTTGTTCCGGTTCCGCCTGACCGGCTGGGCTCCGCCCAAACCCGCCGGGGCCCTGCCCCGGGCCCCGCCGCCATTTGAAAAGGGCGGCCCTAAACTGAAACCCTCCCCTGCCCGTCTGAACTATATCATAACAGAATCCCAAAAAATCGCAAGATTTATCCCCTGTTTTTCCTTAATTCGGCACTTTGCACATCCATTCGCCGTAAAAAGCCCCCCGGACCGCCAGGCGGCCCGGGGAGCTTTTCTACACCTCTGAACGCAAAACAACGTTTTGTATCAAAGGTTTTCTTTTGATTCTTTTCTTTTTCAAAAGAGAAGAATGCGCAACCATACAGCCCTCAGGACTGCGCCGGCACGTGGATGACCCCCACGGGGCACTCCTTCACGCACAGCTGGCAGCCCACGCACTTTTCCTGGTCGATATAGGCCAGGTTGTTCTCCACGGTGATGGCCTGCTTGGGGCAGGCCTTGGCACACTTCATGCAGCCGATGCAGCCGGCGGAGCACACCTTGCGGGTCTGGGCGCCCTTATCCTTGTTCTGGCACAGGACCACGGGCTTGCGCTTGTGTTCGGGAATGATGGAGATAATGGCGTTGGGGCAGGCCTTGGCACAGGCGCCGCAGCCGGTACACTTCTCCCGGTCCACCAGGGCCACGCCCTGGTCGGTGACGTGGATGGCGTCAAAGGCACACACCTTGGTGCAGTCGCCGTAGCCCAGGCAGCCGAAGGCGCAGGCGCCGTCGCCGCCGTACAGGCCCTTGACGGCCAGGCAGCTCTGGATCCCCTCAAACTCAAACTTCTTGGAGGTCTTCTCACAGGTGCCGGAGCAGGCCACCACAGCCTTCATGGCGGCGGCGCTGCCCGCCTCCACGCCCATGATGGCGGCAATCTCACCGGCCACCTTGGCCCCGCCGGGGACGCACTTGTTGACGGCGTTGCCGTCCTCCACGATGGTTTTGGCATAGTCGGCGCAGCCGGCGCAGCCGCAGGCGCCGCAGTTGGCGCCGGGCAGGGCCTCGGTAATCTTACTGACCCGCTCGTCCACCGGCACATACATCAGGATGGAGGCGGCCACCAGAATCACCGCGCCGATCAGGCCGATTACCGTGACCACAACGATTGCCAATAAAATCGGATTCATAACTTACTCTCCCCTCCTAATCAGACGCCGAAGATAGCTTCCACGATGCCGCCGAAGCCCATGAAGGACAGGGAGGTCATAGCAGCGGCCACCAGGGTGATGGGCAGGCCCTCAAAGCACTTGGGGGTGACGGCCTCCTCCACCCGGCGGCGCACGCCGGAGAAGAGCACCATAGCCACCAGGAAGCCGATGCCGGCGCCGGCGGCGCAAACGATGCTCTCGGCAAAGTTATACTTGTTGTCCAGGTTCAGGATGGTCACGCCCAGGATGGTGCAGTTGGTGGTAATCAGGGGCAGATACACGCCCAGGGCGCTGTAGAGGGCGGGAATGTACTTCTTCAGGATGTTCTCCAGCAGCTGAACCAGAATGGCGATAATCAGGATGAAGACAATGGTCTGAAGATAGCCCATGTCGCGGGCGGTCCCCTGGGCCCAGTCGGGCGAGAGAATAAAGGTGTAGATGGGCCAGGTGGCAGCGGTGGCCATAATCATGACGAAGGTGACTGCCAGGGACATGCCTACGGCGCTGTCCAGCTTCTTGGAGACGCCCAGGAAGGGGCAGATACCCAAAAACTTTGCCAAAACGTAGTTGTCCACCAGGATCATGGTGAAGAAGATGCTGGCAAGTTTCAGTGCCATTACGCGTTCCCTCCTTCCGCAGTCTCAGCAGGCGCGTCCTGCTTCTCCTTCTTGGCTCTGGGGGTGGTCAGCCACACGGCGCCGGCCATCAGCACGCCGAAGACAAAGAAGCCGCCGGGGGCGCTGGTCATCAGGGTGAAGGGGTCCACGGAGGCGGGCAGGACCTGAATCTTGAAGCCCTCGGGCAGGAAGGGCAGCAGCCCGTCCAGGCCGGCCATCCAGGTGCCGGCGCCCAGAATCTCACGGATGGAGCCCATCAGGGTCAGGGTCAGGGTAAAGCCGACGCCCATGCCGATGCCGTCCAGCGCGGAGTCCAGCACGCTGTTCTTGGAGGCAAACATCTCGGCCCGGCCCAGGATGATGCAGTTCACCACAATCAGGGGCAGGTATACGCCCAGCGCGGAGTCCAGGCTGGGGACGAAGGCCTTTACCAGCATCTGCACCACGGACACGAAGCCCGCGATGACGGTGATGTAGCAGGGAATGCGCACCTGGTCGGGAATCACCTTCCGCAGGGCGGAGATGACCACGTTGGAGCACAGCAGCACGAAGGTGGCGGCCAGACCCATGCCGATGCCGTTGGAGGCCATGGAGGTGACAGCCAGGGTGGGGCAGGTGCCCAGGACCAACCGCAGCACGGGGTTTTCCTTCAGGATGCCGTTGGTCAGAATTTCCATTTTGTTGTTTTTACTCATTCTCTACACACCTGCCTTTCAGGAAATCTCGTTGTAGGCGTCGATGGCCGCGTTGACGGCGTTGGTCACCGCCCGGCTGGAGATGGAGGCGCCGGTGATTTTATCCACGTCCACGCCCAAGGTCAGAGTCTGGGCCGCCTTGCCGGCGAACTGGTCCCAGAATGCGGTGGGCTGGGTGGTGACCTTGGTGCCCACGCCCTGGGTCTCGCCCTGGCTTGTGACCTTAATCTGCTTGATGGTTCCGTCGGGGGTGAAGGCCACCATAACGGTGATCGTGCTGCTGTAGCCCTTGCCGGAGCAGGTAATCACGGTGCCTACGCCGTTGTCGGCGGTGTACACATCGGAGACGTTCTCCACAGAGACGTCCTCCACCTTGGTGAAGCCGCTGGCCTCGGGCAGCAGCTCCTGGCGGGCCTGCTCCTGGGCCAGGCGGGTGGCCTCCTCAATGATGGGGGCGGTGACGCTGTTGGTGGCGGCCAGCGCCCCGGTGATGACCACGCAGATGATGCACAGCACCACAATGGGCTTAAACATACGGTTCCAATTGTTCATTTCGCGGCCGCCTCCTTTTTCGCCTTGGCAATGCCCAGCTTATCCTGGCGGGTATTGATTTCAATGTAGGGCACCACCAGATTCATCAGCAGAATGGCGAAGGACACGCCCTCGTTCATGGTGCCGAAGCGGCGGATCATCATGGTGATAACGCCCAGGCAGACGCCGAAAATCAGCTTGCCCTTCTCGGTGGTGGGAGAGGTGACATAGTCGGTGGCCATGAAGAAGGCGCCCAGCATCAGGCCGCCGGAGAGCAGCTGCACAATGGGATCCATGCCGAAGCACAGGCTGAGCACGGCCACAGAGGCCAGGTAGCTCACGGGGATCATGGGGCTGATGACCTTGGTGGCGATCAGGTAGACGCCGCCCGCCAGGATGGCAAGGGCGCAGGTCTCGCCCAGAACGCCGCCGTGGTTGCCCAGCAGCAGGGTGACATAGCTGCCCGCGTTCAGCTCGCCGGCCACGGCCAGAGGGGTGGCGGAGGAGAGGGCGTCGATGCCGTTGCTGGGGTAGATGTAGGTGGTCATACGGCCGGTAAAGCCCAGCGCCAGGGCGATGCGGCCCACAATGGCGGGGTTGGCGAAGTTGTAGCCCAGGCCGCCGAAGAGCTGCTTGACCACCACGATGGAAATCAGCGCGCCCACCACGGCCATCCAGACGGGCATTCCGGCGGGCAGGTTGAAGGCCAGCAGCATTCCGGTGACCACGGCGGAGAAATCGTTGATGGTGGTGTCCCGGCCCATCAGCTTGCAGTAGCCGTACTCGAACAGCACGCAGGCGGCCACGGTGACGGCGGTGAGCAGCAGAGCGCTAAAGCCGTAAATGACCACGGAGGCGGCCAGGGCGGGCAGCAGGGCGATGCAGACCCGCTGCATGATTTTGCTGGTGCTGTCCGCGCTGGTGATATGGGGCGCGGCGGAGACAATCAACTTGTTGGCCATTACTTCTTACCTCCATTCTTCATCATAATCTTGGCCAGGGCGATGGAGGGGGCCAGAGGCCGCTTGGCCGGACAGACAAAGGAGCAGGTGCCGCAGCTCATGCACAGGTCGGCGTTGAGCTCAATCAGCAGCTCCACATTGCCCTTGTTGTAGGCCTGGACAATCTCCTTGGCGGACAGGCCCAGGGGGCAGGCGTTGGTGCACCGGCCGCAGTGGATGCAGTTGGTGGCCTTGGGAATCCGGGCCATCTTCTCGGAGAAGGCCAGGACGGCGTTGTTGTTCTTCAGAATCGGCTGGTCCAGGTCGGCCACGCAGGTGCCCATCATGGGGCCGCCGTAGAGGACCTTGCCCGGCTCGGCGGTCAGACCGCCGCAGAAGTCCAGCAGCTCCCGGATGGGGGTGCCGATGATGACCTCCACATTCTGGGGCTTTGCCACGATGTCGCCGTCCACCGTCAGGCGCTTGGTGGTCAGGGGGATGCCGGTCTCCAGGTATTTGGAGACGAAGGCCACGGAGGTGACGTTCATCACCACCACCCCCACGTCGGAGGGCAGGCCGGGGAAGGGGACCTCCCGCCCGGTGCAGTTCTCAATCAGCACCTTCTCCGCGCCCTGGGGGTAGCGGCAGGGCAGCTCCTTCACCTCGATGCCGGGCGCGTCGATGGCGGCCTTCATCTTGGCGATGGCCTCGGGCTTGTTGCCCTCAATGCCGATGACGCACTTGGGAATTTCCAGGTACTTCATCACCTGCTTGATTCCGTTGAGCACGTGCCGGGTGTCCTCGATGAAGCAGCGGTTGTCCGAGGTGATGTAGGGTTCGCACTCCGCGCCGTTAATCAGCAGGGTGTCAATCTCGTCCAGGTTCTTGGGGGCCAGCTTCACCGCCGTGGGGAAGCCCGCGCCGCCCAGGCCCACCAGGCCGCTGGCCCGGACCGCGTCCTGGAAGGACTTCAGGTCGGTCACCTGGGGGGGGGCGATGGCGGGGTCCAGCTTCTGCTCCCCGTCCGGGGTGATGACCACGGCGGTCTGTTTGGCCCCGTTGGGGGCGGTGATGGTGGTAATCTCTGCCACGGTGCCCGATACGCCGGAGTGGATATCCGCCGAGACAAAGCCGCCGGCCCTGCCCACCACGGTGCCCACGTACACCTGGTCGCCCTTTGCCACTGCGGGGGCGGCGGGGGCGCCGATGTGCTGCCCCATGGACAGGACGATTTTGGAGGGCAGGGTCATCTTCACCGTCTCCAGGTTGCTCGTCCCCTTCTCATGAGGCACTCCCGCGCCCTGCGCGGAACGTTTGAGGAATTTGCTCATTCAGATTTCAACCTCCCTATACTGCATTGCTGGGATTCTGTCTTCTTTTTTCGGAGCGGCCGGCTCTTCGCTCCCGGCGCTCCCGCTTCTCTCCCTCCCCATATGCGCACTCGCTTCCCGCCCTTCCTTCCCAAGGGCGGAGACACGACAAGACCCGACCGGACCTTCTTCCATGCCTTGAAAATCGTCCCCGCCGGTGTCCCGCGTCCGCCGGAGCCCCCAAACGGCGGCCCGGCCTGGTAATTTACCTGTTTACTATACACCTTTCCGGCCGGAAAGGCAAGAAAAGTTTTGTTCCAGGCCCATATTTCGCAAAATCCCCGCCGGCGGTTTCCCATCGGAGAACCGCCCCCGGATTCTGGAAAAGCCGGAAAAGCGGGCGGCTCATCCCAGGGCGGCCACCGCCGCCTCGATGGCGGATTCCTCCGCCTGCATGGCCCGCAGGGTCATGTCCAGCAGCCGCTCCAGCTCCCAGCCCAGCAGCTGGGCCCCGTTGGCAATCACGTCCCGGGAACAGCCGGCGGCAAACTTCTTGTCCTTGAACTTCTTCCTCAGGGATTTCAGCTCCATGTCGGCCACGCTTTTGGATGGGCGCATCAGCGCCGCCGCCCCAATCAGGCCGGTCAGCTCGTCGGCGGCGTAGAGCACCTTTTCCATCTCGTGCTCCGGCTTGATGTCCACCCGAATCCCCCAGCCGTGACAGGCCGTGGCCCGAATCATCCGCTCCTCCACCCCGGCCTGGCGCATCAGCTCCTGGGATTTTTCGCAGTGCTCCTCCGGCCACTGCTCAAAGTCCAGGTCGTGAAGCAGACCCACCAGGGACCAGAATTCCCGCTCCTGGCCGTATCCCAGCTCCTGGGCGTACCAGCCCATGACGTGCTCCACCGTAATGGCGTGGCGCAGGTGGAAGGCCTCCTTGTTGTACTGTGTCAGCAGGCTCCAGGCCTGTTCTCTTGTCATGCTCATTTGCAGCGCCTCCAAAATAAAAATAGGAGACAGGCTTGCCTGTCCCCTATTTTTTACCTTATATTCCGCCGCCTGTCAAGACCTTTCGTCTGCGGGCCACGGAAATCAATTTTGCTGCGGCCCATGCCGTCCCTGTCCGCCCGGCATCCCGGCGGGCCGGGCCGTCCCGGGTGGTCTCCCCGGAGGGACGCCCGCCGATTTCCCGGTCAGTAGGCCACCACAATGCCCCCGTCATAGGCATAGACCGAGGTAATCCCCCCCGCCTCGGAGATAATCACACTGGCGAAGCGGCACTTGTTCTCCACCATGGTTTTCACCTGAAAAGCCCGCTCCAGGCAGTTGCAGTGAACAATGGCCAGCGTGCGGCCCGCGTGCTCCGCGTCCGACGCGATTTTGTCCACCATTTTGGTCAGGGCCTGCCTGATGGACAGCGCCTGCCCCAGCTTGCATATCTCCCCCTCCGGGGTGGCGCCCATAAACAGCTTGATTTTCAGCGCCCCGGTGATGACCGCCTGCAAACGGGTCAGCCGCCCGTTCTTCCGCAGGTTTTCCAGGCTCTCCAGCACAAACATGGTCTGCATCCGGTAGATGAACTGGTCCACCTCCCGGACCACCTTCTTAAACGGCAGCCCCGCTCCGGCCAGCTCTCTGATTTTCATGGCAATCAGCAGCTCCCCCGCCGCCGCCGAGCAGGAGTTGAACACCCGCACGTTCACCTGGGGCTGCTCCTCCTCCATCAGCAGCCTGGCCTGCTCGGCGCTGTTGCACGAGCCGCTGAGCAGCGCCGACAGCGTCACCACATAAATATCCTCCGCGCCGCACTGGTAGGCGTCCAGATAGGCCTGGGGCGGGGGGCAGGAGGTGGAAGGGGCGTCCTCGCTCTGCTTCATTGCCCAAAGCAGATCCGCCTGGTCAAAGGTCTCGTCGTCCACAAACGTGCTGCCGTTGGAGCGGATGGTGAGAGGCACCTTGATGAAGCAGGGGTCCTTCAGGAGCTGCGGGGTCAGGTCGCAGCAGCTGTCCACGACAATCTTAAAACTCATATATTCCATCTCCAAATGTGGTTTTCAAAACTAGATTTCTCCACCAGTGTATCATACTTTTCCCCCTGTGTAAAGGGAAAATCCGGTTTTCGGCAGAAAAACGGAAAAACAGCCCCGCCCCCCTTGACTTCTCCCCCGGGGCATGTTACTCTAATTTTGTAACTACTATATTTTTCGCAATAGTTTGGAGGGGTGCTTTTCTGAAGAAAAACCGCTATCTGTCCCGCCTCTCCCGGGCCGCTGGGTGGTATCTGCCCCCGGCGGAGGCGGCGGACGTGATTGCCGACTACCGGGAGATGCTCGCCGGGGACCCCCGCTCCGAGCAGGAGCTGTGCCGGGACCTGGGAAAGCCCGGACAGGCGGTGCGCCTGCTGGTCCAGCCCCGGCCATACCGGGTGTGGCTGGCGGTGTTTCTCGCCCTGTCCGCCTGCCTGCTGGTCCCCGGCCTCAGTCCCCTGCCCGGCGTCTATCCCCTAATCTACAAGTTCTGCTTCGACTGGTTCCACTATGGCATTGTCCCGGTCCTGCTCGGGCTGGCCGGCGGCGCCGTCTGGTTTCGCTGGAAGGGGCAAAAAGCGGAACGTCTTCCCCGGGCGCTGCCCGTTTTCCTGGCCGTCCTGCTGGCCTGGTGCGCCGGGGTGCTGGTTTTCAACTGGACCTGGATGCACAGCCCGGAGGGCATCTGGGACGCCTGGGGATATATGCTGAGCTTCATCGGCCCCCCCGGACGCCTGATTTCCCGCCTCGGCGCCATTGTGGGCGACACGCTGATGTGGGGCGGCGGGCTGCTGATCCCGCTGATGGGGGAGTACGGCCTGGTCAGGGCTAGGCAGGAGGACCGCCGCTGGGCGGCGGTGTACGCCCTGGCCCTCACCGCCATGGTGCTGTCCCTGGAGACCCTGACCCTGATGACCAATACCTACTTCTCCTTGGCGGACACCAATCTGACGGAGCTCCGGTCCGCCTTCTCCGCCTATGTGCTGCTGTCCGCCGCGGGCCTTGCGGGAGCGGGGGCGGTACTGTGCTGAAGAAGGACCTGCTGGAGCTGTGCCTGCTCCAGCTTCTGTTCCAAGGGGACCAGTACGGCTATGAGCTGCTCCGCCGCCTTCACGACGGCTTCCCGGACACCCAGGAAAGCGCCGTTTACGCCATTCTCCGGGGGCTGTGCCGGGACGGCTGTACCCAGAGCTATCAGGGGGCGGTTTCCGGCGGGCCCGCCCGGAAATACTACCGTCTGACCGACGCCGGGCGCACCCGCCGGGCCGCCCTGCTGGAGCAGTGGCGGATTCTGACAGGTACGCTGAAGGGCCTGGGGATCGAGTAGGGCGCCCCGCCCCTTTCCTCTTACCGGGACTCCTCCTCCAGCTCCCGCAGCAGCTTCTGGTCCTCCTTGGAGCTCAGATCCAGCTTTTCATACAGGTCGGGCCGGCGCAGGCGGGTGCGCAGCAGGGACTGCTTGCGCCGCCACCGGTCCACCTTGGCGTGATTGCCCGACAGCAGGACGGGCGGCACCGCCCGGCCGTGCCACACCTCGGGCCGGGAGTACTGGGGGGCCTCCAGCGCGCCGTTCCAGTGGCTCTCGTTCTCATAGCAGGAGGGGTCGGACAGCACCCCGGGCACCAGGCGGCACACCGCGTCGGCTACCGCCATGGCGGGGATCTCCCCGCCGGTCATGACAAAATCCCCCAGGGAGATCTCCTCGTCCACGCACTCCTCAATAAAGCGCTCGTCAATCCCCTCGTAGTGGCCGCACACCAGAATCAGCCGGCTGTAGCTGTCCTTCAGCCGCCGGGCGTCCGCCTGGGTGAAGGTCTTTCCCGCCGGCGACAGATAAATGGTGCGGACCCGCTCCCCCGCCTCCCGGCACAGGTGCTCCCAGCACCGGTACAGCGGATCGGCCTGCATCACCGCCCCCCGGCCGCCGCCGTAGGGGTAGTCGTCCACCTGCCTCTGTCTGTTCACCGTGTAGTCCCGAATCTGGTGGCAGTCTATCCGGATATACCCCCGCTCCTGCCCCCGGCCCAGCACCGACTCGCACAGCATATCCCCCACCACGTCGGGAAACAGCGTCATGATATCAATATGATACATCTGCGGATGCTCCTTTATGCCTTGATTCTGCTATTATACGGGATTCCCCGGAAAATTTCAACGAAATTCCCTGCGCAGACGGCCCATCTCCCTCCGAATATGCGAAAGCCCTCCCTGTTTGGGAGGGCTTTCGGTCTACTCCGCCTTCAAAAGGGAGATGCTGCCCTGTACATTCTCCAGCGCACCGTCCGGGGCCTGGAGGTACAGTTGATAGGTTCCGGGCTCCGCTGCCGGAGGCCCAACGGTAAAATCTGCAATACATTCCAGCGGTTCGCCCGGCTGGCGCAGGTTGTTCACCGACCAATAGGACACATCCTTCTGCTCGCCCTTTGCGAAAAAGACTTTTATTCTATTTCCCGTTTTCGCTGAAATGTCATACAATATTTCGTCCCCATCGGACAATGTGTATTCCCCCAGGAAGATGGTTTCTCCTGCCGCTACAGTCCTGAAGTCAACGGGGATCAGCTCCACATCAGTTGTATCATCCGGGTCATCCATACAGATATCCCCAAACAGCTCAGCCGCTTCCGCCTCGGTCATATAAGCAACGCCTATGATTTTGTTTTCTGCATCACGGACAATTTTGATGTTGACGGTCCCCTTCGGGTTCATATTCAGCGTATAGAAGGAGCCTTCCTTCCGGATGTCCAGAAAAATATCGACCAGCTGTCCTTGATAATAATAGGTCTTTTCATCCACCATCGTGACGCCTGCCGCCTCATATTCCGCCATCTGCGCCTCGGCCCATTCCTTTTCCTGTTTCTCTTTCCGCTCGTCAAATTCGTCTCTCCTGTCCAGCCTATCAAAAAGCATGGATTGGAACGCCCAGTTTCCATCTTCCAAAGCCCTGTCCAGCCAAAGCCCCAGTTCCGCTTCGTCCATGCAGTCGGCCAAGATGGAAAAAAACGCCGTTTTCCCATCAACATACGCTTTTTCGGCGAAGCCGGCAAACAGCGCGGAATTTGTGTCAAGCCGACGCGCAGCGACAGAGAAGAACGTAAAGTCCCCATCCGCATAGAGCTTTTCAAGCCATTCCTTTTGCGTTTTTTCATCCAGCCGGGGGAAAGTGATTTCAAACAGAGGCAAACTGCCGGCCTCATAGTACCGCGCTATGTCCGCGGAAGCTGTATTCGTTTTTTCAGGCCGCTCGTCAGCCGCGGCGGGAGCATGGGAGGTATCATCTTCCCGCCAGGTATTTTGCCGCCAGTCATCTTCCCAGGGCTTACCCTGCCATTCGTCTTGCCACAGTTCCTTCCAATCATCCGGGAGCTCATTAGAGGCGGTAAAACTTTGTGAAGTATAAATCCCCATAACACCGGAGCCTTTTCGCGTAACCCGAATTATATTTGCCCCTGTGCCGTCTGTAAATGTGGAAGTATTCCCGTTTTCCTTGAAATTCTCCGGCTTGTAAATCTCGCCCCAATCGCCGTTGTCGGTAATGGTGGTGGTGGTATTTTTGAAATCATCTTGGGAAACCAACTGGAAATACCCACTGTCGGCAATGGCGTTTACCGAGCCGGAAAATCCTTCCGGCAAGATCAAAAAGACGGAAGCCATATTGAAATTGCCCACGATATTGCCGGATCGG
>JAAWHL010000095.1 GCA_022795855.1 Lawsonibacter sp.
TTTTTCAGGCCCTCCTCGCACGTTTTGGCGGTTGTATGTATAAAAAATTAGGTTACACTTGGTCGCTTGACCTTGTGTAACCTAATATTAACGCCTGCCGCGCTTCTCCTCCCGGCTGATTTTTCTTGCTCTCCGGACCTCGGTGTGATACAATATCCCTGTCTTCCGCCCGGCCGGACGCACCGCTCATTCAGGCCCCTGAGCCCGGCGGAGATTCCCCATTGCGCAGTGCTGCGGACGCAGCCCTGACCGGTATCTTGGATTTACATTTTCCCATTGCATTACTGAAAAAGGAAGTGCTTGGCATGACAGACATAACCTCCATCGGCGAGATTTTGATTGACCTGACCCAGACCGGCGTCAACGGCGCGGGGGTTCCGCTGTTTGCCGCCAATCCGGGCGGCGCGCCGGCCAACGTGGCGGCGGCGGCCTCCCGGCTGGGGGCCTCCGCCGCCTTTATCGGCAAGGTGGGAGAGGACGGCTTCGGCAGCTATCTGCGGGGCGTGCTGGAGGAAAACGGGGTGGACAGCTCCGGCCTGCGGCTGGGAGAGGCCCCCACCACCATGGCCATTGTCACGGTAGACCCGTCGGGCGAGCGCTCCTTCCGCTTTGTCCGGGGCGCGGACCGGGATTTGACCCCTGACGAGGTGGACGAGGCCACCCTGCAAAACACGAAAATCCTCCACTTCGGCTCGGTGAGCCTGACCCGGGGCGCTTCCCGCAGCGCCACCATCTTCGCCGCCCGGACCGCCCGCCAGGCGGGGGCGCTGGTGAGCTACGACCCCAACTACCGCGCCGCCCTCTGGCCCAATCAGAGCTCCGCAGTCGAGTGGATGGCCATTCCTCTGCCCCTGGTGGATGTGCTCAAGCTGTCGGAGGAGGAGCTTCCTCTGCTCACCGGCTCCTCCGGCCTGGAGGAGGGCACCGCCCGGCTGGCCGCCCAGGGCATTCCCCTGGTACTGGTCACCCTGGGCGGAGCGGGCGTATTCTGCCGCTGGCAGGGCCGGACCTGGAGCCAGCCCGGCGTCCCGGTGAAGGTGGCCGACACCAACGGCGCGGGGGACACCTTCCTCGGCGCCGTGCTCAGCCGCCTGTGCCGCCGTCCCGGCCGTCCGCTGGAGGGCCTGACCGCCGCCGAGCTGAAGGACATCCTGGCCTTTGCCAACCGGGCCGCGGCTTTCACCTGCTCCCGCAGCGGAGCAATCCCCGCCATGCCCGCTCTGGCCGAGCTGTTTGATTCGGAAGGGGGGCCGCGCCTGCCGTGAGAGAGACCGTTTTCGACCGGCGGCTGGCCCGGCATCTTGACGAGCTGAAGTGGCTTTACTGCGAGCTGTACCGGGACAAAGAGGAGTCCTTCCCCGCCTTTGCCGGGATGCTGCGCCGCTGCTGGGACCAGCGCAAAAAGCCCCTCCGGGACCAGGACAGGCGGCGGGAGGCCGACCCGGACTGGTACCGCCGCCGGGACCTGCTGGGCATGATGCTCTACACCGGCGCCTTTGCCGGAAACCTGGAGGGCGTGCGGAGCAGACTGAAGTACCTCAAGGAGTGCGGGGTCAACTACCTGCATCTGATGCCCCTGCTGCAAAGCCCAAAAGACCGCAGCGACGGGGGCTACGCCGTGTCCGACTTCCGCGCCGTTCAGCCGGAGCTGGGCGCCATGGACGATTTGGAGCGGCTGGCCGACGCCTGCCGCAGGGCGGGCGTCAGCCTGTGCCTGGACTTCGTGATGAACCACACCAGCGAGGACCACGAGTGGGCCCGCAGGGCCCGGGCCGGGGAGGAGGAGTACCGGGCGCGGTACTTCTTCTACGACAGCTGGGATATCCCCCGGGAGTTTGAAAAAACCGTCCCCCAGGTGTTCCCCACCACCGCCCCGGGCAGCTTCACCCAGCTGGAGGACGGCCGGGTGGTCATGACCAGCTTCTACCCCTATCAGTGGGATTTGAACTACCGCAATCCCGCCGTCTTCCAGGACATGACCGAAAACCTGCTGTACCTGGCCAACCGGGGGGTGGACGTCATCCGTCTGGACGCCGTCCCCTACATCTGGAAGGAGCTGGGCACCGACTGCCGCAACCTGCCCCAGGTCCACACGCTGGCCCGGATGCTGCGGATGGTGTGCGAGATTGTCTGTCCCGGCGTGCTGCTGCTGGGGGAGGTGGTGATGGAGCCGGCCAAGGTGGCCCCCTACTTCGGCACCCCGGAAAAGCCGGAGTGCCACATGCTCTACAATGTGACCACCATGGCCACCACCTGGCATACCCTGGCCGCGGGGGACGTCTCCCTGCTGAAGCGGCAGATGGAGGCGGTGTGCGCCCTGCCCCGGGGCTTCCTGTTCCTGAACTACCTGCGCTGTCACGACGACATCGGCTGGGGGCTGGACTACCCCTGGCTGAACCGCCGCTTCGGCTTTGACGAGGCGGCCCACAAAAAGTACTTAAACGACTATTTCACCGGCAAATGGCCGGGCAGCCCCAGCCGGGGCGAGCTGTACAACGACGACCCCCGCCTGGGGGACGCCCGGCTGTGCGGCACCACCGCCTCTCTGTGCGGAATCGAGGCCGCGCTGGAGGCCGGGGACCCCGCCCTGCTGGAGCAGGCGCTGGCCCGCGACCTGACCCTTCACGCCTGGATGCTGTCCCAGAGCGGCATCCCTGTCGTCTACAGCGGGGACGAGGTGGGACAGCTTAACGACTATACCTACCACGACAACCCGGAGAAGCGGGAGGACAGCCGCTACCTCCACCGGGGGAGCTTCCAGTGGGACCGGGCCGCCCTGCGCGCCGACCCGGACACCCTCCAGGGCAGGCTGTTCCAGGGGCTGCGCCGGCTGGAGACCATCCGGGCCGGGGAGCCCTGCTTCGACCCGGACGCCCAGGTGCGGGTGGAGGAGAGCGGCGACAGCCGCTGTCTGGCCCTGTGCCGCCGGAAGGGGGAGCGGGAGCTTATCTGCCTGTTCAACTTCAGCGGCGAGTTTGTCCGGGCCGGCGCGGACCGCGAGGGGCGCTATACCGAGCTGATGTACGGCACGCCGTATGAAAATATCCGCTCCGTGGAGCTGTGGCCCAACGGGTTTGCCTGGCTGCTGCGGGACGGCGCACCGGCCGCCGGGCAGGAACCGTAAGAAAACCGCAAGAATTCCCCCACAAAACCCCAAGCTTTTTTCAAACAGGCCTCCAAACAAAACAAGCCTTGCTCTGATAAGATTTCAGAGTAAGGCTTGTTTTTTGAAAGGAGCGCTTGTAATGAACCCAAAAACCATCCTGGTCCTCTTCGGCGGCTGTTCCTCCGAGCACGACGTGTCCCTCCAGTCCGCCTGCGGGGTGCTGTCCCACTGGGACCATGCCCGCTATACCCCCCTGACAGTGGGCATCACCCGGGAGGGGGCCTGGCTGCACTACGCCGGGACCCCGGACGCCCTGCCCGGCGGAGGCTGGCAGAAGGGCCCCTGCGTCCCCTGCACGCTGCGCCTGGACCGGGGCCGGGCCGCCCTGCTGGAGCTGGAGGGCCCCCGGCGGGAACTGCCCTTTGACGGGGCCTTCCCCCTCCTCCACGGGAAAAACGGGGAGGACGGCACCCTCCAGGGCCTGCTGGAGCTGGCCGGCGTGCCCATTGTGGGCTGCGGGGCCCTCTCCAGCGCCCTGTGCATGGACAAGGACCGGGCCCACAGGCTGGCCGCCCTGGCCGGAGTCGCCGTACCCGAAAGCGTCCTGCTCCCCGCCGGGGCGGGCCCCGCCGAATTTCTCCGGGCCGCGCGGACGCTGGCCTTCCCCTTGTTTGTCAAGCCGGTGCGCTCCGGCTCCTCCCTGGGAGTCAGCCGCGTCACGGAGGAAGGCCGGCTCCTCCCCGCCGTGGAGGAGGCCCTCCGGCACGACCGGGAGGTCCTCCTGGAGCAGGCCGTCCCCGGCTTTGAGGTGGGCTGCGCCGTTATGGGCTGCGAGACCCTGACCATGGGCGAGGTGGACGAAATCCAGCTGTCCCAAGGCTTTTTCGACTTCACCGAGAAGTACACCCTGAACACCTCCGCCATCCACTGCCCCGCCCGCGTCCCTCCCCGGAAGGCGGAGGAAATCAAGCAGGCCGCCCGGACGGTCTACCGGGCGCTGGACTGCCGGGTGATGGCCCGGGTGGACCTGTTTCTCACCCCGGAGGGGGGAATTGTCTTCAACGAGGTAAACACCGTCCCCGGTTTCACCCCCCACAGCCGCTACCCCGCCATGATGGCCCGGGCGGGGCTGGACTTCCCCTCCCTGGTCTCCCGGCTGATTGAACTGGGGGTGGAGGCATGAGGACCGTCGTGCTTTCCCGCGCCCAGGTCTGGCGGGGGCCCCTGATCCTGGTCAACCGGGACCACCCTCTGCGCTGTCCTTACCCCCTCGACCCGGTTCCCGCCCTCCCCTCCTGCCCGGACGTGCTTCTGGACCGGCAGGCGGCGGGACTGCTGGGGGCCTGTGTCCGGGCGGCGGGCGGCGCGGAAGAGATTGTCCCCGTCTCCGGCTGGCGCAGTCTGGAGGAGCAGCGGCGCATCTGGGACGGATCCCTGGCCGGGCACGGGGAGACGTTTACCCGCCGCTATGTGGCCCTCCCCGGGTGCAGCGAGCACCAGACCGGCCTGGCCATCGACCTGGGCCGGCGGGCGGAGCGCATCGACTTTCTCCGCCCGGACTTTCCGAACCGGGGCGCCTGCGGCGCCTTCCGCCGCCTGGCCGCCCGGTACGGCTTCATCCAGCGCTACCGGCGGGAGAAGGAGGCCCTGACGGGCATCGCCCGGGAACCCTGGCACTTCCGCTATGTAGGGCCGCCCCACGCCCAGCTGATGGTCCGGCACCGGCTGGCGCTGGAGGAGTACGCCTCCTTCCTCCGCTGGGAGGGGCCCTGCTCCTGCACCCTGCCCAACGGCCGCGCCGCCCAGGTGTTCTACGTCCCCTGCGAGGGGGAGGAGACCGCCCTGGAGCTGCCCGACGGCTGCTGTCAGGTCTCGGGGGACAACGACGGCGGCTTTCTGGTCACCGTCTGGGGGGTGCCGGCATGAGGATGCGGGAGTGGATCATCGACTGGTCCAAGGGGGACAATTTGGGGCTGTTCTGGCGGCTGTTTTTCCTCCGGGCACGGACCGGGCGCAAATTGCTTCGGGATGCCCTCACCTTTACGCTCAACCGCATGGCCTGCCGCCACGGGGGGTATGTGGGAAACGGGGCCCGCTTCGCAGGGCCGCCCGTTCTGCCCCACGGGCTTCACGGGGTGTATATCTCCCGCTACGCCTCGGTGGGGGCGCGCTGCTGGATTTACCAGAACGTCACCATCGGCGAGGTGAACCGAAAAGCGCCCGCCGTAGGAGAGGGCTGTCTCATCGGCGCGGGCGCTGTGCTGGTGGGGGATATTACCGTCGGAGACCATGCGAAAATCGGAGCGGGAGCGGTGGTTTTCACCGACGTGCCCGCCTATGCCACGGTGGCGGCCCAGCCGCCCCGGATTATGGTCAGGAGGTGAGGGGGATGCCGGACTTGGAAGCCCGCGCCTGGCGGGAGCTGGATCTGGCCGCGCTGCGGCACAACGTTCAGGTCCTGCGGGGCCGGCTGTCCCCCGGCGGGGAACTGATGGCGGTGGTCAAGGCGGACGCCTACGGCCACGGCCTGGCCGAGACCGCCCGGGCCCTGAGCCGGATGGGGGTGCGGGCCTTCGCCGCCGCCTGCCTGTCCGAGGGAATCGCCCTGCGGCGGGCAGGGGTCCGGGGCCTCATCCTGATTCTGGGCTGGACCCCGCCGGAGGAGGTCCCCCTCCTGCGGCGCTACCGCCTGACCCAGACGGTGGCGGACGAGGCCCACGGGCTGGCCCTGGCCGCCGCCGGACGGCCCATCCGGGTCCATCTGGCCCTGGACACCGGGATGCACCGGCTGGGCGTCCCGGCGGAGGATTTTAACGCCCTCCAAAACCTGTACCGGCAGGGAAACCTGCGCATCGACGGGCTGTTCTCCCACCTGCGGGTCGCGGACAGCCTGGACGCGGAGGACGCCGCCTTCACGCAGGAGCAGCTGTCCCGGTTCTACGCCGCCGTGTCCCGCCTGCGGGCCGCCGGCCTGCCCGTGGGAAAGCTCCATATCCAGTCCAGCTACGGCGTCTGGAACCTCCCCCCTCAGCCCTGCCAGTACGTCCGGGCGGGCATCGCCCTGTACGGCGTTCTCAGCCAGGGCGGGCCGGTCCAGCGGCCCCTGGACCTGCGGCCGGTCCTCTCTCTCCGGGCCCGGGTGGTCTCGGTGCGCACCGTCCCGGCGGGTGAGTGGGCGGGCTACGGCCGGGCCTTCCGCGCCCAGGCAGACGTCCGCCTGGCCGTGGTATCCATCGGCTACGGGGACGGCCTGCACCGGGACCTGGCCCAGCGGGGCGGCCAGGTGCTCATCCGGGGCCGGCGGTGCCCCATGGCGGGGCGGATGTGCATGGACCAGCTGCTGGCCGACGTCACCGCCCTGCCGGAGGTCCGCCCCGGCGACACCGCCACCCTAATCGGCCGGGACGGCCCCCGGGACATCTCCGCTCAGGAGCTGGCCGCCCGGTGCGGCACCATCACCAACGAGGTGCTCTGCCAGCTCCGCCCCCGCCTGCCGGTGGTCACTCGCTGAGCACGCTCAGATACTTCTCCACGCGGATGCCGTTGTTCCGCTCCGCCACATCCTGCTCCAGGAAAATCAGCCGCTCCAGCAGATCCACCGCCCGCCGGACCCCCTGGGGCAGGGAGCGCCCCTTCAGCAGCTCCCCCGTCAGCAGGGAGGTGAAAATGTCCCCGGTGCCCGGGAAATGGGCCTTGATAAAGCGGTAGGGCACGGTGAAATACTCCCCCGTCCCGCCGTCAAAGCCCCAAACCACGTGACGGCCCGTCTCCCGCTCCCGGCCGCTGGTAATCACCGCCGAGCGGGGGCCGTACGCTGCCAGCCCGTCCAGCACCCGGCGCGCCTCCTCCCAGCCCAAAAGCTCCTCCCCGCAGTACAGTCCTGTGAGAAACTCCCCCTCCGTCAGGTTGGGGACAATCACGTCCGCCGCCCCGATGAAGCGGCGCATGTTCTCCACCGTCTCCTGTGTAGAGCCGTTGTACAGCCTGCCCCCGTCCCCCATGATGGGGTCGGTCACCACCAGCAGGTCTTTCTTCCGCTGGCCGTCAATCAGGTCCCGCAGCAGGTCTACCTGGGCCGCCGAGGCCAGAAAGCCGGTGGTGATGCAGTCAAACTGAAACCCCAGCGTCCGCCAGACCTGGATGGTCTCCCGCATATACCCGGTGGCGTCCAGCACGGAAAATCTCCCATAGTCGAAGTTGTTGGACACCAGGGCGGTGGGCAGATTGTAGACGCTGTGGCCCATGTTGGACAAAATGGGCAGCATCCCGGCCAGCCCCATCTTGCCGTATCCGGGCATGTCCCCGATAATCAGAATATTTTTGCTGTTTTCCATTCCGCGCTCCTCCTGTCAGGCTTCCGCCAAAAATTCCAGCACCGTCCGGTTGAAGTCCTGCCAGTTCCGCCGGGCCGTAAAGTGGTCCCCCGGGAGGATTGCCAGCCGGGCGTTGGGCAGGGAGCGGGCAATCAGCCGGGTATGGCTTTCCCGTATCATGTCCCGCTCCCCTGCGGCCACCAGGACGGGCATGTGCAGCGCCCCCAGCTCCTCCGGCCGGATGCGGGGCTGGGTGGTCATCAGATCCAGCAGCTCCCACTTGGGCTTGGCCCTCGGGTCAAACCGGCGGATTGCCTGAAGCAGGCCCCAGCCCAGGACAATCGGAATCTGGGTGGACAGCTTCATCCCCGCCGGGGACAGGTCGGCCCCGTTCAAAATCAGCTTCTCCACATACTCCGGGTACTTCAGGGCAAACAGCAGGGCCACGTTTCCCCCGTCGGAAAAGCCCAGCAGGTGGCATCGGGAGATCCCCAGCCGGTCCAGCAGGCGCTTCAGATCCTCGGCAAACTGCTCCAGGGTAAAGGGGTCGCTCCCCCGGGGAGAGGCCCCGTGGCCTCTGGAATCCACTGCCAGCACCGCATACCGCTCCGAAAAGGGGCCCATCTGATGCTTGAAATAAGTGTGGTCCTCCCCGTTTCCGTGGAGCAGAACCAGGGGGAACCCCTCCCCCGCCCGGACATAGTGCAGAATTGTATCCATAACGCTTCTCCTTTAGAGCCTGTTTAATCTCTCGAAGTATGCCGAATGGCTGGGAATTTTGCCGCCAGGCAAGGCAAATTTCCGCAGGAATCCTTGGCGGCTTCCAAGAAAATTTCACGCAGTATGGCGGCAAAAGGCCCGCCAGCCGGT
>JAAWHL010000096.1 GCA_022795855.1 Lawsonibacter sp.
CTTGTAGTGGGCCACCGTCTCCACCAGCCCCAGGTCGCAGGAGAAGGCGTTTTGAATCAAATCCTCGCCGTAGCCGGTGACCGCCGCCCCCCGAATCTGAATGCGGTCCCCGCACAGCTTATAAATTTCCCGCAGCTGCTCCAGCACGATGGCCACGGGGTTGCCCAGGTTGGAGTGGTAATAGCGGTAGAGAATCCCGGCGTTTTCCGCAATCAGGACCAGCTTGGTGGTGGTGGACCCGGCGTCGATGCCCAGCCAGGCCGGGCCGGAATAGGTCAGGGGGTCGGCCTCCGGGGGGCGGCTGGCGCTGTGGCGGGCGGAGAAGGCCTGGTACTCCTCCTGGCTTTCAAACAGGGGGGGCATCACGTCGGCGGAGGTGTTGGACTCCCGGCTCTCCTCCAGGCGCCGCAGGGCCTCCTCAAAGGGCAGGGGCCCGTACTCCCCGGCGCACAGCGCCGCCCCCATGGCGGCAAAGCAGTCCCCGTCCTCCGGGAAGACCGCGTGCTCCCCGTCCAGCTTCAGGGTCTCCACAAACCGCTGGCGCAGGCCCATCAGGAAGTGGAGGGGGCCGCCCAGGAAGACAATCTTCCCCTTCAGCTCCCGGCCCTGGGTCAGGCCGGCCACCGTCTGGTCTACCACCGCCTGGAAAATGGAGGCGGCCACATCCTCCTTCCGACCCCCCTGGTTCAGGATGGGCTGGATGTCGCTTTTGGCGAACACCCCGCAGCGGCTGGCAATGGGGTAGATTTTCTCGTGCTTCAGGGACAGCGCGTCCAGCTCGTTCACCGTCACGTTCATCAGGGTGGCCATCTGATCAATGAACGCCCCGGTGCCCCCGGCGCAGGAGCCGTTCATCCGCTCCTCCAGCGCCCCGCCGAAGAAGATGATTTTGGCATCCTCGCCCCCCAGCTCAATGACCGCGTCGGTTTTTGGGATATAGGTGTTTACCGCCGCCGCCGTGGCGTATACCTCCTGGACAAAGTCCAGCCCGGCCGCCTTGGCCACCCCCAGCCCCGCCGAGCCCGTCACCACCAGCCGCACCCGCTGTCCGGCCAGCAGCTCCGACGCGGAGCGCAGGGTCTCCAGCGCCCGCTCCCGGGTCTTGGAGTAGTGCCGCTCGTAGGAGCGGAAGAGCAGCCGGTTCTGCTCGTCCAGCACCGCCGCCTTCACCGTGGTGGAGCCGATATCAATTCCAATCCGAAGACTCATTCCCGTTCCCCCGTCTTTGACCCAGACCAAAAAATGTTTGCCGCCCGGCGCGGCGCTTCCTCCGCCGGGTCCGTTTCAATGTTACATCATAGCTCCAATTTGTGAACAAAACAACCATTTTAACGTTTTCTTAACGCTGGAGAAGGGAGGAAAAATGGATTTTTCACGGCCGCCCGATTAGGCAAAATGCCCAGGAAAACCGGACGGCGGGCCAGCCAGAGGGTGGCCCGCCGGAACAGAGTCAAATCGGACCGGTTTCCCGCAAAGGGCCCCGGAGAATACAAAACGTATTCTCCGGGGCCCTTTTTCCTGAGCCTTGTCCTGTTTCTAGCGCGTTCTGCCAAATAAAATCAGGCAGAACGCGATGATCCCTGCGACCAATCCATACCAGATACATTCCAGATTTTCACGTTCTGCCCACTGATAGATCAGAGAGAGCGGGGGAACCGCACTGAGGATTGTCATGATAACTGCGATTAAAATAGCAAGACTGACCATTATAACCGCTCGTTTCCGATATTCTCTCTTCATAATAGTCTGATCCTTGGGCCACAATTGTGAAGAGCATAGCGACTGACAAGATTGCTGACAATCACTTCTTAACTTTCCCCTTTCGTTCCTATCTGCAATTCTTCCTGCACAAAAAGTAAAAGGCGCATAAACTGCTTGTCGCACATATCATTTCCTACATTCCCTTGTGATTTCCATTTCATCAATTGACTTATAGTATTTTTAGTATATCATACTTTATAATAATTTTCAACAATTTTTCCGTTTATGTCAATATATAATAACAATATTTTAGTTATAATGTAGAGAATCCCTCGGCGTACCTCCTGTTATGAAATATGGTGCACCACTTGTTCCCCTGACGCAGAAGAATGAACCAGATCGGCTCCACCCTGCGGACGCCGCCAGCAGGGAACCAGCAGGGACGGAATAAAGACCGGGGGCGGTTATCATCCGCCCCCGGCCCGCCTCCTAAAACAGATCCAAAATGGTCCGGTACAGCTCGGGGCACAGGGCGAAGGTGTGGAAGACATGGCCGTTCCAGTCCGGATGCTCCAGGTACACCACGTCCTCGCGGTCCCCGGCGGACAGCAGAAGGCGGTACTCCGGCGCGCCGTTCTCCCGGCCGTCCCCGTCCCGGACCTGGATGGTCACCTGATACCGGCCGTGCCTGCCGGGGTCGTAGTCCCCTTCAAACTGTAAACCCATGGCGTCGGTGAGCTGCCGCTTCAGCGCCTCCAGGTCGGGCCGGGCCGAACCGCTCACCCGCGCCCCGTCCTGCTCCAGCGTCACGGAGACCACGTCCTGCACCCGCAGGGCGGCGGCAAAGGCGGCGGCCCCCAGCATCTCGTAGCCGGGGTATTTGTCCCCGCTCATCCGGGCGTTGTACACCACAAGGTTCTCGTTGGCCCGGATCAGCCAGTCCTCCCCCGTCTGCTCCAGAGAGAGCACCCACACCCCCTCCGCCGGGTATGCTGTGGTATTCTGATACCACAGCCAGACCATATTTCCGCTTCGGGTCCCGTAGGTGAACTCCGAAATCGAGCTGTAGTTGGTGTCCCCGTGGAAATGGTAGTAGGCGTCATATTGCGGCAGGTAGGTGAACCGGTCCAGGTGTACCTGGTTGGTTTCGGCCAGGGTCAGACCGGTATACCGCTTCAAAACCGCGTCCATTTGGGCGGGCGTGATTTTGGTACAGCCCACCATGGGGTCCTCCCCGCCGGTCAGCAGCCGGAGCTCCTCCGGCGTGATGGAGCTCTCCGCCCCGGTTTCCGGTTCGGCCCCCACATAGAACAGCTCATACAGATCCACGTCCCGGGCGTCGCTGTACTGGTTGTGCAGGAATTGGAAGAGGAGATTGAAATTCTCATCCCCCAGCAGCAGCGACTCAAACTCCTTCAGCTCCTCCGGGGTCAGGGGGGTGGGATCCGTCTGCCGGCGGCCCTGCTCCCGGGCCAGGCCCTCCAGGGCGGAGGCCGCGGCCCGGTCGGTGATTTGCTGGGTGTACAGCGCCTCCCCGCCGGGTCCGAACAGGGTCACGGAGGCGTCGAAGTAGAGCTGGGCGGGGCCCGCCGTGCCGCTGTCCAGGTCGGCAGAGCTCAGCAGCTCCCGGGCCTTCTCCACCAGGTCCCGGTCCACAATCTCCGGCCCGATATAGCTGGACAGTGCCCCGCCGAGAAATTTCAGGGAGGTCATTCCCTCCAGGGCAGTCCGGAACGCCCCGTCCCCGCCGCTTTGCTGCGAGGCCAGCGCTCCCAGGGCCTGCGCCGTCTCTCCGGGCAGTACGCCCACCAGGGTATAGCCGTGAACCTCATCCGGATTGTCCAAGCTCCAGCGGACGAACAGGAAGCGGTACTCCTCCCTCTGGGACAGGCAGTACTGCCGCCACTCCGCCCCGTCCCACAGGGTAATCCGGACGGAGTCGGCCCACAGGGCGTCCCAGCCCTCTTCCCCGGCGGGGAGGGGGATGCCGTCCCACCGCTGCCAGCCGGTGAGCAGGGCCCGGGCCCCGGCCAGTTCCTCCTCCCCCTCAATGACAGGCGCGGAGGAGACCCCGGAGGCGGGCGGGGGGCCGAGCAGCACCGCCTCCGCCCGCTCCAGGCAGTGCTCAAAGGCGCTCCGCTCCGCCTGGATGCCGGCCAGCTCCAAAAGCCGGGCCGCCGCGTCCTCCGGCAGCGTGCCCGCCGGCTCAAAGTCACCGTCCTCCCGGCGCAGCTGGACAAAGCACTTCCCGTCCTGGAGGTTCAGGACGTACAGAGTGCGGTTGTCCTCCGTAAAGCTCACCGAGGCGCTGTCCAGCGCCTCCGGCGCCGCCCGGGGCGGGGCCTCACCCTGCTCCAGAGGCTGAATCTGCTCCAGCACCGCCCTGGCCTGGGCCGTCAAATCAGGGGATGTGACCGGGGGAAAGGCGTAGCTGAACACAGTGGGCCGGTGTATATACACCAGGGAGGCCCCCTCCAGCTGCTCCAGAAACTCCGCCCGCAGGCCCGTTTCCGGACCACCCCGGGCGGCAAAGGTGAACAGCGCCCCGGCAGTCACCGCCGCGGCGGCGGCGATTCCGGCGGCCAGCCTGGTCCGGGGCCGCTTCACCAGCAGGGCAATCCGCTGCTGGAGGGTTTTCTTTCCCCCCTCCATGGCGATGGCGCACCACAGCGGCCCGCCGCGTCCCGCCGACAGGTCCACCAGGGTCCGGCCGTAGCGCAGGCGTTCCGCCTCGCCCAGGCGGGCCACCGCCCCCTCGTCGCAGGCCAGTTCCCCGTCCCGCCGGGACAGGAAGGCCGCCATCCACACCAGGGGGTTGTACCAGTGGAGGGCCAGACAGGCGCACCGCAGGGCCGCCCACAGGTGATCCCCGTGGGCGTAATGGGTCAGCTCGTGGGCCAGAACGTGCCGGCGGACCTCCCCGTCCCGGGCCGCCGGGCCGCTGAGATACACCCCGGGCCGGCGCAGCCCGAAGAGGAAGGAGGTCTCCAGAGTGCCGTCCTCATAGACCGGGATGGGGCTGTCCGCCTCCAGCGCCTGCCGCCGCCGGCGCAGGCCCCGGCCGAAGCGCAGCCCGCCGGCCAGCAGAGCCCCGCCCAGCGCCGCCGCGCCCAGCAGCCACAGCCCCGCCAGCAGCTGCGCTGCCGTGGGGGCCGCCCAATAGCGGACGGCCTCCTGCCCCTCCGGGGCCGCCTGCCAGGGCCGGCCCACGGCGTTGAAGGCCACAGCCCCCGGAGTCCGGGAGAATCCCGCCGGATCGGGGATTTCCTCCAGGGGGGCCTCCTCCAGGGGGACCTGCTCCAGGGGAAACAGGGGGATGGGCTCCTGAACCGCCGGCGGGGCTTGGGGCGCCGCCGCTGCCGCCGATACCGGCAGCCTCAGCCAGGACAGCTGCACCGGCACCAGCAGCCGCACCAGAACCACCGCCCACAGGGCGTACCGGGCCCGGGCCGACAGCCGCTCCTTCAAAAGGGCCCGCAGAGCGGTCACAATTAAAATCAGAATGGAGGACGTGACCGCCCACTCCGTCAGAATTTTCATGTCTCCTCCTCCGCCCGGCGCAGAATGTCGTACAGCTGCGCAATCTCCTCCCGGCTCAGCTCCCTGCTGTCGGTCATGGCCGAGAGCATCAGTCCCACGCTCCCGCGGTACACCCGGTCCAGGAAGGAGCGGGTCTCCTGCCGGGCGGCCTGCCGCCGCTCCACCGCCGGCCAGCACTGCTTGCTCCGGCCCTGCACGCAGCAGCGAATCAGCCCCTTGGCCTCCATCCGGCTGAGCACCGTCAGCGTGGTGCTCTTAGCCCAGCCTACCCGGCCCTCCATCGCCGCTGCCAGCTCCATTACCGTCATGGGAGACTGTTCCCACAGGCTGTCTAAAATATACCACTCGCTGTTGGTCAGATTCTGTCCGGGCACCGCGTATCCCTCCGTTAGTCTATATTGTAGACCTATTCTAACATCTTTGGTCTACAATGTCAACCGCCTGGGACGGCCGGACGTTTGGAACGTTTCTGTAAGCACAGCGCTATCGTCCCCGCGTCAGCGGGGAGCTCTTGCCGGCAGGCGGAAGCGGCCGATACGAAATCCGGCCCGGCGGGGAGAAGCCCGCGTCCTTCTGGACAGGCTTTGTGCTTCAGTTTGTCAATGTCAAAATCTATCTGTTCGGCATTACCGCGCTGACGGGGTACGTGACCGATTACAGCACATCCCTGGGGGTCCTGGTGCTCTTTGAGCTGGTGATTGCCACCGTCGGAACCGCAGCCACCCTGGTCTGGATTGGCGTGGGAACGGCAGCCCGGCGGCGGAGAGCTCCGGACTGCGGACCTTTTGGCGTGGCAGAAGGCTATTGTTGTTTCATGACAAATGATTCGGCGTTGACATTTTTGCCAATCTCATGCGATAATGGTATGCAGACAGAAAGGAATACATAACAGGCCTCTGATAAAACAGGGCATGAAATAGGAAAAGAAAGCGGAATACAGGTTCTAAATACATAATCCTTCAATCGGCCGGGAGGCAGCGAAAATGTTTGGAAAAATAATATCTGCGGTTGGAATGGCCTGCCTGCTGGCTTTATTACTTGTGGGGTGCTATGAAGACCGGGGCCCCTATACCACGGCGGATGTAAAGGAAAAACTGACAGGAAAATACCCGGATAAAACAATCAATATCCGGCAGAATGGGAAGCAGACCTGGGAGTGCTGGTTTGATGAATTGCCGGAGGCAGTTTTCCAGGTTTGGGTAGGCCGGGGCAGCGGCGCTCCGCTGCCGATGACTTACTCCATGCTCGTCTCTGAGGAGGAGGAAGTAATCCTCACATATTATCTGGAGCAGTATCAAAAAGAGGGAGGCGTCTTGGATCGTTGGGAGCTGAACGGCGAAATTCTTGATATGCAGTTTCATACGCAATACAGCTCTATGGCCGGCGCCGCCCAGGCCGCGGAACAGCTGTCCGCCCTTTTCGCTTGGATAGAGGGCAGGCCTTTCGCTCAGCTGGCGCCCAAGGGACGGTATCACTTCCAGCCGGAGCTGCCTTGGCGAACCTATTCCCCTCAATTTCACAGTTTTCAAGAGACGGTCGTCCATGGGCCGCGGGACGAATTGGAGGCGGTCTTGGAGGCGCTTGAAAATTCCGTAAAGAAATATTACGCTTTTTACTGTCTGCCCTGTGATGAATTTTCCCCCATAGAGCTGGAAGAATACGCGGTGAAAAACTGGCCTTGGACCCCGAAGCCCCGGGTTCGTCAGGGGGAAGAAATTCTGCCGCCGGAGCTGCTGGCCGGCATCGGCCTGGAGAGCGGCGTGATCAGCTATGGCGGCCTTTATACGCTGCTGACCCGGCTGGATTCTGACGTGAAAGGGACGGCGGAGCATTTTACCGTCACCGGCGCGGATGGACATTCCTACGAATTTTCCTACAGCTTTTGGGAGGAAAAGGAGATGGATTGGACGAATAACCGAACCATCACCCTGCCGGTATGGTATCATCTCCGGGACGGTTTCCCGGTTTGCATAGAGGACGAAACCGATTGGATTTATCGGGGGCCGGTTGTTGACCTGGATGCAGGCTGGAACATTGACACCCACGACGGCCGCTTTCATTTTTATATGCCGTTTCTGGAAATAACCGGCCTGAGAGCTTCCTGGGATGCCGGCCAGCCCGCATCTTAACCCGGCCTTGCAGGAATACAGGCGCTTGCATATGGGACAGCAGTGAGAGAGTGATACTTGAGTCCTTTGGGTACCAACCATGAGAATACATATCACACCGAAAAAACGGCTCTGGCTGGGCCTGGCGCTGGCGGGCCTCCTGGCCCTCTGGGCCGGCTGGCACCGAATCCATCACCCGGTTCCCCTCCCCTCCTCCGCCCGGGGAATCACCTCCATTACCGTCCTCAGAGACTCATATCCGATGGAGCCCAAATACCAAAAGGAGATTGACGACCCGGAGGGAATCCGGTTTGTTCTGGACGCCCTGGGCAAGGTTCGGTTTACCGGCGGGGTCAGCCGGGAAACCCCCGCGGGAGGGTGTTCCGTCTCCCTGACCTTCCACTACGCGGACCGGGAGGATTACAGCATTTATTACTATCCGGAAGGCTCAAGACCTCTGTTTTTCCGCTCCGGCGAGAATATCCCCTACGAGACGGACTGGTCGTCTCTGGAGGGGGATTTCTGGGAGCTGCTGGACTATCCGGTGACTGTGATTCCCCCTCCGGTTTTTTCGTAAGTCAGGACCACCCGTAAAACGGGTGGCCTGCACTCGCCCTATAAGGGCGTGATATTGGCCGCGCCTCAAGGCGCGGTGAAACGGTCTGCCGACCGCA
>JAAWHL010000097.1 GCA_022795855.1 Lawsonibacter sp.
CCCTAGGGCCATCATGGGCACCACCTGATCGTCGTTGCCCGACCAGATGTAGAAGTCCTCCGGGCAGAGGAACCGGGTGTGGGCCAGCAGGGAGAAGTTTCCACTGGCCTCCTTGACCCCGTTGATTTTCTCGTTCTGAGCCAGAACCCGGTAGGTCTCGGCAGTAAAGGAGACCCCGGTGCGGGAGGGGACGTTGTAGAGGATGATGGGCAGCTCGGTGCGGTCGGCGATATACTCGTAATGCTTGATGAGGCCGGTCTGGCTGGCCTTGTTGTAATAGGGGGTGACGTGGAGCAGCGCGTCCGCGCCGGAGTCCTGGGCGTGCTGGGACAGGTAGACGGCGGCGGAGGTGTCGTTGCTTCCCGCTCCGGCGATGACCTTCACCCGGCGGTTGACCCGCTTGACACAGAATTCCACCGCGGCGATGTGCTCCCGGATGGACATGGTGGCCGACTCGCCGGTGGTGCCGCAGACGCACACCGCGTCCACGCCGGCGGCGATTTGGGCGTCAATGAGCTTGCCGAAGGCGTCGTAATTGATGCTGCCGTTTTGATCAAAGGGGGTGACCAGGGCGGGGCAGGCGCCGGTAAAGACGGGAGTTCTCACAAGAAATACACCCTTTCTGATAAACTTAGAACCTGTATTTATAACCGAAAATGACGCCTGGACAAGGAATTTTCCCGCCAGACAAGGCGCATGTTCGCAGAAATACTTGGTGTCTTCCGAGAAAATGGAACGCAGTATGGCGGGAAAAGGCCCGCCCAGGCGCGCGTTTGAGGTTGTGAATACAGGTTCTTACTTGTTTTCCCATACAATCGGTTCTTTCAGGCTGTGCCTGCGGAGAATCTCGGCCTCAATTTTCATATACAGAGCAAGCCCCTCCGGCGTATCGGGAGGTGGCTGAACGGGCTTGGCACTAATGACGTTGTCCCTTATTTCCGGCGGTTCAAACTGTGTCCAGATACTTCTGGATTTTGTCCAGGCGGGACAGATAGGTCTCCAGATATCCGCAGACCGGGCAGACGGCGGCTTTTACATCTCCGAAATTGTTTTTCGGCATGAGTCCGACGGTGTTGGGCCTGGTAACCCGCAGTATGCTGGAATGCATGGGCTCCTTCAGGTCCAAATCCTCAATCATCTCCGCATCGCAGCGAATACATTTCCTCATGGGATTTCCTCCGTTTCGCTGTTACCTGCGGTCGATATACCCCTCGGCGCACAGCAGCTCGGCCAGTAGCACACTGCCCCCGGCGGCGCCCCGCAGGGTATTGTGGCTGAGTCCCACGAATTTATAGTCGTACTGGGTGTCAGGGCGCAGGCGGCCGGCGGAGATGGCCATGCCGCCCTCCAGATCCCGCTCGGTTTTGGCCTGGGGGCGGTCGGGCTCCTCAAAATAGTGGATGAACTGCTTGGGGGCGGAGGGGAGGTCCAGCTCCTGGGCGCGGCCCCTGAAATTCTTCCAGATTTCCTTAATCTGCTCCTCAGTGGGCTTTTTCCCCTCCCGGAAACGGACAAACACGGCGGCGGTGTGGCCGTCGGACACCGGGACCCGCAGACACTGGGTGGTGATGGCGGGTCCCTCCGCCTTGACAATCCTGTCTCCCTCAATGCGTCCCCACACCTTCAAGGGCTCCTGCTCGCTCTTTTCCTCCTCGCCGCCGATGTAGGGAATCAGGTTATCCACCATCTCGGGCCAGCGCTCAAAGGTCTTGCCCGCGCCGGAGATGGCCTGATAGGTGCAGGCCAGCACGGACTCAATCTCATAGCCCGCCCTCATCAGGGGGGTGAGCAGGGGGGTGTAGCTCTGGATGGAGCAGTTGGACTTGACGGCGATAAAGCCCCGCTTGGTGCCCAGACGCCTGCGCTGGGCGGGGATGATCTCAATGTGCCCGGGGTTGAGCTCGGGGACCACCATGGGCACGTCCTCCGTCCAGCGGTGGGCGGAGTTGTTGGACACGACGGGGCACTCGGCCTTGGCGTACCGCTCCTCCAGGGCGCGGATTTCCTCTTTCTTCATGTCCACGGCGCAGAAGACAAAGTCCACCATGCCGGCGATTTTCTCCACGTCGGCGGAGGCGTCCAGCACAACCATATCCCTGGCCTCCTGGGGGATAGGGGTCTGCATGGCCCAGCGGCCGGACACCGCGTCCTCGTACCGCCGGCCGGCGGAGCGGGGGCTGGCCGCGATGGCGGTGAGCTGAAACCAGGGGTGGTTCTCCATCAGAGTGATAAAGCGCTGGCCCACCATGCCGGTGCCTCCGATAACGCCTGCCTTATATTTTTCCATATTTCATCGGTTCCTTTCTTCCTGGAATCCCAAGGAAAAGAAAAACAGTGGTTGCCAACCGGACGGGATACCGGTATAATAGAGCCAAATCTGAAGCCCAAAGGACGGTGTTTTCCTTTCCCTCTATAGTATATGAGTGACTTTTTCATGATAGCATGGGAACAAACCGGTGTCAATTGATAGATTATGACGCTTTCGGAGAAATGGAGTACCAAAATGAGAAAAAAACTGTTGCAAATTGCCGCCGCAGCCCTGTGTCTGGCCCTGTGCGTCCCATCCGGGCACGCCGCGCGGCAGCAGGAGAGCATGGTGCGGGTGGGACTGGCCCACGGCTCCGGCGCGCTGGCGGCGGCCAACCTGGAAAACAATACCGGATACGGGGCGGGATACCGCTTCGGATACTTTGACGAGGACCTGGGGTTTGTGGAGCTGGCCGAAACCGGCCGCCGGCAGACGGCAATTACCGTGCTGCGTGCCAGTGAGATGTACATGAAAAACGGCCAGTACACCGCGTCGGATCCGGGGGGCGGAAGCCGGGCGATTGGCTGCTACCACGTGGTGCTGGGGGAGTACCGCAGCCTGGAGGACGCCCAGGCGCAGGCGGAGGAGTACGGCGGCTTTGCGGCCTGGATTGACGGGCGGTTCCAGGCCCGGGAGGGGGCCTACCTCACCCAGGAGGAGGCCCGGGAGGCCATGGAGCGCCTGGGGGGCGAGGACGTGCGGGGAACCAGCGCCTACGCGGTCAACGTGGTGGAGACCGGCTCGGCCGATATTCTGTTCCAGTTTGACGGGGGGAGCGGCACCGCGTTCGGCATCATGCCCGACGTCACAGGGGCGGAGGATGTGCGCACCTGGTTCAAGGGCTATAAATACCGGGGCGGCTTCCGGTATGAGCGCCTGGGCGGGGGAGACCTGACGGTGGTCAATATCCTGGAGATGGAGGAGTACATCAAAGGGGTGATTCCCTACGAGATGAGCAACGACTGGCCCCTGGAGGCGCTGAAGGCCCAGGCGGTGTGCGCCCGGAGCTACGCCTGGAACAAAATTACCAGCCAGGGCCACCGGTCCGGCAATTTTGACCTGTGCGCCACGGAGGACTGCCAGGTCTACCACGGCGTGGGCACAGACAAGAGCAATTATCAGGCCACCAGCCGCACCGACCGGGCGGTGGAGGAGACCGCCGGGATGTACGCGCTGTACCAGGGACAGCCGATCGAGGCCTTCTACGCCTCCAGCCACGGAGGGGCCAGCGAGCGGGTGGACAACGTGTGGAACAGCTCCTTGGCCAAGTACCCCTACCTGTGCGGCGTGATTGACCCCTACGAGCAGAACGCGGCCTCGGTGAACTCGTACTCCAGCTGGACCAAAACCTGGACCATGGAGGAGCTGGCCCGCAGGCTCCAGGACAACAATTTCCCCGCGGCGTCCATCTCATCGCTGGAGGTGACCTACTCCGAGCTGGGCAACGCCATCCAGGTGAAAATCAACTACACCAACGGAAAAAGCAACACGCTTACGCCGAAAATGCTCTGGGGCCTGCGCAGCTTTTTCAATGTGTCCTCCCTTCACTTTACCATCAACGGGCAGGGAACGGGGAGCGCTTCGGGCGGCTCGTCATCCGCCGGCGCTGAGATACGGGTCAACGAGAGCGGCACTCTGGACACCGGCGGGCAGGTGTACGCCATCAGCGGAACCGGACGCACAGCCTGGGCGGACCTGGAGGATTTGTATACCATCTCGGGAACCGGCTCGGTGGACGCGCTGGAGGCGAGCGGCGGGAGCGGGAGCGGAAGCGGAAGCACAACCCCCGCCGGCACGGTGGTCACCATTACCGACCGTACTCTGGTGCTTCAGGGCGCGGGCAACGGCCACCAGATCGGCATGAGCCAGTACGGCGCCTACGCTATGGCGGAGGAGGGCTTCTCCTATGACGAGATTGTGGAATTTTATTTCCCGGGGACCCAGGTGCGGGAATATTGAGATTGGGGAGAGAAACCGTTGAAAACTGCGGATTTTGATTTTTATCTTCCGGAGGAGCTGATTGCCCAGACCCCTCTGGAGCGGCGGGACGCCTCCCGGCTGCTGACCCTGGACCGGCGGACGGGGGAGACGGGGCACCGGCATTTCTATGAGCTGCCCGCCCTCCTGCGGCCGGGGGATTGTCTGGTGATGAATGACTCCCGGGTGCTGCCCGCCCGGCTGATCGGCCGCCGGCCCACAGGCGGAGTGTGCGAGGTGCTCCTTCTGACGGACCGGGGGGAGGGCCTGTGGGAGTGCCTGGTCCGCCCGGGGCGGAAGCTGAAGCAAGGGGCCCGAATCAGTTTTGGGGAGGACGAGCTGACCGCCGTGGTGGAGGAGGAAATTGAGGACGGCAAGCGGCTGGTGCGCTTCCGCTGGCAGGGGATTTTCCTGGAGGTGCTGGAGCGGCTGGGGAAAATGCCCCTGCCGCCCTACATCAAGGCGGAGCTTCGGGACCGGGAGCGCTACCAGACGGTCTACTCCAGGGTCAGCGGATCCGCCGCCGCGCCCACCGCCGGACTGCACTTCACACCGGATCTGCTGAAGCAGCTGGAGGGGATGGGTGTAAAGCTGTGTTACATTACACTTCATGTCGGGCTGGGAACCTTCCGCCCGGTGAAGGCGGAAGACCTCCGGGACCATGAGATGCACGCCGAGTTCTGCCAAATCAGCCAGGAGGCGGCGGACCGAATCAACGAAACCAGGCAGAGCGGCGGACGGGTGATTTGTGTGGGCACCACCTCCTGCCGCACCCTGGAGAGTTTTGCGGCGGAGGACGGCACGCTGTCCCCGCGTTCCGGCTGGACCAATATTTTCATCTATCCCGGGTACCGCTTCAAGGCACTGGACGGGCTGATTACCAACTTCCATTTGCCCCAATCCACCCTTTTGATGCTGGTCTCCGCCCTGGCGGGCCGGGAACATGTGCTGGCCGCTTATCAGGAGGCGGTGCGGGAGAGATACCGTTTTTTTTCCTTCGGCGACGCGATGCTGATTCAATAAAAGGGAGGGGTTTGCGGTGTATGAGCTGGCGCAGGCTTCCGGCGGAAGCTATTACGTGGAGAGCCCGGCGAAAATCGGGCTGGTCCGGCTGGACGGGGACGAGGTGTGCCTGATTGACAGCGGAGGCGACAAGGACGCGGGGCGGAAGGTCCGGCAGATTCTGGATGCCAACGGCTGGCGGCTGCGGGCCATCTACAATACCCATTCCAACGCCGACCATATCGGCGGCAACCAGTACCTTCAAAGGCAGACGGGATGCCGGGTTTACGCGCCGGCCATTGAGTGCGCCTTTACCGCCCGTCCGGTGCTGGAGCCCTCCTTTCTGTACGGCGGCTACCCCTTCCGGGAGCTGCGCCGCAAATTCCTGCTGGCCCCGGACAGTGATGCGGAGCTTCTGACCGCAGAGGCTTTGCCGGAGGGCTTTGAGATGATTCCCCTGCCGGGGCATTTTTTCAACATGGTGGGATTCCGGACCGGGGACAATGTCGTCTATCTGGCTGACTGCCTGTCCGCCCGGGAGACCCTGGACAAGTATCAAATCGGATTCATCTACGATGTGGCCGCCTACCTGGAGACCCTGGAGATGGTAAAGAGGCTGTCCGCCGCGCTGTTTGTCCCCGCCCATGCGGCGGCCGCGGAGGATATCGCTCCGCTGGCGCAGTACAACATCGACAAGGTGCACCAGGTGGCCGGGCGGGTTCTGGAGGCCTGCCGGGATCCCGCGTGCTTTGAGGTGATTCTCCGCCGGCTGTTTCAGGGCTATGGGCTGAACATGAACTTTGAGCAGTATGTGCTGGTGGGCAGCACGGTGCGCTCCTACCTGTCCTGGCTGAAGGACAGGGGAGAGGTGCAGGCCGGCTTTGAGGACAGTATGCTGCTGTGGAGCCGGGCATAGGCCGGAGCGCTACAGGTGCTTCAGCCCGGCGCGGTAGCGGCGCAGCGGCGCCTCGTGCTCCGGCCTGCCGGCCTCCCGCAGGCGGGCCAGCATTTCCTGCCGGTCCCGGGGCAGCGTACCCTGGACCCGGACGGCGTTGGAGGCCCCCAGCGTGGCAAACCAGACGGGGATGTCCAGACGCTCCAGCAGGACCGCCAGCTCCTCCAGCTTCTCCAACTCGGATTCCTCCTGCCAGCGCCCCGCCTGGATATCCCGGAACAGCCGGGACTCCGGATAGACGGTGAGCATGGAGGAGCCGATGATTTTTGGGCGGGTCTGATTGAAAATTTCCGCGCTCCGCCGGGCGCCCTCCGCGCCCTGTCCCGCGCCGGCCAGACCGGCCAGGTACATGAAGTGATAGGAGATTCCCGCCCGGTCCAGCCGCTGGGCCTGCCGGACAATCTCTTGGGCCTGGTACCCCTTGTCCATGAAGGCCAAAGCGCGGTCGTCTCCGGTCTCCACACCGATGGACAGCCCGTCAAAGCCCAGCAGGCGGAGCTTTTCCAGCTCTCCGTCCAACTTCAGCCCCACGTCGGTGACCCGCGCAAAGCATCCGATACTCCGGCAGGAGGGGAGATAGCGCCGAATCAGCCCGGCGATTTCTTCCAGCCGGGCAAAGGACAGCGCAAAGGGGTTTGCTCCGGTCAGGAATACCCGCCGGACGGCCTCCGGCGCGCCCTGGCCCTGGAGGCGGGCGGACAGCCTGGCGATGGGGTCGCTGGCCCAGAGCTGAGCCTGAAGCAGGTCGGCCTCCACATCCTCCAGGGGAGACATGCGGAAGGAGAAGGGGAGCTCGTCGTAGAGGGTGCAGAATTTGCATCTGTGGTGGGTACAGCCCGCGGTGACCTCCAGCAGGAGGGATTCCGCCTCAAAGGGCGGCCGCCAAATGGTTCCGGTGTAGTGCATGAAAAAACGCTCCTTTCCGGACTGCCCGGCGGACTGCCGGGCGTCCTGTGCCGTCAGAATACCGCGCCGGGACGGGAGGGACAAGTCCTGTCTTTTTTTGCGGATAGTATCCTTTTTTGTACCATAACAGGAAAACAGGGGGGAAGACGGATGTCGGAAAATAAATTCCGGCGGGAGGAGACAATGGCCCGCTGCGTGCCCATGGGCAGTCTTCAGGCCGTGCTGGGCGGAAAGTGGAAAATCCTGATTCTCTGGTATGTGACCTTTTACCGGGTACAGCGGTTTGGAGAGCTGCTGCGCCGCCTGGACGGCATCACCCAGTCCACCCTGACCAAGCAGCTGCGGGAGCTGGAGCGGGACGGCTTTCTCCACCGGGAGGTCTTCGGAGAGGTCCCGCCCAGGGTGGAGTACACCCTGACCGGGCTGGGCCGGAGCTTCGCGCCGGTTTTGTACCGGATGCTGGTGTGGAGCGAGGAGCATCTGTGTCCGCCGGGCTACGTCAGCCCCTACAGGGAGGAGCTGCTGCGCTGGGAACCCGGGGCCGCGGAAGAGGAAAACAGATAAATTTTGACAAATGTAAGTTTGTCAAACAAATTGGACAAGGAACTCGAGAGGAGAAAGCCAGGAGAGTGGACGCATCGGAAAGTTGTTGGAGCGGCGGTTATGGACAG
>JAAWHL010000010.1 GCA_022795855.1 Lawsonibacter sp.
GGCGGCGGCTTTCTCTTTCAGTTCCTTTTGCTCGGCTTCATAGTCTGCCGAAAGCTCCATGAAACGCTCGTCCGATATGCGCCCCGCCACGCTGTCCTCCTACAGCGCTTCAAAAAATTATTTGAAAAAAGTGTTGCCTTTTGCGGAAAAGTATGCTAAGATATCACTTGCGTTTACGAAACGATCCTCCATGGAGAAAGAGGTGAAGATAAATGAAGGAAGGCCTCCACCCCAATTATCAGCAGACCACCATCCGGTGCGCCTGCGGCAACGTGATCGAGACCGGCTCTACCAAGAAGGACATCCGCGTGGAAGTGTGTTCTAAGTGTCACCCCTTCTACACCGGAAAGCAGAAGATGGTGGATACCGGCGGGCGCGTCAGCCGCTTCAACAAGAAGTTCGGCCTGGACAAGTAAGATTGCGCTCAAAAAGCCGCACCGATGGAAATCGGTGCGGCTTTTTTGCATCCCAAAGGCGTAAACGCATAGAATAAGATGCCGGCCCGGAACCTCTCCGGGCTCTGGGAAACGAGGAGGAATGATTGTCATGTGGAAGAAGATAGAGCCTGAGCAGCTGGACGGAAACGTATTTTCGCGCATCGGCCGGCAGTGGATGCTGGTGACCGCCGGGACAAAGGAGCGCTGCAACACCATGACCGCGTCCTGGGGCGGGCTGGGGGTGCTGTGGGGCAGGCCGTCGGCCACGGCCTATATCCGGCCCCAGCGCTATACCAAGGAGTTTTTGGACCGGAATGAGTACTTTACCTTGTCCTTCCTGCCGGAGGGGCAGCGCGCGGCGCTGAACCTCTGCGGAAGCAAAAGCGGCCGGGATACGGATAAGGTCAGGGAGTGCGGCTTTACGGTTCTGACCGGTCAGGGAGGCGCGCCCTACTTTGACCAGGCAGAGACGGTGCTGGTGTGCCGCAAACGCTTTGTCCAGATCATGGACGAGGCGGCCATTCCCCAGGACGTGAAGGAGACCTTCTATGCGCAGAAGGACTACCACTATCTTTACATTGGGGAGATTGTCGAGGTACTGGTGAATGACTGACGAAAGGAGCCGTGCCGTCATGGAGACCCGCAGACTGATTCTGGCCAAGGCCCGTTTCGGGGAGTGGAAAGACATGTACCGGAACGTGTGGTCCCGGCCGGAGACCGCCCGGTATATGATGTGGCGGGTTACGGACAGCGAGGAGGATGCCAGGGCCCGCATGGAGCGGACGATTGCCTGGCAGAGCGGCCGCGACGTCTGGCTGGTCTATGAGAAATCCGGCGGGCAGGCCATCGGCTGGGCCGGGCTGGAGGAGCTGTCCCCCGGCGTCTGGCAGGAGACTGGGATTGCCCTGGGGCCGGATTTTGTGGGCCGGGGTTACGGGCGTGAGCTTTTGGAGAAGCTGGTGGAGACGGCCCGGATGCGGGGCGGAGAGAAATTTCTCTGTTCCGTCCGGGCAGAGAACGCCGCCTCCAGGGGTTTAGTCCGCGCCTGCGGATTTGTGCCGGCGGGGACGGAGCGCAGGACCGACCGGCGGGACGGGAGTATCTATCAGCTGGAGCTGTATCAAAAACATCTTCAATCAGAGGAAGAAACGAGGAAAACAAACCTATATGCCGGAGATACAACAGAGAACACAATTTAACAGGGCGGTGCTGGTGGGCCTGAACGCCCGCAGCCTGTCTGATGAGGAGAACGCCGACGACGCCACCCTGGAGGAGCTGTCCGCGCTGCTGGAGACGGCGGGAGGCGAGACCGCAGCCGTCGTGATGCAGGTCAGGGACGCGCCCGACCCCCGCACCTTCATCGGCGAGGGCAAGACGGCGGAGGTAAAGGAGCTGGTCAAGTCCCTGGGCGCGGACATGGTGATTTTTGACAACGCCCTGTCCCCCTCCCAGCAGCGCAGTCTGGCGGAGGAGCTGAACGTGGGGGTACTGGACCGCTCAGCCCTGATTCTGGACATCTTCGCCCAGCGGGCCAGGACCCGGGAGGGGCGGATCCAGGTGGAGCTGGCCCAGTACAAGTACCTGCTGCCCCGTCTGCTGGGCATGTGGAAGCACCTGGAGCGGCAGGAGGGCGCCATCGGCACCCGGGGCCCGGGCGAGACTCAGCTGGAGTCCGACCGCCGGGTGCTGCGCCGGAAAATAGCCAAGCTGGAGGCGGAGCTGAAGGACGTGCGCCGGGTCCGGGCCACCCAGCGGGAACGGCGCATCAAGAACGAGGTGCCGGTGGTGGCCATTGTGGGCTATACCAACGCGGGGAAGTCCACCCTGCTCAACCGGCTGACCGGGGCGGAAATCCCGGCCAACGACCGGCTGTTTGACACCCTGGACACCACCACCCGCACCCTGGAGATTTCGGACACCTGTACGGTGCTGCTGTCCGATACGGTGGGCTTTATCCGAAAGCTGCCCCACCATCTGGTGGAGGCCTTTAAGGCCACCCTGGAGGAGCTGGAGTACGCCGACCTGCTGCTCCATGTGATTGACGCCTCCAGCCCGGCGTGGCGGGAGCAGGCCGCCGTGGTGGAGCAGCTGATTCGGGAGCTGGGGGCCCAGGAGACTCCCCGCATTGAAGTATTCAACAAGTGCGACCTGGAGCCGGAGGAGGTGCGCCCCCACGGGGAAGACATGGTTTCCGTCTCCGCCAGAACAGGGGAGGGCCTGCCGCAGCTGCTCTCCGCCATTGGAAAGCGGCTGGATACCGGCCAGCGCCGGGTGATTCTGCACCTGCCCTACGGCCAGGGGGGCGTGGTGGAGCGCCTGTACCGGGAGGCAAAGGTGGAGTCGGTGGAGTACGGCCCCACCATCGACGTGACGGCCGTATGTACGCCCAAAACCATCGGCCAGCTGAAGCAGTTTGTGGAGGGATATGCGGAGCCCCGCGAGCCCTGGGAGCTCTGACCGGGGGACCCTGCGCACCCGCCGGCTGAGGCAGCGGAAGGGGTACAGAAGAACAGGGAAAGAGGAGAGAAAATGGAATTTCAGCTTCGGAGCTGGCGGAGAGAGGACGCGGAGGACGTGGCCTTTTTTGCAGACAATGAGAGGATTGCCCAAAACCTGCGGGATGTATTCCCCCATCCCTACACCCTGGCGGACGCCCGGGGCTATGTGGACAGCTGCGTGGAGGGGGATGAGACGCGCCAGCTGTGCCGGGCCATTGAGTGCGGCGGACGGGCGGTGGGCAGCATCGGCCTGTTTCGCGGGGAAGACGTATACCGGAAGAGCGCCGAGCTGGGCTACTGGCTGGCGGAGGACTTTTGGGGGAAGGGCATCATGACCGCGGCGGTCCGGCAGCTGTGCGCGGAGGGCTTTGCCCGCTGGGACATCGCGCGGATTTATGCCGAGCCCTTTGCCCGCAATCTGGGTTCCCGCCGGGTGCTGGAAAAGGCGGGATTCACCCTGGAAGGGATTATGCGCCAGGGGGTGTATAAGCGGGGGGAGCTGCGGGATTTCTGCATGTATGCCCTGCTGCGCTGATGGATGGAAACCGGTCCTGTGATGCGCGGGGCGCGGCGTGATGGGCCGGAAAACGGGCGGGCCGCCTGAGAAGGCGGCCCGCGTGTTGTATATCCGGAGGGGTTCTGTTAAAACATATGGCACAGCATGGCCGCGCCCACCACGCCGGCGTCGTTGCCCAGGGAGGCGCGCTCCAGGCGGGGGGGATTGGACGGGTCGAAGCATCCGCTGCGCACCAGCTCCCGCAGGGGGTCCAGCAGCAGGTCGTCCTCGGCGTTGCTGACGCCGCCGCCCAGGCAGATAATTTCGGGCTGAAGAATATTGACGATGTTAATCAGCCCCAGGGACAGCCCCTGGAGATAGCGGGAGAGCACCTTGCGGGCGGTTTCGTCTCCGCCGCGGGCGGCCTGGAAGGCGGTGCGGCCGGTGACCTTGAAGAGGTCGCCCTCGGCGCACTCCCACAGGGCGCTTTTGGGGCTGCGCTCCATCTCCTCCCTGGTGATGCGGATGAGGGCGGAGGCGGAGCCGTACTGTTCCCAGCACCCCCGGCGGCCGCAGTTGCACAGCGCGCCGTTGGGGTGGATGCACATGTGGCCCACCTCCATGCCTGAATTGGCCGCGCCGGTGTACAGCTTGCCGCCGGCCACCAGCCCGCCGCCGATACCGGTGCCCAGGGTGATGACCACGGCGGGATCCCGGCCCTTGGCGGCGCCGGCCCAGTACTCGCCGATGGCGGCGCAGTTGGCGTCGTTGCCCAGGAAGACGGGGATATCCCACTCCTCCTGGAAGAGGGCGCGGAAGGGGGTGTTGGAGAAGGGCATATTGGGGGTCTGCACGGCCACTCCGGTTTTGTTGTCCACCAGGCCGGGCAGGCCCACGCCCACCGCCTGGATCTGTTCGGGCCTGAACCCGCCCACCTGGGCGGCCTGGAGGGCCAGCTGGGCGGTCTGCCGGCAGACCGCGCCGGGGTCCCAGGACTTGTCCACGGGGCGGCTCACCTTGTCCACAATCTGCCCCTTGCCGTTGGTCAGGCCGGCCACCAGATTGGTGCCGCCGATGTCAATTCCGATATACATGCTCACATACCTCCCTGTGCGGCTTCCTGTGCGAAGTGCTCGTCCATGCGGCGGGTCAGCTCCAGCGCCGCGTTGTAGCCCATCCTGCGGCTGCGGTTGTTCATGGCGGCCACCTCGATGATGCTGGCCAGGTTCCGGCCCGGCTTGACGGGGATGGTGATGGAGGCCACCTTAACGCCGAGGATGTGGGTGTAGGAGCTCTCCAGGCCAAGCCGGTCATAGACCGCCGCGTCGTTCCAGGGCTCCAGGTTGATGACGATGTCGATTTGCTGCTCGTTTTTAATGGCCCGCAGGCCGAACAGGTTGCGCACGTCGATGACGCCGATGCCCCTAAGCTCCATATACTGGCGAATCAGCTCGGGCGAGGTGGCCAGAAGGGTGCCCCGGCCGGTGTCCCGCAGCTCCACCGCGTCGTCGGCAATCAGGCGGTGGCCCCGCTGGATCAGCTCGATGGCCACCTCGCTTTTGCCCACGCCGGACTCGCCCTGGATGAGCACGCCCTCGCCGAATACCTCCAGCATGACGCCGGAGCGGGTGATGCTGGGGGCCAGGTGGTTGGCCAGCGAGCCGATCAGCGAGCTCATGAAGGCCGAGGTCTGGGCGGCGGTGCGCAGCACGGTGCGGTCGTATTTCTCCGCCATCTCCATGCACTCCGGGGAGGGGCGGATGCCCCGGGTGAAAATCAGGGCGGGGACGGGGTAGGCCAGCAGGCGGTCAAAGCGCTCCAGGCGCTGCTGGGGGGTCATGTCCCCCAGATAGGTGGTCTCGGTCAGGCCCATCACCAGCAGGCGCTCGGTGTCAAAATGTTCGAAGAATCCGGCCAGAGGCAGTCCGGGGCGGTTTACATCCAGGGTGGTCAGGGGGACGTTGGGGTAATCAACCCCTTCGTGGAGGACCTCAAGACCGAACTCTTGGATAATGCTCCCCAGCTTGACGAATTTTTTCTCCTGTGACAAGGGTATCGCTCCTCTCCCAGTAAATTCATGGTAAGTATAGACCAAAAAGTCTGCCGGCGCAAGGCCCAATCGTGACGGAACGACGAACTTTTCCGCCCCTGCGGGGGCCGGGCGGAGAAGCGCCGCCGCCGGACGCTCCCCGCAGGGAAAAAATCATTCTTTTTGAAAAAAACACTTGCAATCAGGGGGTTTTTCTGGTATCATATCAGTCGATGCTTCTAGAAAGAGCTGCATGTGCGGCAGAATCTGCCGTCTACTTTCTCATAGCAAGGAGGTAAAGCAACATGGCCAAATGTGAATTCTGCGACAAGGGCGTCACCTTTGGGATTAAGGTGTCCCACTCTCACCGCCGCTCCAACCGCACCTGGATGCCCAACGTGAAGCGTGTGAAGGCAATCGTGAAGGGAACCCCCACCCACGTGTACGTCTGCACCAGATGCCTCCGTTCCGGTAAGGTCACCCGCGCTGTGTAAGAGCCCGGCTAATATCCCGCAGGCCGGATGGCAGGGGATTTTCCGCCGGACAAGGCAGATTTTTGCAGGGATCCTTGGCGGATTCCAAGAAAATTCAACGCAGAATGGCGGCAAAAGGACCGCCAGCCGGTGTGGTAAGAGATATTAAACAGGCTCTAAGACAAAAAATTCTGTGCTTTGAAAAGCACAGAATTTTTTTGTTCCAATATACTTAAAACCATTTATTTTCGTTCCGGCTGTCCAGCACGTCCAGCGCGCCGCAGAGCAGCTCGGCCACGTCGGCCCGGGTCAGCTGCCCGGACATAGTCTGGGCGGCGGCGCTCTCCGGGCGGATGACGCCGCTGGCGGCCAGATTGGCCGCCGCCTGGCTGGCCCAGTGGCCGCTTCCGCCGGAGGCGAAGGTCTCCACCGGAACGTCGGAGATGTTCAGAAGGCGGTTGAGCATTACGGCGGCCTCGCCCCGGGTGACGGTCTCCCCGGCGCCGAAGACGGGCTGGCCGTTCTCGCCGGTGCTGCCCTGGATGACGCCGGCCTTCAGGGCGGAGGAGACGTAGCCCTTGCACCAGGTGGGGATGGCCTCGTCGTCATAGAAGCCGGTGAGGGTCACCTCCTCCAGGGGATCCAGGCCGGCGGCCGCCATGGCCATGGAAAGGAATTCGCCCCGGGTGACGGTCTGGTCAGGCCGGAAGAAATACTGCCCGTTCACGTAGGCGCCCACATAGACGCCCTCCTCCGCCAGACGGATGGAGGCCTTATGGGCGGGGTTTTGGTCCATGTCCGCATAGCTGACCTTGGTATCCGGCTTGTCGATGCGGATGGTCACCTTGGCCTGGGAGGAGATGTTCCCGGCGGGGTCAACGGCCACATAGGAGAAGGAGTCCTTGCCCGTCTTGTTCTCGTAAGGGGTGTAGACAAACTGGCCCGAGCCGTCCTCCGCCAGGGTTACGCTGCCCCGGGCGGGGGTGGAGACCAGCTGGAAGGTCAGATTGTCCCCCTCGCCGTCCACCGCGTCGAACCAGGCGGTGAGCGCCACGTTTTTGTAGGTGGACAGCTCCAGATTCCGGGCAATGGGGGCGTGGTTGGCCTGGGTCAGCAGAATCAGGGAGACTGTAGCCTGGGGGCCCGGCGCGCCGGAGGCGAAGACGGGGGTGAAGGTGAAAGCGGTCTCCATCACCGAGGGCTTGGACAGGGACTGGAAGCGCAGCCCGGCCAGGGCGGAGGCCTCTACCACCGCTCCGGCGGCCAGGTGCTGCCCTCCGATGGTCAGCGCGCCGGCCCCGGGGTCGGGCAGGGCGTCCAGGGTGATGGACGTCAGGGGGTCCTTCTCACTGGAGGAGAGAAAATCCTCGGGGGAGAAGGAGATGGTCTCGCCCACGACGGCGTTTTTGGAGAAGCCGGCCACGGAGGGCTCCGTCTCCTTTTTGTTCCAGAAGAAGGCGGAGGCGGGCAGGGCCAGCTGGGCCAGCAGCGCCAGAGCCAGAGCGGGGGCGGCCGCCCGGCGCAGAAATGCGGGATACCTCAAAGGAATGACCTCCTTGTGTTGTAAAATGTATCCCTAGTGTCTGCCGTTCCGGAGGGAATATACCGCCGGGGAAAAGAGTTTTTTCCTGAGGTATTCTATTTTCTGCCGGAATTTGCTATAATGATACAACAGATTTTGCAGGGGGACGGGGAATGCCTATGAATCGGATCAAAGAACTGAAGCGGATGCTGGAACGGGAGGCCCCCGGCCTGGAGCTGCGGGAGGGGGAGCCCATGAGCCGCCATACCACCTTCCGCATCGGCGGGCCGGCGGAGCTGATGGCCCTGCCCGGAACGGCGGAGGAGGCCCGAACTGCGCTGAGGGCGGCGGCGGCGCTGGACGTGGAGCCCTTTTTTCTGGGCAACGGGAGCAACCTGCTGGCGGCGGACGCGGGCTATGACGGCTTTGTCCTGAAGCCGGCCGGGGAGCTGGAGGAAATCCGGGAGCTCCCGCCCGGGGCCGGGGAGGAGAAGACGCGGCTGGCGGCGGGGGGCGGCGCGGCCCTGTCCAGGCTGTCCGCGGCGGCGCTGGAGCGCGGACTGACCGGCCTGGAGTTCGCCCAGGGGATTCCGGGCAGCGTGGGCGGCGCGGTCACCATGAACGCCGGAGCCTACGGCGGGGAGATTTCCCAGACCCTCCTTCAGGTCGCCGCCCTGGAGCGGGACGGGACGGAGCGGATCCTGTCCGCCGCGGAGTGTGGCTTGGGCTACCGGCGCAGCCGGTTCTCCGGGGGCGGGATGCTGGTCTGCCGGGCGGTGTTCGCGCTGCCCCGGGGGGACCGGGAGGAGATTGCCGCCCGGATGGAGGACTTCTCCTGCCGCCGACGGGAGAAGCAGCCCCTGGAGTACCCCAGCGCCGGGTCGGTGTTCAAGCGCCCGGAGGGGCATTTTGCCGGGGCGCTGATTGAACAGTGCGGCCTGAAGGGGCTGACCGTGGGAGGCGCCCAGGTATCGGAGAAGCACGCGGGATTTATCGTTAACCTGGGCGGAGCCTCCTGCGCCGATGTGCTGGAGCTGGTGGACCGGGTGAGGGAGCGGGTGCTCCGGGAAACCGGCGTGGAGCTGGAGATGGAAGTGAGGACCCTGGGGATTTAGCGGCAGTACAAAAGAGGGGAAAGCATGGAGTTTGTCATTATTTCAGGGCTCTCCGGAGCGGGGAAGAGCCGGGCGGCCTCCTTCATGGAGGATATGGGATTTTTCTGCGTGGACAATCTGCCCGCGCCGCTGATTACCAAGTTTGCCGAGCTGGGCATGGCGGGCAGCGGGGAGTATGACCGGGTGGTGCTGGTGACCGACGTGCGGGCGGGCAGCAACTTTGACCGGCTGTTTCAGGCCCTGGACGGGCTGAAGGAGATGCGGTGTCCCTGCCGCATCCTGTTTATGGAGGCGTCGGACGACGTCATTATCCGGCGGTACAAGGAGACCCGCCGCAGCCACCCCCTGGCCCAGGAGCGGGACAGCCTGGAGGACGCCATCGCCCTGGAGCGGGAGATGATGGCCGGGCTGCGGGCCCGGGCGGATGATATCCTGGACACCACCCGGCTGTCCGCCGCCGGGCTGAAGAGGGCGCTGAAGGACCTGTTCGGACGGGGCGGCAGCGGAGAGGGCGGAATGCGGGTGAGCGTCACCTCCTTCGGTTTTAAGCACGGACTGCCCCGGGAGGCCGATTTGGTCTTTGACGTGCGCTTTCTGCCCAATCCCTACTACGTGCCCGAGCTGCGCGCCCGGACGGGCCTGGACCCGGAGGTGCGGGACTATGTGTTCCGGAACGGCCAGGCGGAGGAGTTTTTGCAGCGCCTGGAGCGCCTGCTGGACTTCCTCCTGCCCCGGTACGTGGAGGAGGGGAAGACCTCCCTGGAGATTGCCGTGGGCTGTACCGGCGGGCACCACCGCTCGGTGGCCATGGCCCGGGCGGTGGCCGGCCATATCCGGGACCTGGGCTATTCCGTCTGCGAGCGCCACCGGGACATCGACCGGGGATAAAACCGGACGGGCCGCTGTCCGCCCCCGGCAAAGCAAACCCGGGCGGGCCGGCTGCGCGGCGGGGAAGGTGCGCGCTGTGTACCCGCAGTTTCCCGGCCCTTCCCCTGTGCGCCCCTGCATCCGCATACGGAACGTTTTGACAGAAAATGTACGGCAAAAGCCGAGATCTCATTTCCCAAAGCGAAACGCAGTTTTGCGCCAAAGAATGAAAAACCAAAGCAAGGAGGCATCCGCCATGCCGGTACAAGGAGTCCCGGACACACAGCGCTGGGAGAAGGGACCGAGGGTCGTGGCCATCGGCGGGGGGACGGGTCTGTCCACCATGCTGCGGGGCCTGAAGAAATACACCAAAAATCTGACTGCGGTGGTGACGGTGGCCGACGACGGGGGCGGGTCCGGGATGCTGCGCCGGGACATGGGGATGCTCCCTCCGGGGGACATCCGCCACTGTATGGAGTCGCTGGCCAACACCGAGCCCGTCATGGAGCGCCTTCTGACCTACCGCTTCACCGAGGGCCTGCTGGCGGGGCAGTCCATGGGCAATCTGATTCTGGCGGCCCTGAACGGCATCACCGGATCCTTTGAGGAGGCGGTGGCCCAGCTGAGCCAGGTTTTGGCCATTACAGGGCGGGTGCTGCCGGTGACCGGCGCGGACGTGCAGCTGGAGGCGGTGTTCGAGAACGGGGCCAGGGTGATTGGGGAATCCAGCATCTACAGCTTCAAAAAGGAGCAGGACTGCCGCATTGACCATGTGAACCTGATTCCCCGCCGCCCCGCCGCGCTGCCGGAGGCCCTCCGGGCCATTGAGGAGGCGGACCTGATTGTCCTGGGGCCGGGGAGCCTGTATACCAGCGTGATTCCCAATCTGCTGGTGGAGGGGGTAGCCCAGGCGGCGGCCCGGTCCCGGGGTCTGAAAATCTATGTGTGCAACATCATGACCCAGGAGGGGGAGACGGAGGGGTACACCGCAGCCGACCACCTCCAGGCCCTGCTGACCCACGGAGGCCCCGGACTGGTGGATCTGTGTCTGGCCAACAGCGCCCCGGTGGATCCCGGCCTGCTGGAGCGCTACCGGGAGGAGGACGCCGCCCCGCTGGAGGTGGACCGGGAGCGCATCCGGGCTCTGGGCCCCCAGCTGGCGGAGCGGCCCGTAGCCGCCCGGGGCAGGGACTTCGCCCGGCACGACCCGGACCTGCTCAGCCAGGCCATTATGGAGCTGTACCAGGAGCGCATGGTCCGCATCTTCCGGGGCCGGCAGCGCTATATCAAGGAAAACTAGGAGAGAATACCAATGAGCTTTGCGGGAGACGTAAAACGGGAGCTGTGCCGCACCGAGCTGACCCGGCGCTGCTGCGCCCGGGCGGAGGCCTACGGCGTGCTGCTCTATTGCAGCATCTTCAGCGGCCGGGAAATTCGGGTGGTGACGGAGAGCGCCGACTTTGCCCGCCGGCTGCCCCCGCTGTTCAAAAAGGCCTTCCGCCTGGAGGTCCCCCCTGTCCCGGAGGGGGAGGGGAAGCGCATTTTCACCCTGACCGACCCCCGGGCCCTGGAGACGGTGAACGAGACCTTTGGATGCGAGCCCCGGGCGCTGGCCCACCACATCAACTTCGCCATGGTGGAGGAGAGCTGCTGCCGCGCCGCCTTTTTCCGGGGGGCCTTTCTGGCCGGCGGCTCGGTGACCGACCCGCGAAAGGGCTATCACCTGGAGCTGAACACCTCCCACCTCCACGTCAGCCGGGAGGTGCCGGTGCTGCTGGCTGAGGCGGGCTTTTCCCCCAAGCAGACCACGCGGAAGTCCAGCTATATCTCCTATTTCAAGCGCAGCAGCGCCATTGAGGACTTTTTGACCGCCATCGGCGCGCCGGTGTGCGCCATGGAGGTAATGAACGCCAAGGCGGAGAAGAGCCTGCGGGGTGGGGTGAACCGCCGGGTCAACTGCGACGCGGCCAATCTGGACAAGGTGGTGGAGGCCGCCCAGAGCCAGATTGACGCCATACGCCGCCTGGAGGGATCCGGCGGGCTGGAGGGCCTGCCCGACAAGCTGAAGGAGGCCGCCCGCCTGCGCCTGGAGTTCCCGGAGGACACGCTGGCTCAGCTGGCCCAGCGGTGCGACCCGCCGGTGACAAAATCCGCCCTGAACCACCGGCTGCGCAAGCTGGTGGAGCTGGCGGGAGACAGGAGCGGAGACCCGGGATGAGATTTTTCTGCTACGGTCTGGCGGGGGCGGTCAACCTGTATTGGATCCTGCTGGGGGACAAGCTGCCGGTGGAGGCCCAGATGGCCGTTCCGGTGATGGCCGCGGCGGCGGCGGCCGCAGGGGTGGCCCTGCGGGCCCGGGAGCTGAGCGGCCCGGCAAGGGCGCGGTATGTCCGGCGGGCGCTGTGGGTGCTGCTGGGGTACTATCTGGCCATTTTGTCGGTGCTGCTGTTCTTCGGCGGGCTGTTCCATGTGACCCGGGGCGGCGGCGGCGCGGTGAACCTCAAACCCTTCCGCACCATCCGGAATTTCCTGCGGCACTACCGCCGTACCGGCAGTCTGTTCAGCCTGTCCAACCTCCTGGGCAATCTCGTCCTGCTGCTCCCCTTCGGAGTGCTGATGCCGGTCATGTTCCGGCCCCTGCGCCGGTTCTGGACCTTCCTGCCCCTGGCAGCGGCTCTGGCGGCGGGAGTGGAGGCGGCGCAGTGGCTGACGCGCACGGGAGTGGCGGACATAGACGACTCCATTTTGAATTTTGCCGGGGCGGCCCTGGGGTATTTTGTCACCCGGCTGGTTCAGATTCTGCTGAACTGCGGAAAAAAACGCCAAATTTAATAGGCAGTTCATTTCTATTTCATGAAAAGGTGATATCCTGTGAGTACACTGACATTCCGCATGGCCCGCCCGGGGGACGAGGGGGCCGTTCTGAACATCATCCGCGCCCTGGCCCGGTATGAGCATCTGGAGGACCAGGTGATTGCCACGGAGGGCCTGCTGCGGGAGTGGCTGTTTGAAAAGGAGAAGGCCGAGGTGCTGCTGGCCGAGGCAGAGGGGAAAATCGTGGGCAGCGCCCTGTTCTTCCACAGCTTCTCCACCTTTCTGGGCCGGGCGGGCATCTATTTGGAGGACCTGTTCGTCTACCCGGAGTACCGGGGGCGGGGGTATGGCCGGGCCCTGCTGAAAAAACTGGCCGCAGTCACCCTGGAACGGGACTGCGGCCGGCTGGAGTGGGCCTGTCTGGACTGGAACGAGCCCTCTATCGCGTTTTACAAATCCATGGGCGCGGCGCCCATGGAGGACTGGACCACCTACCGCCTGAGCGGGGAGACCCTGCGGCGGGCGGCGGAGGACTAGTACTCCTCATCCACAGGGAGCGGACCGTTTGCCGCCTCGTATTCCTGGAGATACCGCTGCACTGCGTACTCCACCATATTATTCATCGACCGCCGCTCCCGGACAGACAGGGCCTTGAGCTTTTCATAGATTGCGGAGTCCAGCCGCAGGCCGGTTTGAACTTTATCGGTTGCCATTTGTTATCACCTCTTTAGTACTATGTTAGCAAATTTTTGCTTGACAGTCTATGAGCTAAGTGCTAGCATAGTGTTAATAAGGTGGTGTATAATATGCAAAATACGGACGACCGGACAAATGAAACGCTTCGGTTTTTGAAGTGGATAAGAAATTACAGCGGTTGGTGGTATCTGATTTGTACCCCGGGTCAGGAACAGATGAATCTGGAAATGATGAAAATGCTAATCGAAAGATTGTATCGGGAAGGATTTTATGAAATCATCTTTGTCCTATTGATGGTACACAGAAATCACCCGGCTTTATCACACCTGGCAGAGTACTTATTCCTCGACAGCTGTATAGCGCGTTGGGATAAGGAAAAAGACCACATCATTCAAGAAATTCAGCTGTTTTTGGAGTAAAAAGGCGGCAGACCAAATAACTCTGAAAGCAAAACGCAGTTTTGCGCAAAAGTTTCTTTTTGGTTCTTTTTCTTTTCAAAGAAAAAGAACGCCCGCCCGGCGAGGGCGCGAACAGGCGCGAACAGGCGAGAGGAGGCGCGGAGGATGTCCTTTGTTCATTTACATCTCCACACGGAGTTTTCCCTGCTGGACGGGGCCTGCCGCATCAAGAAGCTGGTGCAGCGGGTGAAGGATCTGGGTCAGGAGGCGGTGGCCATCACGGACCACGGGGTGATGTACGGCGCCATCGACTTCTACCGGGCGTGCAGGGAGGCGGGAATCAAGCCGGTAATCGGGTGCGAGGTCTACGTGGCCCCCCGCACCCGCTTTGACAAGGTCCACGAGCTGGACTCAGAGGCCCGCCACCTGGTGCTGCTGTGCCGGGACGAGGAGGGCTACCGCAACCTGAGCTACATGGTCTCCAAGGCCTTCACCGAGGGGTTCTACATCAAGCCCCGCATTGACCTGGACCTGCTGAGGGAGCACTGCGGCGGCCTGATTGCGCTGTCGGCCTGCCTGGGCGGGGAGATTCCCCGGCGGCTGATGGCGGGGGACTACGAGGGGGCCAAGGCCCACGCCCTGGAGATGCGGGCGCTGTTCGGGGAGGACGGCTACTATCTGGAGCTTCAGGACCACGGCATCCAGGCCCAGAGCCAGGTGAACGCGGGGATTCTGCGCCTCCACGAGGAGACGGGCATCCCCCTGGTGTGCACCAACGACGCCCACTACCTCCGCCGGGAGGACGCGGAGATGCAGGACATCCTGATGTGCATCCAGACGGGCAAGACCCTGGACGACCCGGGGCGGATGAAGTTCGAGACCCAGGAATTCCATGTGAAGAGCGAGGAGGAGATGTCCGCCCTCTTCCCGTCCTGTCCCGAGGCCCTGGAAAACACGGCCAAAATCGCCCAAATGTGCAGCGTTGAATTTGAATTCGGGAAATACCACCTGCCCGAGTTCCCCCTGCCCCAGGGCTGGGAGAGCAGCGACGCCTACTTTGACCACCTGTGCCGGACGGGCTTTGCCCGGCGCTTCCCCCAGGGGGGGGAGGAGCTGCGGGAGCGGCTGGACTTTGAGATGGCCATGATACGCCGCATGGGCTTTGTGGACTACTTTCTGATTGTCTCCGATTTCATCGGCTACGCCAAGAGCCGCCGCATCCCGGTGGGGCCGGGCCGGGGCTCGGCCGCCGGGTCCCTGGTGTCCTACTGCCTGAACATCACCGACCTGGACCCCATTAAATACGAATTGTATTTTGAAAGGTTCCTGAATCCTTCCCGTACTTCCATGCCGGACATCGACATTGACTTCTGCATCCGCCGCCGGCAGGAGGTCATTGATTATGTCAACCAGAAGTACGGATCCGACCACGTGGCCCAGATTGTCACCTTCGGCACCATGGCCGCTCGGGGCTCCATCCGGGACGTAGGCCGGGTGCTGGGCTACCCCTACGCCGAGGTGGACGGGATAGCCAAGCAGGTGCCCAGCGGCCCCGGCGCCCTCCACATCACCCTGGAGGAGGCGCTGAAGCTGTCCAAGCAGCTGAAGGACGCCTACGACGGGGACGAGCGCATCAAAAAGCTGATTGATACCGCCATGGCCATCGAGGGGATGCCCCGGAACACCTCCACCCACGCCGCCGGTGTGGTCATCACCCGCCGGCCGGTGGTGGACTACGTGCCCCTGGCCACCAACGACGGCCTGCCCGTCACCCAGTACGTCATGACCACCCTGGAGGAGCTGGGCCTCCTGAAAATGGATTTTCTGGGCCTGCGCAACCTGACCATTCTGGACGACGCGGTGAAGATGGTGCAGGAAAAGGAGCCGGGCTTTTCCCTGGCCTCCCTGCCGGAGAACGACCCGGAAACCATGGCCATGCTGGCCGAGGGGAAGACCTCCGGCCTGTTCCAGCTGGAGTCGGCGGGAATGACCGGTGTGTGTGTGGGACTGAAGCCCAAAAGCATCGAGGATATCTGCGCCGTCATCGCCCTGTACCGGCCCGGCCCCATGGACTCCATCCCCCGGTTCATCGCCTGCGCCCAGAACCCGGAAAAGGTGACCTACAAGGACCCGGCCCTGGTGCCCATCCTGTCCAATACCTACGGCTGTATTGTCTACCAGGAGCAGGTGATTCAGATTTTCCAGCTGCTGGCCGGGTACTCCCCCGGGCAGGCCGACATGGTCCGCCGGGCCATGAGCAAGAAGAAGGTCAAGGAGGTCGAAAAGGAGCGCCGGGCGTTTATTGAGGGCGACCCGGAGCGGAATATTCGGGGCTGTATCGCCAACGGCGTGTCCCGGGAGGCGGCCCAGGCCATCTACGACGAGATGTACGATTTCGCCAACTACGCCTTCAACAAGGCCCACTCGGCGGCCTACGCCGTGGTGGCCTATCAGACCGCCTGGTTCAAGTGCCACCACCCCAGGGAGTACATGGCCGCCCTGCTCACCTCGGTGCTGGACTCCAGCGACAAGGTGGCCGAGTACATCGCCGAGTGCAGGGAAATGGGCATCCGCCTGCTCCCCCCCGACATCAACGAGTCGGACGCCGACTTCACCGTGGTGGGGGACGGCATCCGCTTCGGCCTGGTGGCGGTGAAGGGAGTGGGCCGCAATTTCATCCTGGGCTTGCTGGAGGAGCGGAAAAAGGGGCCCTTTGCCGACTTTATGGACTTTTGCAGCCGGATGTTCAACCAGGACTTAAACCGCCGGGTGGTGGAAAACCTGATTAAGTGCGGCGCGTTCGACCGCATGGGGTGCCGCCGCTCCCAGCTGATGCAGGTCTACGGCCAGGTGCTGGACGGCATCGCCGCCAGCAGCAAGCGGAACCTGGAGGGCCAGCTGGACCTGTTCGGCGGCGGGGGGGAGGAGGCCGGCCCGGCCCGGCCCCGGCTGGAGCTGCCCGACCTGCCCGAGTACACCCCGCAGGAGCTGATGTCCATGGAGAAGGAGACCACGGGGCTGTATCTGACCGGCCACCCCATGGATCAGTACCGGGAGCTGGCCCACCGGAAGGGGGCGGTGACCATCGCCTCTATCCTCGGCGACTTTGGCCGGGAGGAGGGGCCGGAGCACTACCGGGACGGACAGATGGTCTCGGTGGCGGGGGTGATCTCCACCTACCGGACCCGCACCACCCGAAACAATACCCTGATGGCCTATGTGAACCTGGAGGACGACACGGCGGCCATGGAGCTGCTGTGCTTCTCCCGGGTGCTGAACGACAGCGGCGCCTATATTCGGGAAAACGCGGCCATCCTGGCCACGGGAAAGATCTCCGTCCGGGACGAGAAGGACCCCCAGCTGATGGTGGATACCATCGCCCCCCTGGACGGGGAGAAGGGGAAGCAGGAGGCGGGGAAGACGCTGTGGCTGCGCCTGCCCAGCCGGGAGGACCCGCGGGTCCGAAAGGTGAAGCTGGCCCTGTCCTTCTTCCCTGGGGAGGAGGCGGTGGTGCTCTATTTCGCGGACTGCGGAAAGCGGCTGGGCAGCCGGTGCATGATCCATCCCGCTCTGCTGGAGGATATGCGGGAGCGCCTGGGCGAAGGGAACGTGGTGGTGAAATAGCCGGGAGGCGCAGGAAAGCGGGGACGGCAAGGCCGTTTCCCGTTTCCGTCAAAGCTTCCTATGGATTTTTTCCAAAGTCCCAATTCTTTTTCGTGTTCCCGCCCCGCAGGGAGCGAGGATCACAAGGGTATTTTAATATGAGGAATACAAAAGTGAATTGGGAGTTTTGAGGAGGTTATATCATGAACTGCCCCAAATGCGGCAATAGAATGGAGCCGGGAACAGTGTATTCTCCTCGCGGCTACCTGTTTTGGACACCCGGACAGGGAAAATTGAAAAACTTCCAACGGCCAAAAGACCCCGTTCGTCTACGTCCCATCGGAGACGACACCAAGTCCGTTTTTTCGCCCAAAGCCCTCTCCACGCTTCCCCAGTACTCCGGTACGATTTGCCGGAACTGTGGTACCATATGGTTTTCCTTTGAAAACAAAGAGTAGCTGCTTATCATAAGTCCCAGTTCTTTTTCGAGATTTCCGCCCCTGCAGGGGAGGGAATCACAAGGGGAGTTTCCAAAAAAGAAAAAGAATGATCAACCAACCCCTCTCGGAGAAAGCGTACAACAGATGAAAAAACTCAATTCCATCCTTTTCCACCGCTCGGTGCTGGTGGGGCTGTCGCTGCTGGTACAGATCGGCGTGCTGGCGGTGATGATTATATCCTTTTCAGAGCATATGGTGGGCTTCTACTGGGCCTGCATTGCGCTGAGCGTGGTGTCCACGCTCTGGATTCTCAGCCGGCAGATGGAGCCCGCCTACAAAATCGCGTGGCTCCTGCTGATTCTGCCCATGCCCGTGTTCGGCGGTATTTTCTACCTGCTGATGGGGGGCGGGGGGGTGTCTCAGCGTACCCTGCGGCGGATGCAGGACATCGGCCGGCGGTCCCGGGAGACGCTGGCGGGGGATTTCCGCTCCGACTCGCTGATGTTCGTCGGGGAGGACCCGGCGGGGCAGGCCCGCTATCTGGAGCAGTACGCCTGCTGCCCGGTGTACCCCAACACCTGGGCGGAGTATTTCCCCCTGGGGGATCTGGCCTTTGCCAGAATGCTGGAGGAGCTGGAAAAAGCGGACAAATACATCTTTCTGGAGTATTTCATCATCCAGGAGGGGGAGCTGTGGAACAGCATCCTGGAGGTGCTGCGCCGGAAGGCGGACCAGGGCGTGGAGGTGCGGCTGCTGTATGACGACTTTGGCTGCATGTACACCCTGCCCCAGGACTACGACAAGCAGCTGGAGGCCATGGGCATCCAGTGCCGGGTTTTCGGCCGGCTGGTGCCGGTGATGTCCATCCGGCAGAACAACCGGGACCACCGCAAGCTGATGATTATCGACGGGAAGGCGGGCTTTACCGGCGGCATGAACCTGGCCGACGAATACATCAACCGCCGGGAGCGCTGCGGGCACTGGAAGGACAGCGCCATCCTCCTGCGGGGAGAGGCGGTGTGGTCCATGACCGTGATGTTTTTGAGCATGTGGGATCACTGCTGCGGCTGGGACGAGGATTTTGACCTGTTCCGGCCGGCCCGGCCGGAGCGGTTTGAGGGCGCGGGCTGGGTCCAGCCCTACACGGACACCCCCCTGGACCACGAAAAGGTCAGCCAGACGGTCTACCTGAACATGATTTCCAGGGCCCGGCGGAGCGTCTATCTCACCACTCCATACCTGATTGTGGATGAGGCCACCAACACGGCCCTGTGCAACGCGGCGAAATCCGGGGTGGATGTGCGCATCATCACCCCCCATATCCCGGACAAGCGCTATGTCTTTGAGGTGACCCGGGCTCACTACGCCCCCCTGCTGGAGGCGGGGGTGAAAATCTATGAATACACCCCCGGGTTTATCCATGCCAAAAACTTTGTAGTGGACGGGAAGTATGCCACAGTAGGCACGGTGAACCTGGATTACCGCAGCCTGTTTCTCCACTTTGAGGACGGCGTGTGGCTCTATGACGCCCCCTGCATCCGGGATATCCAGCGGGATTTCCTGGAGACCATGGAGAAAAGCGAGGAAATCACCATCCGCCGGTACCGGCATCTGAATCTGCTGGTTCAGCTCTACCGCACCATTCTGCGCATCTTTGCGCCCCTGATGTGACGTTTCCGAAAGAACAGCCCCCGGCCGCGCCGCCCGTAAGGGCCGGCACAGCCGGGGGATTTTTTATGCGGTGACGCTGCGGAAGTCCAGATTCAGGTCCACCTTTCCGGGCTTTCCATCAATTCCGGGAATTCCAGGGATTTCTACAGAGCTGCTGCATTGCCATAAATCAAAATGATAATAGAAAGTGGGGCGGCCGTTATATTCTGCCAACCAGAAAGTATAGTCAGTCAGCTGATCGAGTTGATAGGTCAGATAGCCCAAATCCTGGTTGAAATAGATGACTGGGGTATAGCCAGCCTCAGCGATCATGTCGCAGAAGGCTCCGGCGAACCGGGTGACCTCCTCCGGCTTCATGCCGTTGGTGCGGGCGTCGCTGACGCCGGAGATGAACTCCCAGTCAAAGGCCACAGGATAGGTGATGTCATAGCTGCGGATGGCGTCCAGCACATAGTCGGCCTCCTCCTGGGCCTCCCACACGCTGGTGGCCTGGGAGAAGAAATAGACCCCCACCTCCAGTCCCGCGTCCAGCGCGCCCTGGATGTTTTGGACGAAATTCTTGTCGGGCATGACCGCGCCCTTGGAGTAGCCCCGGTAACCTACTCGGATCATAGCAAAACTAATACCAGAATCGGCCACCTGCTCCCAGTCGATGTTCTCCTGATAGGCAGACACGTCAATTCCATAAATTGCGCTTTTTCCGTCAACTTCGTAGGTTTTCCAACCATTTTTATTTGTACCAAAGCATTCCTTGTCGTACTGGTTTACGGCCACCCCCTCCAGAATGGGCAGCTGGTGGTCCCGGTACTGCACGGTGGGGCCGGGGCTGCTCTGGGCGGGAGGGGGCAGACTGGTGTCGGGCTCGGGCGCCGGGGCGGACTCCGGCTTCAGGACCAGGAACAGCGCGATACAGGAAATCAGCAGTGCCGCGCCGGCCAGCACAGCGGCTGCCTTGGACCAATCCACCCTGCGGGGCGGCGGAGGAGGGATGGGGGGCAGGGTAAAAAAATCCTCCGACTGCTGGGGCTTTTCCTTCAGTTGCTCCATGGGCTCTCCTTCCCGGCGCCCGGACAGGGCCCCCGATTACAGAATGGGTTTGAGGCAATTATAACAAATTCTGTCGAACTATGCAAGGCGCCGGGGGCAATTTGTGAAAAGCGCCGTCAAAGGTCCAGCTCCAGCAGGACGGGGCAGTGGTCGCTGCCCTCCACATCCGACAGAATTTCCGCCCGGATGATTTTGTCCTTCAGCCGGTCGGAGACAATAAAGTAGTCGATGCGCCACCCCGCGTTGTTCTGGCGGGCGTGGAACCGGTAGGACCACCAGGAGTAGGCCCCCTCCCGGTTGGGGTAGAGCACCCGGAAGCTGTCGGCAAAGCCGGAAGCGAGCAGCTCGGTCATCTTCGCCCGCTCCTGGTCGGAAAAGCCGGGATTGCCCCGGTTGCTCTTGGGGTTTTTCAGGTCGATTTCCTGGTGGGCCACGTTCAGGTCGCCGCAGTAGATGACCGGCTTGGTCCGGTCCAGCGAGAGCAGGTACGCCCGCAGGTCGTCCTCCCACTCCAGCCGGTAGTCCAGGCGCTTCAGCCCGTCCTGCGCGTTGGGGGTGTAGCAGCACACCAGATAGAACCCCTCATACTCCAGGGTAATCAGCCGCCCCTCATGGTCGTGCTTGTCGGAGTCCATGCCCAGGGCCGTGTCCAGCGGAGCGTGGGGGGTGAAGACAGCGGTGCCCGAGTAGCCCTTCTTGTCCGCGGAGTTCCAGAACTCCAGACAGCCTCCCAGGTCCAGCTCCGCCTGTCCCCGCTCCATCTTGGTCTCCTGAAGGCAGAGAAAGTCGGGGCGCTGCAGGCGGTAGAAGTCCAAAAAACCCTTTTTCAGACAGGCCCGCAGGCCGTTAACATTCCAGGAGATGAATTTCATGGCGGTTCCTCATTTCTTTTGAATGGTTCGCCTCCTATTATACCGGGGGAACGGCCGGTTGGCAACGGAAAGTTTCGCCTTGAACCGGCGGGCGTTTTGAAGTATACTGGGCAAAAAGGGGGAAGAGGATGGAGCAGCTGCGGATGGTGGACACGCCCCACGGGCCGGTGACCTACATTTTGGAGAAAAAGCGGGTGAAAAATCTGAATCTGCGGGTGGGGCGGGACGGCCAGGCGGCGCTGTCCGTTCCCCTGCGGTGTACAGCGGAGCGGGCGGATGAATTTGTGCGGGAGAAAGCGGAGTGGATTTTGAAGTGGCAGGGCCGGCAGCGGGCCCCCGCTCCGGAGCTCCTCCCCCCGCCGGAGGGGGAGGAGTGCCGGCGGCTGCTGGAGGAGGCGGTCAGGCGGGTCTATCCGCTGGTGTCCCCGCTGGGGGTAGCCATGCCTCCCGTCAGGCTGCGCAGGATGAAAAGCCAGTGGGGAAACTGCCATTGGCGGCAGGGGTTTATCACCCTGAATACCGTCCTGGCCCGGTGCCCGGAGCATCTGCGGGACTATGTGGCCCTCCACGAGCTGGTCCACTTCCTCCACCACGACCACGGCCCCGGGTTCTATGCCCGGATGGACAGCCTGATGCCCCGGTGGCGGGAGCACCGCAGGGAGCTGAAGGGGTACGCCGCCGCGCTGGCGGAGGGAAAAAATCCCGGGCCGGAGCCTTGTGCGCGGTAAGGCGCTGCCGGCAGGATGCTGAATATTTTGAGGAGCGTTTCAAATGGCGGCAGGAACGTATACGGCGCTGTCCTTGGACGTGCTGGAACCGGTTTCCAAATCTTATCATATTACATATTCCAAGCGGGCATTCTGCGTATCTCAAAAATTGGGGGAGGCCTTTGGGAGCGCAAAGTTTTTCTGAGGGAGTTTTTGGCGGACGGTCATCTGGGCGAGAAAACCTATCATTTCCCGTGCGCTTCGCCGGAGGCTTTTGCCGCCCGGGCCGAAGCGCATGTACGGGATATTTTGGACGGCCTTCCGGCGGCGCAGTCATAGCGCTGAGGCTGTCCTGGAAGCGGCCCGCTGCCCCGGGCGGCAAGCATCCCCCGGCCGGAAGGGGCCGGGGCATCTTTGTCAATATAATTTTATCGAAAAACAATAAGATTATATTGACAAACAATTTCCCCTGCGTTATAATGACTTCCGGAAACGGAGGCGGACTGCTATGAGGAGCAAGAAAATTCAAAGACTGGCCGGGATGCTGGAGGTCCTGGTAGCCCTCGCGCTGGCGGTGAATATTCTGGCCGTGCTGATGGTCCCCGCCTTCGTGCTGACCGACCCGGACCACTTTCTGAACGGAGCCTGGAAAATGCTGGAGCGCCTGCTCCATCCGGGCGAGGACGATGTTGCCGCGGCCGGCTGGGCTGGCCTGTTCCTGGGGTGGTTTTTCGCCCTGCCCGACATCGTGACCCTCCGGGAGGCGGATACGGCCGGGCTGATGTTGTTTTTCGGCGGATGCGGGCTGTGTACCGCCGTCATCCTGCGGCAGGCCTGGGATATCCTGGCCGGCATCCGGCGGGGACAGCCCTTCCGCATGGACAATGCGCGGGCTATGGCCCGGGCGGCGGTCTGCTGCTGGGTGATTGCGGGACTGGCGCTGGTCCGGTGCCTCTGGGGGCTGCGGCTGGGGGACTTATCCCCGCTGTTTACCCGCAACGCCCTGTTTATCCCTGTGTTTTTTACCGGCGGGCTGCTGTGCATGGTGATGTCCGCCCTGTTCCGCCAGGCGGCGGAGCTGAAAGAGGACCGGGATCTGACCATTTGAGGAGGCGGAGCATATGGAAAAAATAGCGGTTCAGCGCTGGGCCGGCGCGCTGAAGGCAATGGTAACGGCGGCGCTGGCGCTGGCCCTGCCGGCCCTGCTTCTGGTTCCCTGGTTTTTTGCCTTTCCCTGGCGGGGCCAGACCGGCGGAGCGCCGCTGTGGGAGCAGTTTCTGCTGAGCTATGCCGCCTTGGGCGAGCTGGATGTGCTCCTGCCTGCGCTGTTTTACTGGACCGCCGGAGGGGCCTGCGCCGTCATTTTGGAGCAGGCCCGGCGGGTGCTGGAGACCGTACAGGCGCGCGTACCGTTCCAGATGAGCAACGCCCGGGCGCTGAAACGGGCGGCGGCGTGCTGCTGGGTCATCTCGGCCGCGGCGGCAGTCCGCCTCCTGCTGTGGCTGTGGACGGACGGGGGCGCGGGGCCGCTGTTCACCTACAACGCCCTGTTTATCCCCGCCTTTCTGGTGGGGGGGCTGCTGCTGGAGGTGATGTCCTGCCTGTTTGAGGAGGCGGCCGGGATGCAGGAGGACCAGAACCTGACAATCTAAGGGGGCGGAGAGATGAGAATTGTGGTCAATCTGGACGTGATGATGGCCCGGCGGAAGATATCCTTGGGGGAGCTGGCCCAGAGGGTGGACATTACCATGGCCAACCTGTCCATCCTGAAAAATAACAAGGCCCGGGCCATCCGCTTTTCCACCCTGGAAGCCATCTGCGCCGCCCTGGACTGCCAGCCGGGGGATATTCTGGAGTTTGTGCCCGACAGGGAGGATGGAGCATGAAACGGGGCGCGGGAGGGAAAAAACTGCCGCTTCTGGCGGCGGCGGCCCTTTTGCTGGCGGTCTGGATCCGGTATGACCGGCAGTTTACCCCCCGGCGCTGGGCGGAGACCGATGATTCCAAACGGGGGAAGCTGGTAAACAGCCTGCTGGAGCAATACGGCGGACTGGAGGGTATGACCCGGGTGGAGGTAGAGGCCCTGCTGGGGCCGGACATGGAGGGGGAGCAGTGGGAATCCGAGCCCCTGCCAGACGGCAGCTGGTCCCATACCCCAGTGCTGCTCTACCGGGCCGGCGGGCGGCCCTTGGCGTTTCTCCCCGAATTTCTGTGCGTGCGGCTGGAGGACGGCGTGGTGGCAGAGGCTGAGCTGATGCAGGAGTGAAACAAGAAAGGAGAAAACCATGAAAGTCTTCAGACACGCAGCGCAGGCCGCCGCCCTGTCCCTGCTGATGCTTCTGCTGTCCGGGTGCTCCCTGGCGGGGTATCTCCTCTCCGGCTGCGGCGGGGAGGCCGGGGACCTGATTTTTTATAACGACAGCAGTCAGACGGTGGGGCACGTGGGGGTGTCCCTGAGCGGAGGGAGCCGGGGAGTCTCCGCCGCCAAGGAGGGATCCGGGCTGGAGCGGGGGGAGAGCTGGGGGTTCTGCCTGCCGGAGAACGAGGACAGCCTGCTGATTGAGGTGTTCGGCCCGCGGGGCGAGACCCTGGCCCGGGACCGGTACGTCTGGCCAGGGCAGGGGGAACAGCTGTGGGCCGTTTACGACGGGGACCGGACGCTGCGCTTTTCCTGGGAAGGGAGGTAACGGAAGTGCCTGTTTTACTGACCTGCGCCCTGCTGGCCGCGACGGCCGGAATGACTTTGGCCGGGATGCTCTGCCGCTGGGGGGAGAGGAGGGGGCCAAGCCGTCTGTCCGCCGCTCTGCTGGTCCTGCTGGCGGTTCGGCCGGGCGGACAGGTGGTGCTGAGCTGGGCGGGGCTGTCCTTCCGGCCCTGGGTGGGCTCGACGCTGTTGGCTCTGACAGGAGCGCTGGCGGCCGTACTGTGCCTGAGGACGGCGGCGGTTCTGCTGCGCGGGGAGGGGCGCCGGGGACGGAAGGGGCTGGCCGTGCTTTGCTGCGGGGCGGTGCTGGTGTGCGGGGGACTGTCCGGAACGGCCTTTTTTGCCCGTAACCTGAAGGATGAAGCAGTGGGGGAGTGGGACGGACAGAATGCAGTCATGGTGCACGCCCGCTTTCAGGACCCCTATTATTATAAGTATTACGCCTATCACGGCCCGGTGGTGATGGGGCGGCTGCTGGGCCGCTCTGACGAAGGCTGGGGCGAGGCCTATTGGCTGTATTGAGCGAAAGGAGGAGCCGCTATGGACGGATGGGCGGTTTTGCTGGGATTGGTTCTGGTCTGCGCGGGGGTGACGGCGTTTTCTCTGTGTGCCTGCGCGTTATACGGCCGTGGACGGGACAGAAGGCGGCTGGTCCTTCTGCTGCTCCTCCTGGCTGTGGTGCTGGGGGTGCGCTACGGCGGCGGGGCGCTCCTGGCCCGGCTGGGGCTGGGCTGGCGGCTGTGGCCAAGAGGCGGGATGGCGCTGTGCGCGGCGGTTTTGACCTTTGCCTCCCTGAGACAGGGGGGACAGCTTCTGGACAGCCTGCCCGTCCGGGAGGGGACAAGGGCGCTGATTGGCCTGTGCGGTGCGGCGGCTGCCTTGGCGCTGGCCGGACTGCTGCTGCTTGGGGGGCTGTTTTCTGCCAGCGAACAGGTTTTGCTGACGGAGGACGGAGGGACCGTGACGGAGTACGACGGTATTTTTCACGTGAGCGTTTACCGCTATGTCAATCCGCTAATCCGCGGCGGGCTGATGTACGAATGGCAGGACTGAGAAGGCCACCGGCACAGAAGCCGGCGTGCGGGTTATGCCGACCCAAGTCCGCGCAGTGTGTAAACAGGCCGGGCGCCATGAGCGCCCGGCCTTTGCTGTGCAATATTCTGTGAATTGTATTGATTGGGCCTCTTTTTTGCGCTGCCCGCACGGCTTGGCGCGGTTCATTTTTACTCCCTCTGCCTCCGGTGGTCCTCGGTCACCAGGCCGGCCTTATAGGCGTAAAGCAGCCGCATCAGGTCGTCAATCTGCGCCTGAAGCTGGAAGCCCATATCGGTCTCGGCGATTTTCATCCGGGACTCCAGCCGCTCGAACACCTCGGTGGTGGAGGTGATGTCCCAGTTTTCCCGGATGGCCTTATCCCGCCCCGCAAAGGGCTGGTGGGCGATAATCCGGTAGCAGCGGGAATTGTAAATCAGCGTATACCCGGCGATGCCGGAGGTGGGCTGATAGGCCTTGCAGAAGCCGCCGTCGATGACCACCAGCTTTCCGCCGCCCTTCACCGGGCTCTCACCCTTTCCCGCCTTGACGGGGACGTGTCCGTTGATGATGTGGCAGTGGGGGCCCTCCAGCCCGAACTCCCGGAGCAGGTCCTGGCACACCTCAGGGTCGTTGTAGAGGGTATAGTAGGCATTTTTGGGCTCGGTCCAGGCGCTCTCGTCCCGAATCAGCCGACGCTCGAAGGTGGTCATCCGGTCCCGTCCGAAGATGGGGCTGTTCCGTCCGGCCCACAGGAACCACAGGAAATCCATGCCCAGCTGCCGCTCCGGCGAGCCCGGCTTGTGGTAGTAGGCCTGCCGGGCGGCGGTGTCCGCATAGTCCAGGAACTCCCTCCCCCGGCGCTCCTTCCCGCCGATGGTGAAGGACATCAGCTCCCCGTCCGCGGTCATGGGGACACAGCCGTGGAAGAGCAGGTTGCCGTTGAAGATTTTGTACAGACTCCCCTTGGAGTAGAGGAAGCGCACGTGCTTTTGCAGCTTCTCGCTGCGCTGGAAGGAGGTGGTCAGCTGGTCGATGACCGCGTTCTCCTCGGGGGACAGGGCGTAGGGGTCCTGGGGGTCCACCGTGGGGAAGTCGGTGTCCTCCAGTGCGTAGGTGTGCTCCCCGATGGTGATGCTCCTGGCCTCATAGTCGATTTTGTCCAGCAGGAGCCGGTCGTCCATGCCGTATTCCGGGTGGCGCAGCAGCTTCTGCCCCTCCAGCTTGAAGAGAATCACCGTGATGGCCTTGTGCATCCGGGCGGAGAGGAGCTTGTCCTTTTCGGTGTACTGCTCCGCGTCGCTGCCTGTCAGCTTGACGGCGAAGCGGGACACGTCGCAGTCCCGGTACACCTCGTTGGCGAAGACGGACAGGGGGCGCAGGGAGATGCCGTAGCCCGTCTCCACCACCTCAAGGTTGTTGTAGTGGATGGAATTGGCCAGCACAGTGGCCACCAGGGTGCGGCTGCCCGAGGCGGCCCCCATCCACAGAATATCGTGGTTGCCCCACTGCACGTCCACGCTGTGGAAGTCCACCAGGGAGTCCAGGATCACGTCCGCCCGGGGACCCCGGTCGAAGATGTCCCCCACGATGTGCATATGGTCCACCGCCATGCGCTTGATGACCGAGCTGACCGCCTGGATGAACCCGGGGGCCTGGCCGATGCGGATGATGGTGGAGATGATGTTTTCAAAATAGTCCCGCTTGTCGATGTCCTCGCTGTGGGTGTGGAGCAGCTCCTCAATGATGTAGGCGTAGTCCTTGGGCAGGGCCTTGCGCACCTTGGAGCGGGTGTACCGGGCGGAAACCAGCCGGCACACCTCCACCAGCCGGTGGAGGGTGATGCGGTACCACTCGTCCATGTCCGAAATCTGGCGGGAGAGCTGCTCCAGCTTCTCCTCCGGATAGTAAATCAGGGTGGCCAGCTGGTCCAGCTCCGCCCGGGGCAGGCTGTTGGCGTACAGGTCGTCCAGCTTCTCCCGCACCACGCCGGAGCAGGAGTTCAGAATGTGGAGAAAGGCCTCGTACTCTCCATGCACATCCGAAATAAAGTGCTCGCATCCCTTGGGCAGGTTCAGAATGGCCTGGAGATTGACAATCTCCGTGCTGGCCGCCTGGACGGTGGGATATTGACGGGCCAGCATTTTCAAGTACCGCAGCTCCTCTGCGGTGTAGTTTTTTGTCTCTTCCATAAACAGGTCCCCCCTATTCTGCTGCTGTCCTAATTATCCCATACCCTGTCAGTTTTTTCAAGAGTTTCCGTCGTTTTTTACAAAACAGGGGGGGCCAGCCCCGGCGCGCTCTGCCTCCGTTACGCCGCCGGAACGGCCTGAGGGAGAAAATATGTAATCAGAAGGTCTACGCAGGCGCCGTAGGAGGCGATTCCCAGGCTCTGCCCGTTGCCCTTCAGAAAGGAGTCGTAGGTGTGCTCCGCCGCCCGGTCCACCGGGGATTCCAGCGCCTTCCAGTATTCGTAATTCTCGTTCCAGTCGGCGGACAGCTCCGGGGTGAAGCACAGCTGGACCACCTGCCGCCACGTGTCGGGGCTGACGCTGTACAGGGCGTTGGACAGGTCGATGAGCCCCATGAGAAAGCCGGAGTACTGAAACACCGGGTCCCCGCTGGTTACCGCCGCAGCGATGCCCACAAAGCTGGCCTCCAGCTCGGAGGCCACCATACGCTGGTGGGCCATCTCGTGGGCGATGGTGGCCGGGTGCAGGCTGGCCGGAGCGTCCACGTTCACATTGGCCTCCCCGGTGAAGGGAAAGTAGACACCGGTGAAGCCCAGAATGCTCTGGAGGCGGGAGAAAAACAGGGGTTTGGCCCGGGTGGCCGGGATGTCCAGGCAGGGAAACTCCCGGGACAGGTTCTCGTACACCTGGCCGCCCCGGCGGAAATAGTCCTCTTGGGGCTCGGCAAAGCGCCCCTCTGCGTCCCGGGCCGCCTGGGAGGACAGGCGGGCGGCGTTCTGGGCAAACCACACCGTGACCGCCAGCAGCTCCTGGGTGGTATGGGGCTGGGCGGACAGGCCGCTCCGCTCCGTGAAGTCGGGGGCGTAGTAGCACACGTTCCACATCCAGCACATCCCCGCCCACGCCCAGAGGCACGCGGCCCCCAGGGCCAGGAGCCGGCGCAGAAAGGCCGTCCCTTCCCGCTTTTTTGCCAGCAGCACCGCCGCCCGGACCAGCCACACCGCGCCGGAAACCAGGGCCAGCGCAGTGAGGAGCTCCGCCGCAGAAAAGGGAAACACCGCCCACAGCCGCCCTAAAAACTGCTCCGCCGGGGCGATTACCCCCTCCACCCAGGCGGCCATCAGGGGTTTCCGGCCCCGCAGCAGATAGAACAGCCCAATCAGCGCCGCTGGAAGCCCCAGGGCCGCCAGCCATTTGAGAGTAAGTTTTTTCTTCCCTGTCATTCATGTATCCTCGCTGTTTTTCTTTTTGCCCGGCGGCCTGCGGCGCAGCTTCAGCTCCACGCCCCTGTCCCGGGCCGCCTTCTCCAGCGCCTCCGCCGCCCGGCGCTCCCGCTCCTGCACGGCGGGCAGCCCGTCCGCCGCCTCCGCCGCGGCCCGGAGCTCCTCCAGGCCCAGCAGGTTTGCCGCCACGGTGAAGAAGGTCTTCCGCCGCCCGGCATTGCACCGGAGCAGCAGCCTTTGCAGCAGCGCAGCCTTCTCCTCCAGCTCCCGGCGGTACGCCGCCGGGCCGATTTCCTGAAAGCGCCGGATACTGTCCGCCCGGCCCTGATGGGTGATGAAGGAGTCGTACCGGTCTAAACCGCTGTATCTGGGGCAGGGGTAGTCCGGACAGGAGGCGCAGTACTCCAGACCGCCCCGCTCCAGACTGCACCGGGCCAGGGCGCAGGACTGGTTTCCCTCCCCGCCGCCGCAGCCGGGGCAGTGCCCGCCCATGCGCATCGGGCACAGCAGGCAGTTGAGCCCGCACAGGGAAAAGGTCAAATCGGTCCGCCGGAAGTTTTTCATAGGTCCTCCTCGGTTTTGTTCCAAATCACCGGCCCTGTGGTCCACTCCAGGCCCGGCGGTGAGACTGCGGGCCGGCACAGGCCGTACAAGTCGGTGCACCGGGCCTCCAGCCCGAACAGCCTTCGGCCCGCCTCGTCCAGCCTTCCGGCGTGGGCGGGCTTGGTCAAAATGGGCAGCGGCGAGCGCGTTTTCATCTCCCGCAGCACCTCGCGGCCCCGGGGGCCCAGCCCCAGTACCCGGAGATACGGGGGGCGCTCCGGCCGGTCCGCCTCCGTCAGGCCCAGAAAGGCCCACAGCACCAGCCGCCGCACCCGGGCGCGGGGGTACTGCTTGGTGCAGGCCAGCTCATAGAGCTCCTCCAGGCCGGCCGCCCGTCCAGCCGCCCGGCCCAGCCGCCGGGACAGGCCGTCCCTCCCGTCGGGCAGGGCGTCAAACGCCCCGGGGGACATGCTCCGCAGCCGGGCCAGCACCGCCCGCTCCCCGGCCAGCAGGCTGGCGGGATTGTCCGCTGCCGCCGCGCCGGACAGCATCCGCCGCCGCAGAAAGGAGGCGCTGGGGAACTCCGGGTGAGCCCCTTCGTCGTGTCCCGCCCCCGCCCGGGGCACGGCAATCACCTCCGGGATCCAGTCCAGGGCCAGGGCGGCCTTCAGGTACTCTGCGGCCAGGTTGTCGTTGGGCCGGGTCAGGCAGGCTGCGCCCTCCTTCCCCAGAACGGCCTCCGCCGCCCTCTGCCGGCATACGGGAAAGGGCAGCGTCTCCGCCAGCAGGGGCCTCAGGGCCTCCCGGAACCGGTCGGAGCGCAGGCACCGGGCGGCCCGGAGCAGGGCGGGGACGTCCCCGCTCTCGCTGCCGAAGGAGAGGGCGTCCGCGCCCGCCGCTCGGAGCAGAGAGACCGCCCCCCAGGCAAAATGCTCCGCCGAGGAGGCCGCCCACACCGTGGGCAGCTCCAGCACCAGGTCCGCGCCCCCCTCCAGAGCGGCCCGGGCGCGGGTGTGCTTGTCCAGCACGGCGCACTCCCCCCGCTGGACAAAGTTTCCGCTCATCACCACCGCCAGAGCGGCGTCCTCCCCCAGCCGCTCCCGGGTCTGGGCCAGGTGCCAGGCGTGCCCCCTGTGAAAGGGGTTATATTCTGCAACAATCCCCGCTGTCCTCAAGGCCGGTCCTCCGCTTCTCTTGCCGCCGCGCTTCCCGCCATGTATAGTCTGTATTTATCAAAGAGCTTGAAAAATTGTATGGCAGAATTATGAAAAAGGAGTTGTCCTCCCAGGCGAAACGCGGTAAAATAGGATATCATTAGTTTAGTACATTCCGCCTGCCAAGGCAACAAAAACCTTTGAAAAGGAGACTGGAAACTTATGAACATTCTCGTCATCAACGCCGGGAGCTCCTCCCTGAAGTATCAGCTGCTGGATCCCGACAGCCAGAAGGTGCTGGCCAAGGGCCTGTGCGAGCGCATCGGCATCGACGGCAAATTCACCTACAAGGCCCCCGGAAAGGAGACTGTCGATGCGGTGGACGTGGCCATGCCCTCCCACGCCGAGGCCATCCAGGCGGTGCTGGACGCCCTGGTGGACGGTAAAAACGGTGTAATCGGCTCCATGAAGGAGATTGACGCGGTGGGCCACCGGGTGGTCCACGGCGGCGAGAAGTTCGCCAAGTCGGTGCGCATCACCGGCGAGGTCATGGCCGCCATCGAGGAGTGCAACCCCCTGGCCCCTCTCCACAACCCCGCCAACATCATCGGCATCAAGGCCTGCCAGGCGCTGATGCCCGACACCCCCATGGTGGCCGTGTTCGACACCGCCTTCCATCAGACCATGTCCCCCGTGGCCTACACCTACGCCCTGCCTTATGAGTACTACCAGAACGACAAGGTGCGCCGCTACGGCTTCCACGGCACCAGCCACAAATATGTGGCCGGACGGGCCGCCGCCATGCTGGGCCGGCCCATTGAGGAGCTGAAGCTGATTTCCTGCCACCTGGGCAACGGCTCCTCCATCACCGCCATCGACGGCGGAAAGAGTGTGGACACCTCCATGGGCTTCACCCCCCTGGCCGGCGTGCCCATGGGCACCCGCTCCGGCGACCTGGACGCTGGCATTCTGGAGTATCTGATGAACAAGCACGGCATGGACATCAAGGAGATGCTGAACGTGCTGAACAAGAAGTCCGGCGTGCAGGGCATCTCCGGCGTGTCCTCCGACTTCCGCGACCTGGACAACGCCGCCGAGCAGGGCAGCGAGCGGGCTGCCCTGGCCCTCCAGGCCTTTGAGTACAGCGTGAAGAAGTACATCGGCGCCTATGCGGCCGCCATGGGCGGCGTGGACGCGGTCATCTTCACCGCCGGCGTGGGCGAGAACTCCAAGGATACCCGGGCCAAAATCGTTTCCGGCCTGGAGTATATGGGCATCAAGATTGACGCGGAGAAGAACAACTTCCGCGGAGAGGAGCGGGACATCTCCGCGGACGGCGCCTCGGTGCGCACTCTGGTCATCCCCACCAACGAGGAGCTGATGATTGCCATGGATACCGCCGCCATCGCAAGAGGCTGAGCGGTCTGGGCCAAAGGGCCCGCCCGGGGCACGTTTGAGGCTGTGAATACAGTTCTAAGCCAGGAGCGTCTGCAATACAGGCGCTCCTGGCTTGACTGTTTTCAGGCCGGCCTTTGACGGCATCCCCGTTCTCCCGGCAGTCCGCGGCCCCGGCGCAGAAGCGGAATCCGGGAGGGGAGAGGGGCCGTGCTGCCTCCCAGAGACCGGGCGCGGCGGAAGAAACACAGCGGGAGCTGAGCATCCAGGCTCGGCTCCCGCTGCTTTTTCGGCGAAGCGTTGGAAAGGGTTCGGTTAAATATGCAGGCACGCCCTCAGCCCCTTCAGACGGTCCCGCCCAATGGGCAGCTCGGCGGACGAGCCCCGGACCCGGAGGGCGAAATCGCTTCCGCTCCAGGGGAAGATATCCTGAACATATTTCAGGTGGACCAGGCAGGTCTTGTGAATGCGGTAAAACCTCCTGCTGCGCAGGCGCTCCTCGTAGATGCCCAGGGCGGTGTTGTCATTGTACGTCTCGCCGGAGAGCATATGAATGACGCAGCGCTTTCCGGAGCCCTCGGATTCGATGTAGGTGATATCGTTCGGGCTGAGCAGGAGGGTGTGCCGCCTGCTCCCGCTGACCGCGATTCGGAATTCGTCGTCCTGTTCCGGACGGGTTTGCCCGTACTGGCTGAGAATCTGCCGGACCCGGGCGGGATTATAGGGCTTCAGGATATAGTCGTTGGCCTGGAGCTCGAACGCGGTAACGGCATACTCGGAATAGGCGGTGGCAAAGATGATTTTGGTCTCCGGCATCAGCCGCCGGGCCAGGGAGGCCACGGTGGTGCCCTCCATATCCCCCAGGCGGACGTCGATAAACAGGAAATCAAAGGTCCGTTTCTCCAGCAGCTGCATGGCCTGCACGCCGCTGCCGGCCTCATAGACCTCGGCATGGGGAAAGCCCTCGCGGATTAACCGGATCAGCTCCTCTCTGGTCAGCTTTTCATCGTCAATTACCGCGATGCGCATAAAGCCGCGCTCCTTTCCTGTTTTGAGATCAGGCCCCCCGGAGGGGTCAGCGGGATGGAAATTGCCACCTCGGCCCCCTGCTCGGAGCTGTCAACCGTAAAGCTGCACTGACTGCCGTAGACGCTGCGCAGCCGCTTTTGAACATTGAACAGCCCGGAATAGCCCGGGTCCCGGGGATCCCGGAGCCGTGCCAGAATCTCCTCCGGGAACCCATGCCCCCGGTCCGAGATGCGGATATCCGCCCTTCCGTTCTCCTGACAGATGGCAATGCGGACATGCCGGTCGTCCACGGCCGTTTTTCCGTGGCGGACGGCGTTTTCCACAACCGGCTGGAGAATCAAAGGGGGCAGATACAGTGTCGGGAGCACGTCGGGCAGCGCCCACTCCACATGGATGGCCCCCTCGAAGCGGGCCTCGGTAATGGCCAGATAGCTGCGCACATTGGACAGCTCCTGCTCCAGGGTGACAAAGGACTCGTTGATGGTGAGGGCCTGCCGGAAATAGCCGGCCAGGGTCAGAATCGTCTCCTGGGCCCGCTTGGGATTGGTGCTGCACAGGGCGGAGATGGTGCTCAGGGCATTGAACAGGAAATGGGGGTCAATCTGGGATTGAAGCGCCCGCAGCTCCGCCTGCTGGCGCATCTGGACCTGGTGCTGAAACTCCCCCAGCTCCAGCATGGAGGAGAAGAACTGGGCCAGACCCTCGGCGGTGCGGCAGTCGGCCTCCAAAACCAGGTTGGGCCCCTGGGGAACACAGAACAGCAGCGCCCCGATTCGCTGTTCTCCGCAGGTGAGAGGGGCCGCGATGAAGGCGCGGTCCCGGTGATGCAGAGGGCCGCACAGGTCGGAGGCGTCCCGCTCCACCACCAGCGCCCCGCTGTCCATGGCCTTGCGGGCCGGGAGGGGGAGCGCCTTCAGCTCCATGCCGCTGGAGGCCGCCACCTGCTCCAGGTCCGTGATTGCCACGCGGAAGTCCGGCAGCGTGTTCCGCACCGTATCCACCGCCCGCTTCATGGCCTCCCGGTTTTCCAGGCCCTCCCGCAGGAAGGGCAGACATCTGTGGGCAATCAGCAGCGCGAGGTACTGCTGCTCGGCCAGCTCGATGGTTACGCTGCGGTTGAACCGGCCCAGCAGGCTCATAAACAGGACAAGCCCCAGGGAGTTCATCACTATTTTAGGCAGAAGGATCACCTTTTCCAGCTGAACCGCGGCGGAAAAGGGCTTGGAGACGGTCAGTATAATCAGGCTTTGCAGCAGCTCCGAGAGGAGGACAAGCAGCACCAGGACCAGGTTCCGGCCCTTTTGCTGGGGAATGCGGCGGCAGGAAACCGCCCCAATCACCCCAAAGCAGACCGTGCCGGCGGCGCAGGCCAGAGAGGTGAACCCGTCCGGGTCATACAGAAGGCGGTGGACGCCGCCCATCAGCCCGGCGCACAGCCCGGGGAACGGTCCGCCCACCAGACCGGCGGCAAGGGTGCTGACCACGCGGGTATTGACGACCGCCCCCTGAAGGCTCAGACCGGTATAGGTGCCGCTCACCGACAGCGCACCGAAAATCATGCCCAGGCACAGCTGCTCCGACAGGGACCGCTTCTGCTTTTTCAGCAGCCGGCGCAGAGGCACCAGCTCGGTCAGAATAGCCGCCACCAGCACCAGCAGGCTGATATTGACCAGAAGATACTCGAAAAGTCCGTTTTCCATCCGGATTCCCCCAGCGTCAATATAGTCAGGCAGGTTTGATCCCCGGCCTGCGCGCCTCACATGCGGCCGGAGAAACCGTGCGGAAATCCGGCCCCGGAGCTGCGCGCCTTCCGGCCGGACCGCCTATAATCAATCAGACTCTAACACCGTTTTTCCGTGAAATCAAGCATTTTTTTCCAGCTCCGGGCCCCGCTCTTCCCGTGCCGATGCGGCTCCTTCCCGCAATCGCGCAGTTTATTCCTTCCACGGCGCAGGATACGCCGGTTCTATTGACCAAAAAAATTTTTTCCATAAAATGACTTGTGATATGTGAATTTGCGCGGTTTCTTCGGCTGGGTCGCAGCCGTGGAAATAAGGATCTGCATTCACAACCTCAAACGTGCGCCTGGCCGGCCTTTTCCCGTCATACTGCGTTCCATTTTCTGAAATCCGCCAAGGATTTCGGCAAAAATACGCCTTGCCCGGCGGAAAAATTCCTCATCCAGGCGTCATTTTCGGTTATGAATACAGGTTCCAAATCAAGACATGAGAAGGAGAGCGCAGAATATGAAACACATGAAACGAATTACAGCCTCGGCCCTGGCCCTGTGCCTGACGCTGGCCCTGGCCGGCTGCGGCAGCAGCCCGGCCTCCAGCACCCCCTCCGCTCCCGCCAGCAGCGCGCCCGCCGCCTCCGGCAGCGACGTGACCGGCGGCCTGACCGAGGCGGAACGGGCCAAGGAGTTTGTCACCGTGGCCACCGGCCCCACCTCCGGCATTTACTTCCCCATCGGCGGGGCATTCTCCACCGCCCTGGGCGATTGGGGCTACGCCACCAGCGCCCAGGCGACCGCAGCCTCCGGAGAGAACATCCAGCTGATCCAGGAGAGCGGCGCGGAAATCGCCATCGCTATGCAGGACTCCGTGATGCAGGCCTACGAGGGCTTCGGCGCCTATGAGGGCAAGGAACCCGCCAGCAACCTGCGGGCCCTGATGCGTCTGTGGCCCAACTATGTGCAGCTGGTCACCACCGCCAACACCGGCATCCGGACCGTGGAGGACCTGAAGGGCCGGCGCGTGGGCGTGGGGGCGGCCAACTCCGGCGTGGAGCTGAACGCCCGTATGATTTTTGAGGCCTACGGCATGAGCTACGACGACTGCACCGTGGACTATCTGGCCTACGGCGAGGCCATCGACAACATGAAAAACGGCCAGTGCGACGCCGTGTTTGTCACCTCCGGCCTGCCCAACGCCACCGTTACCGAGCTGGCCACCAGCTATGACATGGTAATTGTCCCCATCGACGGCGCAGGCCGGGACGCACTGATTGCCAAGTACCCCTTCTACGCCGCCACCACCATTCCCGCCGATACTTACAACAACAAAGAGGACGTGGAGGACGTCTTTGTGTACAACATCATGCTGGTGCGCAGCGATCTGTCCGACGCCATGGTCTACGACATGCTCACCGGCATCTTCGAGAACATCAGCACCATCCAGGCCTCCCATAACGCCGCCAATAAAAACATCTACCTGGATGTGGGCGTCAGCGACATTCAGCTGCCCCTCCATCCCGGCGCAGAGAAGTGGTGGGCCGATCACGGCTTTACGAAATAATCCGGCTGGCCGCTCGTTCTGAACCTGTATCCACAACCTCAAGCGCGGCCCGGGCCGGCCTTTTTCCGCCGTACTGCGTTCCGTTTTCTGGAAAGCCGCCGGGGGGTTCCGGGGAAACGCGCCTGGTCCGGCGGAAAAATCCCTCATCCAGGCATCATGTCCGGTTATGGATACAGGTTCGCTGATTTTGGGAGGAGGCATTTCCCGATGAAGCGCTGTCCGACTTTCTCCCGGCGGGGCAGGGCGGCAGCCGTGCTGCTTGCCGCCGCCGCCCTGGCGGCCGCCCTGCTCGCTGCGGCCCGGCCCGCGGCGCTGGTTATGCGGATATCCTATCAGAAGACCGGGGAGGTGATTCTCACCCATGCCGTCCGCCCCGGGGACCAGGTGGCCGTGACCCTCACGCACTCCTTTGAGCATATCCCCTGGAACGAGTATTACCGGGTCCGGCAGGACGGTTCCTTTCTTCTGGAGCGCATTGAGGTGGGCGGGTTCGGAGCGGGTGTCCCGGCGGAGATGGACGTCCCCGCCTATGTGGGGGAGGACGGCCTGGTCCATATGGACGGAATCAACTCAGTCTTTCCGCGTTTCAGCTGGATTACCTCCCAAATCAATATGAAGGAGCTGCTGCTGAACGGGGAACCCATTCTGAAATTTTCCGAGATTCCTCACCACAGCTTTGTTACCTGCGAAATTGCAACGCAAAGGAGGCTGTTTAGCTTTGGCTGAAGAGACCAACGTATTCCAGCAGGAATTGACGGCGGAAGAGGCCGCCAAGCAGGAGGCTATGCTGGAAAAACACGAAAAAGCCGCCCGCACCCGGAAGTTCGGCTCGTCTGCCATGAACCTGGGCCTGTCCCTGTTCTGTTTTCTGTTCACCCTGTATCATCTTGCCATCGCCTCGGGCCTGTTCTCCCTTCAGAACCTCAAGCACCATGCCATCCATGTGGGACTGATCCTGATTCTCAGCTTTGTGCTCTATCCCGCGTGGGAAAAGGCGTCCCGGAAGAAAATTGCCTGGTACGACTGCATTTTTACGCTGATTGCCCTGGCAGAACCCATTTATGTTTTCGCCCGCTATGACACGTTTATCTCCACCGGCTTCAAGCCCTCCGCCATGGACCTGATTATGGGCACCCTGCTGGTGGTCCTGGTGCTGGAGGCTACCCGCCGCATCAGCGGCGCGGCCCTGCCCATCCTGTGCATCATCTTCCTGCTGTATGGGATGTTCGGGCGCTATGTGCCCATCGACCTGTTCCGCCACCGGGGCTATACCTGGGCGTCCATCATCAAGTATCTGACGACCGATATTTACGGCATCTACGGCTCCTCCATCAAGGTGTCGGCTACCTACATCGTCATGTTCATCATCTTCGGCGAGGTCATGAACAAGTGCGGCATGGGCCGGCTGTTCAACGACCTGGCCAGCGCCGTGGCCGGCGGCACCAAGGGCGGGCCGGCCAAGGTGGGCGTGATTGCCTCCGGGCTGCTGGGCATGATTAACGGCGCCGCCGTGGCTGTTGTGGTCACGACCGGCTCATTCACCATCCCGCTGATGAAGAAAAACAAGTACTCCGACGAGTTTGCCGGGGCCGTGGTGGCCACCGCCTCGGTGGGCGGGCAGCTGATGCCGCCCATCATGGGCGCCGCTGCCTTCGTAATGGCGGAGACACTGGGCGTGAAATACGCGGTGATTGTCACCGCCGCCATTATCCCGGCCATTGTGTACTACTCGGGCATCCTGTTTCAGGTGCAGCTTCGGGCCAATAAGGATAAGATGTACGGCCTGCCCAAGGACCAGCTGCCCAAAGTGGGCGCCGTCCTCAAGGAGCGGGGGCACCTGATTATCCCCATCGCGTTCCTGGTCCTTATGATGTTCCTCTCCGGCTGGACCGTGCTGAAAATCGCCTTCTGGAGCATCCTCATCACCATCGCGGTGGCCGAGCTTCGGCCCATCAGCCGCATGAGCCTGAAGGACATCTATGACGCCTTTGCCCAGGCCGCCAAGTCCACGGTATCCGTGGCCATCAGCTGCGCCTGTGTGGGCATCATTGTGGGCGTCTGCTCTCAGACCGGCTTCGCCCTGAACATCGCCAGCGCCATTATCAGCATCGGGCAGAACGCCTTCCCCACCATCCCCGCGCTGAGCCTGTTCCTGACCCTGCTGTTCACCATGGTCACCTGCATGATTCTGGGCATGGGCCTGCCCTCCATCCCCTCCTATCTGATTACCGCGACCATCGCCGCCCCCGCCCTGATTCAGCTGGGCGTCCCCGACCTGGCCGCGCATATGTTCTGCTTCTACTTCGCCATGTTCGCCAACCTGACGCCCCCCGTGGCGCTGGCCTCCTTTGCTGCGGCCGGCATCTCCGGCGGCAATCCCATGAAAACAGGATGGGTTTCGGTCAAGCTGGCCATCGCCGGTTTCATCGTACCCTATATGTTCGTCTACAACCAGGGACTGCTGCTCTACGGCGTCAACTTCTTCAGCGGCGCTTGGATTCTGTTCACCTCCGTCATCGGCGTGGCCCTCATCAGCGTGGCCGCCGAGGGCTTCCTGTTCACTAAGGTGCCCGTCCCGGTGCGTGCCCTCTCCGCCGCTACCTCAATCCTGCTTATCAGCAGCGAACCCATCAGCGATGTGGTGGGTCTGGCCCTGTTTGCGGCCATCGTCCTGTTCCAGCGCGTGCGGAGCAGGCAGGCGGCCGCGGCCAGCCTCTGACCCCAGCGTTCACGAGCCTGTATCCTCAGACGGCCGCCCCGTCTGGGGATACAGGCTCCTTTTATTGGCATGCCGCCGGCAGAACCGGCATTGGCACCCACGGGCCTGCGCCCGGACAGGGCCGGTTCCCGCTATACTTCAGCCTTGGTTTCCCGGAAATACAAAAAGTATTCCCGGGAAACCTGTCCTGCCCGGCGGAGGAATGCCCTGTCCGGGCGTATGTCCGGCGCGGAATGCAGGCCCCTGACGCACCGCCGGGCGGCGGCTGCGGGGGCGTTTTTTTTAGTTTTGAAGAATCCGGAGGCCGGACAGACCGGTTTTTTTGACAAAATGGGAAAAAATACAAAAGTGCGGCGAAATAGTGATTGCACAAAGGGGATACTGTGTGTATAATCATGGGTAAGAGCGGAGAATCTGGATCAATGGAGACCGGAATATGAAAAAGACGTATGGTACCTACAAGGGGCGGTCCACCTTAACGGATAAGCTGCGGGTTCTGGCCGTGGTGCTGCTGATACTGGTAGTGCTGGCGGCAGCGGCGGTGTTCGCGGCGCAGGACTACATTGTCTACACCGAGGACGGCCCCCGGCTTCAGCTGCCCGGCTTTCTCCGGCAGGATCCGCCGGAGGATCAGCCTCCGGCGCCCCCGGAGCCGGGGGATATCAGCGTGGTCATTGAGCCGCCTGAGGACCTGCCGGAGGAGGAAGAGGCCTGGCTGCGGGCGGCGGCGCTGCCTATAGAGGCGGTGGCCCAGGGGACCCTGGCGTCTCAGGCGGCGGAGTATGGAGCCAACGCGGTAATTCTGGACATGAAGACAGACCAGGGCCGGCTGAACTTTGTCTCACAGCAGGCGGTGGCGGCTCAGGTGGGGGCCAATTCCTCCCTGGAGGGCATCAACGACCAGCTGAGGGCCGCTGCGGAGGGCGATTTGTATCTGATTGCCCGGATGTCCTGCTTCCGGGACCACCGGGTGGGGACAGAGAACGCCTACGCCATCACGACCAATCCCGGGCGGCGCTGGACCGACCTGGGGGGCGTGCGGTGGAGCAGCCCCGCCAGTCAGGCGGTGCGGGACTATCTGGTTGGAGTGATGACCGAGCTGGCTGAGCTGGGCTTTGACGAGATCCTGCTGGAGTACAGCGGCTACCCCACTGCGGCCGACGGCCATCTGGAGTATATCCGGAGGGGCGACGCCTACCCGGGGGACGGGCTCAACGAAATTGTGGCGGAGTTTTTCCGGCAGGCGGCCCAGGCGCTGGCGGAGTATGACGTGCGCCTGTCGGTGTGCGCCACCCGGGAGGCCCTGGAGGGCGGGGACCGCAGCGGCCGGGAGGCCGCACAGCTGGAGGGCTTGAACGGGAATATCTGGATGGCGGAGGGCCAGGGCGGCGCGGCGGCCCTGGAGCAGGCGGGCGTCCAGGATACCGGGCGGCTGGTGGAGATTGTCCCCGCGCTGGATCCGGAACGCGGGGTCCATCAGGCTGTCTTCCCCGAGGGGCAGTAAAAAAGGATACGCGGCGGAGCGGAGCTCCGCCGCGTGTTTTTGTCTCAGAAGCTGTACCAATCGCCTCAGCACGCATTTTCCGGCCCAAATTGCCCTTGGCGTCGTTAAAAAATCTTGCAGCAAAGTATTCCTGCGATTTTTGCCTTGCCAACGACAATTTTCTCTCGTAAATCTGCATACTTCGGCTAATGGCATAGCTTCTCAATGAGACAGACAGGATAGAATGACCAAATTAGCACTTGATTTTTGGTTCGAGCTGACATACAATAACACTAATGTCGCGGTTGTGCGGGCGTCGAAGAAAGCCGAGGTCAGGCGAAGGCTTTGACGCCTATGCCGCAGGGACAAGCGGCGCACAGACGGCACGCAAAAAGTGGAAGGCGGTGAAAAAATGGAGATTGAAGCCATACAGAAGGTGACACAGGCTGAGCAGGAAGCCAAGCGGCGCCGGGAGGCGGCCGCGGCGGAGAGCAAGCAGCAGGTGGCCGAGGCCCAGAAGGCGGGCCGCCGTCTGCTGGAGGAGGCCCGCCAGGAGGCGGAGGGACAGGTCCGGCAGATGATGCAGCAGGCGGACGGCAGGGCAGCGCAGCTGACCAAGGAGATTCTGGCCGAAGCCGGGCAGGCGTGTGACGCGCTGAAGAAAGACGCGCGGGAGCGTCTGCCGCAGGCGGCCGCACTTATCGTGGAAAAGGTTGTGAATGGCTGATGGCAATCGTCAAAATGAAGCATCTGCGCCTGGCGGCGATGCAGTCGGACCGGGAAGAGCTGCTGCGCCTGCTTCAGCGTATGGGCTGCGTGGAGATTGACGAGCCGGAAGTGGATTGGTCTGATCCCCAGTGGGCCGGCCTGAGCCGGTCGGAAGGGGAGGGGCTGTCCGCCGCCAGGGAGAGGAAGAGCGCGGGCGAGCACGCGTTGGAGGTGCTCAAGCGCTACGCCCCGGCCAAAGGGGGGCTGCTGAAAAGCCGCCCGGTCCTGACCGAGGGAGAGCTCTTTGCCCCCCAGGCCTGCGCTCAGGCACAGCAGGCGGTGGAGCAGATCAACGACACGGAACGGCGCATCACTGCGCTTCGCGCCCAGCAAATCAAGCTCCAGGGACAAAAGACGGCTCTGGCGCCCTGGCTGCCCCTGGAGATCCCTCTGAACACCCAGTCCACCAGGGAGGTGGTGGTCCAGTTTGGCACCGTGCCTGCGGCAATCGAGCTCTCCCAGCTGGAGAGCGCCGTGGCCCAGGTCTCGGAGCTGGCGCAGCTGACCCAGGCGGGGACGGACCGGGAGAGCCGGTATCTGCTGCTGGTGTGCCACGCCAGCGCGGAGGAGGCGGTGCTGGAGGCCCTGAAGGAGCACAGCTGGTCCCGGGCCAACCTGCGGGAGTGGAGCGGCACCGCCGCCGAGAACGACGCGCGCATCGACCGGGAGCTGGCCCAGACTGCCCAGGAGCTGGCGGAAGCCGAGCAGACCCTGGCCCAGCAGGGCGGCCTCCGGGACGCCGTGACCCAGGATATCGAGCGCTCCTCGGTGGAGATGAACCGCGAGGAGGCCCGGGGGAGGCTGCTGGATACCCAGAGCGCTTTCTTCCTGGAGGGCTGGATTCCCGCCGGACGGTGGGAGGAGGCCAGACAGAAGCTGGCCGCCTTCCCCTGCGCCTGCCAGGCGGAGGACCCGGCGGAGGAGGAGTACGCCAAGGTCCCGGTGCAGCTGGAAAACAACTGGTTCACCCGGCCGCTGAACATGGTCACCGACATGTACTCCTTGCCGGCCTACGGCTCCCTGGACGCCAACCCCCTGATGGCCCCCTTCTTCATCCTGTTTTATGGTATGATGATGGCGGACATGGGGTACGGCCTTCTGATGATTATTGCCGCGCTGGTGGTCATCAAAAAGACCAAGCCCAACGGGGCGACTATGCGGTACATGATGCCCCTGATGGCCCTGTGCGGCGTCAGCACCTTCATTTGGGGTGCGCTCACCGGCGGGTTCTTCGGGGACCTGCTTCCCCAGATGGCCATGCTGATTAACCCCAATACCACCTTTACGGCCCTGCCCGCCCTGTTCTCCCCCCTGGACGACGCGCTGGCGGTGCTGGTGGGTTCCCTGGTCCTGGGCGTGGTCCAGATTTTTGTGGGCATGGGAGTCAGCATGTACAAGCAGTTCAAGCGGGGCGAGGTCATGGCCGCCCTGTGCGGCGAGGGGGCCTGGTTCCTGGTCTTCATCCTGGCCGGCGGGGGCATCGCCCTGGGGCAGGTCCAGGCCGGCATGATTGCCGCCCTGGTGGTCATTGTCCTGACCCAGGGGTACGGCAAAAAGGGCATCGTCGGAAAAATCATGGGCATCGGCGGTTCCCTGTACAACAACATTACCGGCTATTTCAGCGATATCATGTCCTATTCCCGTCTGATGGCGCTGATGCTGGCCGGCGCGGTGGTGGCCCAGGTGTTCAACAAGCTGGGCGCCATTACGGGGAATGTGGTTACGTTCCTGATTATCGCCATGATCGGCAACGCGCTGAACTTTGCGCTGAACCTGCTGGGCTGCTTTGTCCACGACATGCGTCTTCAGTGCCTGGAGTTCTTCGGTCGGTTCTATGAGGACGGGGGCAAGCCCTTCCGTCCCATGAATATGGAAACCAAAAACATAGACATTGTAAAAGAATAAGGAGGAAATCATCATGAGTTTTCTGGAATCTTTCGGCGGACTGGCCCTGGCCCTTCTGGGCTCCGGCCTGGCGGTAGGTCTGAGCTGCGTTGGCAGCGCCAAGGGCACCGGCATCGCCGGTGAGGCCGGCACCGGCCTGCTGTGCGAGGACCCCGGCAAATCCGGTAAGGTCATGGTCCTTCAGCTGCTCCCCGGTACCCAGGGTCTGTACGGCATGGTGGTTTGGTTCTTTGCCCTGATTCGTATGAACTTCATGGGCAATGCCGCCGCCGTGGCCTCCTCCATGACGGTTCAGACCGGCCTTCAGTTCTTTGCCGCCTGTATGCCCATGGCCATCGGCGGCCTGCTGTCCGCCATCGCCCAGGGCCGCGTGGCTGCCGGCTCCATCAACATCCTGGCCAAGAAGCCCGACGACTGGTCCAAGGGCCTGATTCTGTGCGGTATCGTGGAGTTCTACGCCATCCTGTCCCTGCTGGCCTCCATGCTGATGCTGCTGCAGCTGTAATCCCGGGGGGATTGAGTATGGACGGAATCGAAAAAATCACGGCGCGGATTAACGCCGACCTGGAGCAGGACGTGGCCAGGCTGAAGGCTGAGGCTCAGCAGCAGAGCGACGCCATCCTGGCCGACGCCAGGGCCCAGGCCAAGCGGACCGGGGACGATATTCTAGCCCGGGGCCGCAAGGCGGCCGACGAGCGTCAGGAGCGTCTGGAGTCCGCCGCCAAAATGGAGCGGCGCAAGCTGACCCTGGCCGCCAAGCAGGAGGTGCTGGGCGAGGCCTTTGACGAGGCCCTGAACCGCCTGTGCTCCCTGTCCGACGATGAGTACATCAAGCTGCTGACCGAATTGGCCCTGAAGGCTTCCACCACCGGAAAGGAGAAGCTGATTTTCTCCCAGAAGGACCGCAGCCGGGTGGGCAAGCAGGTGGTAGTAGCCGCCAACGAGGCCTTGGTGAAGCAGCGCGCTCCGGAGCTGCCCGGCGAGGTGAGCAAGTCCAAGGTGGGCGCTCTGCTGGAAAAGGTGGTGGGCAGCACCACCGCCCTGGTCACCGGCACCGGGATGCTGACCCTCAGCGAGGAGACCCGGAACATCAAGGGCGGCTTCATCATGGCTGACGGCGCGGTGGAGCTCAACTGCACCTTTGAGACCCTGGTTCGCCTCCAGCGGGAGAAGCTGGAGAAGGAAGTGGCCAAAATCCTTTTTGCGGATTGATTCTGCGGCTTTTCAGGCCGCAATCCCCCGTATCCCGAACGGAAAGCCCAGCGTAAGCGGGTTTCCGTTCGGAGAGGAGGCGCGACGAAGTGAGTGAGCTTTCGCCGCCAGGCGGAAGGGAATGATACGGAGTCAGCGAAACCTCCCGAGGACCGGGTCAAAGCCCAG
>JAAWHL010000098.1 GCA_022795855.1 Lawsonibacter sp.
AATCCAGCTTTAAAATTTGTGTGAGTAAACGTCCAATCTTCATAATTCATCCACGGAAAAGAATTGTCTGCCTCTTTTACAGGCCTATAAATACCATAATCGCCGCCATTAGTTCTCGCCTCCTTCCGCTTTCTTGCCGGCAGCAGCCTCTTCCGCGGCGTCCGCCATGGTCTGCTCAATGGTGGAGAGCTCTCTCTCGTTGAAGTGCATGGCGTGGATAATCAGCATCTGCACACCGCGGAGGACTGCCAGCGCGAAACCAATCAGCATTACCACGTAAATGCTGCTCATGGGCCAGCGCATGGCGGGGGACAGCTCGCCGCTGCTCACAATCTTGGTAAATACGAAGATGCAGTGATAGGTCAGCAGCGCCATGGAGGCGGTTACGATGGCGTCCACCACCAGGTTGATGACCTTGCGCACCACCTGGGGCATCAGATCCAGCAGGACGCTGACCCGCAGCATATTGCCCTTGCGGATGGTGTAGGGCAGAGAGATGAACACACTCATGATCCACATGAAGCGGCAGAACTCCTCCGCCCAGGTCAGGGGGGGGATGGGGGTTTGACGGCAGATGACCTGGATCATGCTCACACAGGCAATCAGCACCAGAAAAACCGCCAGCAGCAGCTCTTCAAAGTGCTCGTCCAACCATTTGATAGCTTTCATTGTTTACCTCCTCTTTTTGCGGGGCTTCCGGCTCACGCGCCGCCCCAACATAACCCTCCGGGCCCCGCCCGCCCGAAGCTGTCTGACCGGCAGCGGGCGCGGCCCTGTTCCGTTTTCTCCTTCTCCCCTCCCCCCTGCGCGGCTGCAGTCTCCTCCCGGGCCCGGAAGGGCCCGGGAGGAAAAAGCGGCGCCGCTTTTGGCTCTCTCCTATGTTTACTTTCCTATTCTCACTTCTGCTCGGCCAGGATATCCATCAGCTCTTTCCGCATGGCCTCCACAGGGGGCTTTTTGCCGGTCCACAGCTCAATCTGAGCCGCGCCCTGGTACAGGGACATGCCCAGGCCGTTGAGCACTTTGGCGCCCTTGGCCTCGGCGTTCAGCAGGAACTGGGTCTTGTCCGGGTTGTAGCAGGCGTCAAAATAGAACTGGCTGGCGTTCACGTACTCCTCGGGCATGGGGCTCTGGCCGATGGTGGAGCCCATGCCGATGCCGCTGGCGTTCATCACCACGTCGCAGGCGGCCACCTTGGAGAAGTCGCCGTGGTGGACCAGCTCGGCCACCGGGGCGAAATTGGTGTTGATGTCGTCCACCAGGGCCTGGGCGCAGGGCTCATAGAAATCGGTGATGTAGATTTTCCGGGCGCCGTGATAGGCCAGCACGCTGCACATGGCCCGCCCCGCGCCGCCGGCGCCGAAGCAGTAGAACACGGACTGGTCCACCTTGACCTTGCCCTCCTCCACCAGGGAGGTGTAAAAGCCCACGCCGTCGGTGTTGTAGCCGATCAGCTTGCCGTCCTCGGTTTTCACCACGGTGTTGCTGGCCCCCATCTTCTCGCACAGGGGATCCAGCTGGTCCAGGTAGCGCAGCACCCGCACCTTGTTGGGCTTGGTCACGGCAAAGCCGGCAAAATTCATATAACGCAGCCCGTTGACCACGTCGCCCAGGTGGTCCTTCTCCACCTCGGTGTAGAAGTAGAGCATATTCAGGCCCGCAGCCTCATAGCCGGCGTTCTGCATCCGGGCAGCAAAGGACTGCCCCAGGGGCTTGCCCAGAAGGGTAATCATTTTGGTGTTGATATCAATTTTCATCGCGTTTTCCCCCTCAAAATAGTAATATTTGGCTGGAGGCGCGGCTTACTGCACGTGGTGCTTGGCGAAATAAGCCTTGGACTCCTCCAGGCAGCGGCGGGCATGGCCGTCCACGCCCAGCTCCTTGATGCGGGCCAGGTTGGGCAGCTCGATGGACAGGGGGATTCCGGGCAGGGCGCCGACCATACCGGCGATGTCCATTACGCCCTCTCCGGGATACAGGCGGCCCTCACGGGCGGTGAAGAGCATCAGGTCGTCCTTGATATTGTCCAGCACCGGATCGCCGTCGGGGCCGGCAGGTCCGTCGCACAGGTGGATGAAGCGGAAATACTTGGAGCCGGTACGGGCCAGCTCGGCGGCGGTGACGCCGGCGCGGCCGGCGTGGAGGGTGTCCACCATGATAAACAGGTTGTCCATGTGGACGGCGTCCATCAGGGTGATGGCCTCCTGCAGGTTGCGCACTCCGGCCCAGGGCAGGAATTCCACGTTGTAGCACAGGCCGTACTTCTTGGCCATCTCGGCAATGCGGCCCACCTGCTCGGTGTAATAGGCCTTGTCACGGGTCCACACGCTGCCCAGCACGTCGCTGGCGCCCAGCTCGGCGGCCTTCTCAAAGGCGGGCTCGTACTCGTTGATGTCCAGGTCGGGGCGGACGCGGGCCAGCTCGATGTCCATCACGGGCATATCGTACTCCTTCAGGGCCGCGCGGGTGTCCTCGAACAGCTTCTGGTCCTTGTGGAGCAAGAACTCCGGCTCGCCGGGCAGGTGCATGGGGATGGTGCGCAGGCTGACGGAGTCATAGCCGGACTCCTTCGCAATGCGGATCTGGTCCACAGGGGCGGTGCCGGGAATGGTCAGGTAGGCCAATGAAAACTTTCTGGGCATTCTGCTTTACCTCCAAAATAATACATATTTTTTATGGAAAGCCGTTCTCAATTGGCGGGCGCTGCATCACCCGTCAGAGCTACGGCACCAGCCGGAACCCGCGTACAGCCGCCGGCGGAGCGCTTCGTCAGGGCGCGCCGCCGCCTTTTCCCGCCCGCCGAAAACGCAGGCGCTTTGACCATTCCGCACAGGCTCCGTCTCGATTGGTATACATTTTATTGGAAAAGTCACGGTTTGTCTATTGCAACGTCTTCATAAACCAATCAATTTTCCGCATACTTTCATGTCCATTTCTCACACAATGTTGTATTATTTGCACAATTATAGGCGGATGCTTTTTGATGATTTCAACAAATTTCCCGCGTATTTTTTCTTATTCCATCAATGCCAGACCTGTTGTGCAGAATTTACATCCGCCCGGCCGCGCCCCGCTTCTCCGTCATTTTTACAGCTCCTGCAGCCTTATTTTTTCGAGCTGTTTTTTCGTTTTTTATCTTATTTTGTTTGAAATATTTACATTTTCTTGTTAAATTCACATTCCGCACCTGTTGTTTTCTGTCAAAGTGCTGATTTTTCATTTTCCAGACAGCTCTCCACTCTCCCGCCCCGTTCTGTACTCTTTTTCCGCCCCGCCCGCCCCGGCCCCCTCAATAGACCGCCTTTATTGCTCCTATCTAAAATATGTATTGGATTCCCAGGGAAAAATCCGGTATGATATAGGCAGCATAAGCTCCGGCCGCCTGCCGGACACTACATCTACCAGGAGGAATGAGGCTTTATGATGAATCTGCCTTCCCAAGTCAATATCTGCGAGGTGGGCCTGCGCGACGGCCTGCAGAATGAAAAAACCATCCTCTCTACCCAGGACAAGCTGGATATCCTCCGCAGTCTGATTGACGCCGGCTTCCGGGTCATTGAGGTGGGCTCCTTCATGCACCCCAAGAAGGTGCCCCAGATGGCGGACACCGACGAGCTGTTCAAGGCCCTGGCCGCCGAAAACCCCGGCGTGGAGCTGCGCGCCCTGATCCCCAACCTGCGGGGGGTCCAGCGGGCCGCCGACTGCGGCTGCAAAAAGGTGAAGCTGAACGTCTCCGCCAGCCGGGAGCACAACCTGAAAAACCTGAACATGACCCCCGAGCAGAGCGTAGCCGGCTTTGCCGAGTGCGTCTCCGCCGCCTCCGAGCACGGCATCACCGTCTCCGGATCCATCTCCATGCCCTTCGGCTCCCCCTGGGACGGCCGCATTCCCCAGTCCGAGATTGACGCCATCATCGACGCCTATCTGAACGTGGGCATCACCGAGATTTCCCTGTCCGACACCTCCGGCATGGGCGTGCCCAACCAGGTGTACGACATGTGCTGCCACGTCCGGGAGAAATACCCCCAGTGCAGCTGGTGGCTCCACTTCCACAACACCCGCGGGGTGGCCATGGCCAACATCATGGCGGCCATGGAGGCGGGCATGACCCAGTTCGACGGCTCCTTCGGCGGCCTGGGCGGCTGCCCCTTCGTCCCCGGCGCCGCGGGCAACATCTCCACCGAGGACGTGGTCCACATGTGCATGGAGTCTGGCGTGGAAACCGGCATCGACGTGCGCAAGGCCATGGCCGTCGCCCGCAGGGTCCAGCAGCTGCTGGGCCACACCACCGACAGCTATCTGCTGCGGGCCGGCTGCTCCAGCGACCTGCTGGAGACCATCGGAAAATAAAACGTTTCGGCTGGAGGCCGCCGGATTTTCGGGGGATACCGGACGTATTCCCCAAAAATCCGTACCGGGCGGGAACCTCCCCCTTTCATTTTCATTTTTGAACCGCCGCGCAGGCGGACTGCCAGGAGGCACCAAGCATGAATCGACAGGAAGCGCTGGAACAGTACGGCAAGGCCCTGAAGCGGGGCCGCAAAACATACAGGGACTGCGTCCTTCGGGGGAGATACCCCTACCCCCAGGTGCTGGATGAAATTTTAAGCGACTCCCTGGTGGCCGGACAGGTGGACCTGGGCATCATTGAGATTCCCACCGAGCAGATCTCCGGCACCAAGACGGCGGGGCGGCGCAGCGCCTTCGCCGCCGACTTCATGCCCCTGTTCGAGACGGATACGGAGTTCGCCGGCAAGTGGATGGACCTGTGTCAGGCCCACCTGGGGGACGAGGGCATCCGGGACCCCATCCACTGCTACGAGTACCTGGGCCGGTTCTACGTCCAGGAGGGCAACAAGCGGGTCAGCGTGCTCAAAAGCTACGACGCCCCCACTATTCCCGGCTACGTCATCCGGGTGGTCCCCCTCTGGTCGGAGGACCCGGCCATTCAGGTGTACTACGAGTTCATGCAGTTCTACCAGATGACCGGGCTGTACCGGGTGTATTTCAGCCGGACGGGCAGCTTCTCCAAGCTCCAGGCCGCCCTGGGGTTTGAGGCGGACCACGTCTGGAGCGAGGAGGAGCGGCAGGCCTTCACCTCGGGCTACCACGCCTTTCAGACGGCCTTCTTCAAGCTGGGCGGCCGGGAGCTGCCCGTGACGGTGGCCGACGCCCTGCTGGTGTGGCTGAAGGTCTACCCCTTCGAGAGCCTGCGGACCATGTCCTCCGCCGAGCTGGGGAAAAGCCTGGGCGCCGTGTGGACCGACGTGAAGGGCCTGTCACAGTCCGACCCCATCTCGGTGAGCACCGAGGGGACCGAGGAGGAGAAGGCCGCCCCCCCCGACCAGGGCCAGGGGCTCTGGGGCCGGCTGTTCAAGGCCGTCTTCCCCAGCCGCCTGAACGTGGCCTTTATCAACGACCACCTCCCCCAGGAGAGCGCCTGGGCCCGGGCCCACGACCTGGGCCGGCAATATCTGGAGGCGGTCATGGCCGACCAGGTCACGGTACAGGTCTTCGACGGCGTGGGGGCGGACGCCCAGGCGGAGCAGGCCATGGAGCAGGCCATCGAGGGCGGCGCGCAGGTCATTTTCGCCACCACCCCGCCCCTCATCGGGGCCTGCCGCAAGACGGCGGCCCTCCACCCCGGCGTGCGCATCCTGAACTGCTCGGTCTCCATGCCCTACACCGGGGTGCGCACCTACTACAGCCGCATTTATGAGGGAAAATTCATTACCGGCGCCATCGCCGGGGCCATGAGCCGGGACGGCCGCATCGGCTATGTGGCCAGCAGCCCCATCTTCGGCGTGCCGGCCAGCATCAACGCCTTCGCCCTGGGGGCCCAGCTGACCAACCCGGAGGCCCGCGTTCAGCTGCGCTGGTCCTGCGTGGAGGAGGACGCCATGGACCGCCTGGCCCGGGACGGGGTAGAGCTCATCTCCAACCGGGACGTCCCCACCCCGGACCGCACCCGCGAGCCCTGGGGCCTGTGCCGGCGGCAGGCGGACGGGAGCCTCATCTCCCTGGCCTCCCCCTACTGGCACTGGGGGAACGTATACGTCAAGCTGGTGCGGGGCATCTTCAGCGGCGCCTGGGACGCCCTCAGCTCCAGCGAGGGCCGGGCGGTGAACTACTGGTGGGGAATGCGCAGCCGCGCCATTGACATCCTGCTCCGCGAGGACCTGCCCGCCGGGGTGCGCCAGCTGGTGGAGCTGCTGCGCCGGGACATCATGGACGGCTCCCTCCTGCCCTTCCAGCGCCCCATCCGGGACCAGAGCGGCGCCGTGCGCAGCGACGGGAACGGCTGGTTCTCCCCCGAGGAGATTCTGCACATGGACTGGCTGTGCGGCAACGTGGACGGGGAAATCCCCGCCTTTGACCGCCTGCTGCCCATGGCCCGGTCCATCGTCCGCCTTCAGGGCGTCTACCGGGACGCCATCCCCCCGGAGAAGGAGGGGCCCATTCTGTGAAGCTGCTGCTCATTTCCGACCGGGAGAGCGAATATCTATGGGACTACTACCAGCCCGGACGCCTGGACGAGATGGACCTGATTCTCTCCTGCGGAGATCTGAGCTCCAAGTACCTGTCCTTTCTGGTGACTATGGGACGTGCGCCGGTGTTCTACGTCCACGGCAACCACGACAAGACCTATGACCTCCATCCCCCCGAGGGGTGCGAGTGCATTGAGGACCGGCTGGTCACCTTCTGCGGGCTTCGCATCCTGGGCCTGGGGGGCAGCATCTGGTACAGCGGCGGCCCCCACCAGTACACCGAGCGGCAGATGGCCCGGCGGGTCCGGCGGCTGCGCCCCGCCCTCTGGCGGGCCGGCGGCGTGGACATCGTGGTGACCCACTCGCCGGTCAGGGGCCACGGGGACGCGGACGACCGGGCCCACCAGGGGTTTGAATGCCTGCTGGAGCTGGTGGACCGCTACCGGCCCCGGTATCTGGTCCACGGGCATGTACATGCCGACTACGTGGCCGGCCTGAAGCGGGTGGTGCAGCGGGGGGACACCGCCATTGTCAACGCCTACGAACGGTATACCCTGGATGTTTAAGTACAGCCTGTATTCACATCAGACGCCCGCCTGGGCGGGCCCTCTCCGCCGCACTGTACCCCATTTTCTTGGAATGCCGCATGTTCCTTATCAGCGGGGCTGTTTTCATTTTCACAAAAAAGCCGCCTCCGGACGGAAATTCCTGTCCGGAGGCGGCTTTTTGCTGCTTGGCAGTACCAAAAACAGAACGCCGCAGCTCCGGCGTTCTGTTTTTCCGCGTGCTGACCCGTCCGGCGCGGCTCACGCCCTCCGGGCCTTCTCTTTTCCGGTCAGGCGCTCCATGCGGATCGCCCAAACGGCGGTGACAGCCAGGCTCTTCTCCACGGCCCGGTCAAACTCCCCCATGCCGCCGGGGGTCAGCTTCCCGCACAGGGCCCGCAGGGCCTGAACCCGTCAAAGGAGGGGGCGTCCAAAATTGCCTTAGTCCGGGCCAGCTCCACCCCGAGGGCCCGGTAAAACAAAATCTGCTGCAGCCGGTCCACCTCTGCGGGGCCGCAGAGGCGGTATCCGTTTTCCGGCCCGCGTCCGGGCCGGAGCAGTCCCAGCTTGTCGTACCAGCGCAGGGTGCGGGTGGTC
>JAAWHL010000099.1 GCA_022795855.1 Lawsonibacter sp.
GATTGAGCGCACTCTGGAGCAAATGCTGACCCTGGCCCGCCTGTCCGCCAGCGATTTGAACGTAGACCGGGCCGCGCTGCAAAAGACGCTGGAACGCCTTCAACACAAAATCGATCGCATTGCGGACACCATTTGACTTGATTTTTCGCCATTTTCTGCACGAAGTTGCACTTTCGTGATTGCACCAGAGCAGAAAGCCCGCCTGACCTATGACAACATCCTGCGCCTGTCCGACGACCCGGACGTCAACAACGTCATTCGTTTTCTGCGGGAGCGGGAAATTGTCCATTTCCAACGCTTCGGCGAGTGTATCCGCCTGTGCAAGGAAAAGATGGACGCCAAAAACATCTATCTTACCAATCCCGCTTTTGACACCAGCAAGATTCAGCCCAGAGGCTGAGAGTTTTCCCGCCGGCAGAATTCAAAGACCGCCCGGAGCTTTGGCTCCGGGCGGCCCGCTTTTTGGCCTATGCCCCTCTTTATCCCTGCCGGTATACCTCCCGGTGGACCGTGGACTGACGCACCTCAAGTGAAGGAAATTCCCGGCTCAAAAACTGGACCAGGGCTGGGCAAACCACCTGCTCGGTGGCAAAGTGTCCCGCATCCATCAGGTTGATGCCCAGCGCCTTGGCCTCCAGATATTCGTGATAACGGATATCCGCGGTCACAAAGGTATCGCACCCCGCTTTCACCGCATCGCTCAACATAGAGGCGCAGGCGCCGCCTCCCACCGCAACCCGCGCTACCAGACGGCCAGCGTCCACATACCGCACACTGACCGCGCCCAGGGCCTCCTTGACAAAAGCGGCATACGCTCCGGCATTCAGGCCCGGCGTTTCTGAGGTTCCAATCCGGCCCACCCCATAGGGGCGGCCTTCCCGGTCCAGGCCATCCTGCACCAGCAGCTCTGTCTGCCGCAGCCCCAGTGCGCGGGCCAGGCAATCGTTCACGCCGCCCTTGGCTGCGTCCAGATTGGTGTGGGCGCAGATGGCCGCCATACCGCACTCCAGCAGCCGGAGCAAAATACGTCCGGTCACACTTTCGTCGGTAATTGCCTTAACCGGGTGGAAAATCACGGGGTGATGGGACACAATCAGCTCCGCACCCCACTGATCCGCCTCCTCTGCCGCCTCTTCTGTAACATCCAGCGTGACCAGAATTTTTTTCACCCCACGCCGGCCCCGGCCCACCAGAAAGCCCGAGTTGTCAAAATCCATCTGCGTCTCAAAGGGAGCCCAGCGGTCCAGACTCCGCAGAATATCGGCTACCGCTGCCAACTCTGCCACTCCTCTCTCATTTCGTTCAGCCCCTGGCAGACCGCCTCCATCTCCTGAAGCCGCCCGATGTCCTTTGTTCCGCGGGATCGGGACATACCCTCCAGCGCCCGGGCCGCCTTCCGGCAGAGATGCTCCAGGTACCGCCCGCGCAGGGGGGCCTCCATTCCCGGAGACTGAACGCCGGCCCACTCCTGGGCGGGGGTCATGGGGCGGGAGGCGCCGGCTGAGGCAGAAATAATAGTGTAAAGTATTTTCCCCTCGCAGGCTAGCTTTTCCTCCCGGATTGCAAATCCGTTCTGCCACAGCCAGCGCCTCAGGTACGGCTGACGGCTCATGGGCTGGAGCACAAGTGTTAAGTTTTTCCCCTTTACCCACACTGCTGCAGAAAGGATTTCAGCGATTGTTTCTCCGCCCATTCCGGCAATCACCACAGTGTCCGCCTCCTCCGGGCCCACGCCGGACAGCCCGTCGCACAGACGAAAGACCATCTTCTCCTCGCAGCCGTATTCCCGCGCGGTGCTCCGTGCCCGGCTCAGCGGCCCCTCTCTCAGGTCGGCGGCAACGGCGCTCTTCACCCACCCCGTCAGCAGAAGGTTCACCGGCAGATAGGCGTGGTCCGTACCGATATCCGCCAGCCGGGCCCCCTCCGGAACCAGGGAGGCCGCAGCGGCCAGACGCGGGGACAGCTCCGGTACTCTTCCCATACCGCCCCCTACAGAGAATGGCCCACCATGATGTACAGCGCATGGGCAAAGTCCCGGATGTCAAACTCGGTCTTGCTGTCCAGGAACTCCTCTGTTCCTGTATCCCTGCGGCAGAACATCCCCAGGTAGTCCATCTCACCGTGTCTGCACCAGCGCCGCAGGCCCTCCTCCCACAGGTCGGCCCCCTTCTCGGGAGGGTAGCCGCAGGAAACAATAGAAGCCACCTGCTTCATCCAGTAGGCGGAGGGCTGCTTTTCCCTGCCGTAGTACTTACAGCCGGCATAAATCAGCCGGTCCATGGCCGCCTTCATGGGAGCGGTACAAAACCAGGAGTAGATTGGCGTAGCCAGCACCAGCACGTCGCTGGTCTGAACGGAGTCGAAAATCGCCTGAAAATCGTCCCTCTGCACACAGCCCAAGCATCCGGCCGCGTTTTGACAGGCCTTACATCCCAGGCAGGGCCTGATATCCCGTTCATAGAGCCAGACCACCTCCTGTTCGATGCCCATCTCCTGATTTTCCTCCAGGAAGGGCCGCAGCAACGCGGCAGTATTGCCCCTGCGGTTGGGACTTCCCATCAAAATGGTGTACTTCACCCAAATTCCTCCTCTCCAAACGATAGAAAAACAGGGGCGGTTTCCGCCCCTGTTTGATGCGGGAATTACTGCTCCCCGGCGGCGATCATCTCGTTGACCTGGGCCAGAAGGGCGTCCGGGTCCACGCCGTGGACGGCGCAGGCCTGCTCCACCGTCTCCCCCCGGGAGGCGGGACAGCCCAGACAGTGCATCCCGATGCCCATAAACAGCGGGGCGGTCTGGGGCGCGAGGGTCAGAATATCACCGATGATGGTGTCCTTGGTAATGGTCATGTCAGGTTTCCTCCATTTTTCTTTGGATAGGGATAGTATATCCTATCCCTTTCTCTTTTTCAATGGAAAATCACAAATTTTCTCTCAGAATCCGCGAAAAGCGCCCTGTGCCTTTGGCACAGGGCGCGGCGTTATGCCCGCGGATGGGCGCGCTGGTAGACCGTTTTCAGGTGCTGGTCCACCACCCGGGAGTAAATCTGAGTGGAGGAGATATCCGCATGGCCCAGCATCTCCTGAATGGAGCGCAGGTCGGCTCCGTTCTCCAGCAGATGTGCGGCAAAGGAGTGGCGCAGGGTATAGGGCGTGATGTCCTTCTGAATCCCTGCCTTCTCCTGATAGTGTTTAATCAGCTTCCAGAACCCCTGGCGGCTCATTCTGCTGCCGTTCATATTGACAAACAGGGCCGTCTCGTCCTCCGAGTCGGTCAGCTGGGGCCGTATCATCTGTAAGTAATCGGTCAGCGCCCGGACCGCCGTGGGATAGAGGGGAATCATCCGTTCCTTCCCCTTGCTGGCACAGTGGAGCATACTGCCCGGAAGATTCAAATCGGCCACATCCAGGTCAATCAGCTCGCTGACCCGGATTCCGGTGGCGTACAGCAGCTCCAGCATAGCCCGGTCCCGAAAGCCCTTGGCGTCGGTGCATTCGGGCTGCTCCAGAAAGAGCTCCACCTCACGCCCGGTCAAAACCTGGGGCAGCTTGCGCTCCACCCGGGCGGGGGCCACGCGCTTGGCCGGGTTGTCCCGGATGACCCCCATGGACTGAAGACAGGTGAAAAAGGACTTGATGGAGGCCAGAGAGCGCGTGACCGTAGCGGCCGACCGGCCCTTGCGGGACAGGCCCCGGATGTAGCGCTCCACGTCCCCGGGCAGCACCTCGGACAGGGCGACCTCCCGCTCCTCCAGGTCCGTCAGGAACTGGTTCACGTCCCGGGTATAGGAGCTTATGGTATTGGCTGAGGCGTTTTTCTCGGTGCGCAGATAATTCTCATAGGCCAGCAGCAATTCCGACACATCCAACTCTCCCTCAAACAAATTGCCCTTCAAGACACAAACCGGGCGGAGGCCCCCACAAGAGCCGGGAGCACAAGGTACTCCAAGGCAACGCAAAGGGCCGCCGCACCACCGCACAGGGCGCATTTCATCCAGTAAACTCCGCTCAAAAAGGCTGGGGCTCGGTTGTCTCCCAAGCACCGGCGGAACATGATAAAGGAGGACGACACCCCCTGAGTCCCCAGAACAAACAGGGCCGGAGCCCACAGCAGAGCGGGCAGGCCGAATAAGAAAACTGCGGGCGCCAGTCCGGCGCCGCCGAACAGGCGGCAGAAGCAGGACACGCAGAAGGAAAACAAAAACCCCTTCGCCGCGAACAGCAGCGGAATTCCCACAAGCCCCAAGGCTGTAAAGCCCAGCAGCAGAGTAAACAAAGGAAAGCACAGCTGCTCCCACAGCACCCGTCCAAAGCTAACCTCCGCGCCGCCGCTGCCGGCCAGGGAGAGATAGAGCGTCAAATACTCCCGCAGGGCCTCCCCTGCCTCTCCGCCGATGCTGCCTGCCGCAGCGCAGCCCGCCGCTCCGCCCGCCAGAAACAGCGCGCCCAGCAGCAGGACCGCCGCTCTGTCGGCACACAGCAAGTCCAGCTGAATCCTTCTGCGTCTTCTCATGGCTGTCCCCCCTCGAGACAGCCTATGCCGGAAGGAGGGAAAATAGACGCGGCGGAGTGCCGCTCTCCCGCCGCTTTGACCTCTTAACTATAGCCCTGAAAACGGTTGTCCGCAAGTGTTTTTTCACAATTTCTCCAATTTCGTCATTTCTGTCAAAACTTTATGTTAACTTTATTATGTAAACCTCGTAAACTGCGTGGGCGGCGGAGCGCCCAAAGCCTCCGCCGCCCGCACAAAATATGGGGAAATCCGCCTTTTTGGGACCAGATATCGCTTTACTGCTGCTGTCCGCAGTCCTCGCAACGATTACGCTCTGTATAATTACATTCCGTATACCCCTCTGCCCCCAGGCCGGCGGAGAGCGCCTTCAGGGCAATGGCGCACTCCAGCCGCTTGCGCTCCATGGCGCAGGCCACCTCGTTGGACACGCTTATGTCTCCGTTGACAATCAGGTTGGAGGCCGAACATCCCCCTGAGCAGTAAAAGCGGGCCCAGCACTGGCGGCAGGCCGGCCGGGTATAGATGTTCTGACCGGCAAATTTCCCCGAGATTTCCATATCAAAGGATCCGTCCCGGACGCTGCCCATGCGGTACTCCTCCATCCCCACAAACTGGTGGCAGGGGTAGATATCCCCCTCTGGGGTCACCGCCACATACTCGCATCCCGCGCCGCATCCCCGCAGGCGCTTGATGACGCAGGGCCCCTGCTTCAGATCCACGTTGAAGTGGAAGAAGTTCACCTCTCCCCTCCCCCGCAGGATTTGGGCCAGCTTCTCATATTCCGCCTTTACCGTCTCCAAATCCTCCTCCTTGATGGCGAAGGGATCGTCCAGCGGACCGCTGGCCGGTTCCACCGACACGTTGCGGAAGCCCAGGTCGGCCAGGTGCTGAATATCAGCTGAAAAGTCCAGATTCTGCCGGGTGAACGTACCCCGGACGTAGTAGTCCTTTGTCCCCCGCTCCGCTGCCAGCTTCTGGAATTTTGGCACAATCACCTGATAGCTCCCCTTGCCGCCGGCGGTCGGACGCATGGCGTCGTTTACCTCCGGGCGGCCGTCCAGGGAGAGCACCACGTTGGACATCTCCCGGTTGATATAGTCGATATTCTCGTCATTGAGGAGGACTCCGTTGGTTGTGATTGTAAAGCGGAAACACTTGTCGAACTTTTTCTCCAGAGAACGGGCGTACTCCACCGTCCCCTTCACCGTCTCCATGGCCATCAGGGGCTCTCCGCCGAAGAAGTCCACCTCAATATTGCGCCGTTTTCCCGAGCGGGCAACCACAAAATCAATGGCCCGCTTTGCCGTCTCCAAATCCATGACCTTCCGTCCGGTGCCGAAATCGCCGGTGGAGGCAAAGCAGTACCTGCACCGCAGATTGCAGTCGTGGGACACGTGGAGGCACAGCGCCTTCACCACCGCCGCCTTGGGCAGGGCCATAGCCGCTTCCGGATCCAGATAGCTGTCGTCGCTGTACAGCAGCCCCTGCGCCTGAAGGCCGCGCAGCTCCTGCCACGCCTCCTCCAGCTCTGCCGGGTCGTACCCGGACAGCCGGGCGGCCAGCTCCGAAGGGCAGTGCTCCCCCAGAGGCCCCTCCGTCTGGGACAGCAGGTCGCAGCACAGCTTGTCCAGCACGTGGACGGCGCCGCTGTTCACGTCCACCGCCAGATGCAGCCCCAGGGACGTAAATGTATGTACCATGGAAATTCCTCCTTATTCTTTTGACGGCCTGAAAGGCCAAGAAAAAAGGGCAGGCCGAAACCTGCCCTTTCTGCGCTGTGCGCTTACTGGTCCTGCTGATTCTCGCAGCGCTGGTTGGCTACGGTGCAGGAGGTCTTGCAGGCTGACTGGCAAGAGGTCTGACACTCGCCGCAGCCGCCCTTGGCCGCGCTCTGCTTCAGCGTGGCGCCGTTGAGAGTCTGAATATGTTTCATGGGACGTTCCTCCAAATCGTCTGCGGGCAGGCCCGCACAAATTTGCTTCATTATAGCATACCTGCCCCTGCATTTCAATCATCTTCTGTGTTTTTTCTTGGTCTTTCTGCCTAAAATTCCAGCGGCTCCCCCGCCGCACAGGCAGGCGCTGAAGATGACGGGAATCTGCTCCGCCGCCGGAGCGTCCTCAAAAAAGAGCACCCCTATTGCCGTCAGCAGCAGGAACAGGGCCGCCCCCGTCCCCAGGCCCAGAAGCACGGACATCTCCCGCCGCTGTGCAGCCGAAACCCATCCCCCTGCCAGACTGCCCAGTACGCACACCGCTATCACCGACCGCTCCATGGCCGTCTGGCTCAGCCAGCGGGCGGACACCGCCGCCGCGCACAGCAGCAGCAAAATCAGCGTCACCGCCAGCGCCGCCCCGATACCCTTTGCCAGGGCGTTCATGGCCGCCATCCAGCCGCTCTGCTCCTCCTGGCGCTTTCCCGTCTTTTTCATAAAAACTCCCCTCCCCGCGGGCCTCCACAGCCCGGTTTCAGCTATGGAATCCTATGCGGGAAGGGGAGCGAACATGCTAATTCATCATTTCGTGGTTTCCGACGTCTGGGTGCCCTTGGTGGAAATGGCCCACTTGGTTACCTCCAGGCGGACGCGGTCAGCGCCGCTCTCGAACACGATGGTGTTCTCCTTTACGGCGCAGATGGTGCCGGTGATGCCGCCGATTGTGGTGATTTCATCGCCCACCGACAGGGAATCCCGCATATTCTGGGCTTCCTTTTTCCGCTTGTTTTCCGGCCGAATCATGAAGAACCACAAAAAGCCGAACATCAGGACCAATAAGAGTATGCTGCTCATTGCATTCGCGTCCAATGTAGTTTCCCTCCAAATCGTAAATCGCCCGCAGGGGCACTTTCGTCATTATATCGGGTCTTGACCCGTTTGACAAGTGTTTTGTCAAAATTTATCTGTTTTCCTCTGTAGGAGTACAATACATGTTGGACAGTAGGGGAAGAAAAGAGTAGAAGGATGAGGCCAAATCGGTTAAAGTTGAGTTACCACACTTAACAAAACCGAG
>JAAWHL010000100.1 GCA_022795855.1 Lawsonibacter sp.
TTTTGCAATACATCCAGTATTCCTGCAATTTTTTGCCTTGCCAGCAGCCATTTCGCCTCGCAAATCTGCGCACTTCGGCTAATGGTACAGCTTCTGATTTCAACTCTGCAATTGTCAAGGAGGAATTTCTATGAACGCCGTTCCCTACCCCGGCTATGAGTACCACCTGAACCTCTATCAGATTATCGCCCACGGCTCCCCCGAGGAGCAGGCCGCCGCCCGGGAGTCCCAGCGCAAATCCATCAGCGAGTACACCGTACCTAAGGGGATGCGCATTGAGGAGCGCACCATCCCCGGCGGGGACGGCCAGGACATGACCCTCCGGGTGTACACCCCCGCCGGCCTGCCGGAAAACGCCCCTATTATCATGGAGGTCCACGGCGGCGGCTGGGTGGGCGGCAGCCTGGACATCGACAACTACCGCTGCATCACCCTGGCCTCCGGGACCCCCGCCATTGTCGTGGGGGTGGACTACCGGCTGTCCGTCCCCGGCGGGGTCTGCTTTCCCCAGCCCCTGATGGACTGCTATGCCGCCCTGACCTGGCTGGGGGAGCACGGCGGCGAGCTGGGCGGCGACCCCGGGCGCATCGGCCTGCACGGCACCAGCGCCGGGGCCAATCTGTGCGCCGGGCTGGCCCTGTATGTCCGGGACCACGGCGGGCCGGAGCTGTCTCTGGCGGTGCTCAACTGCCCCGTCCTGACCATGGAAAACACCTTCTCCAAGCAGCAGTACCCCCAGTTCGCCCTGGGCGCCCCCGTCAAGCGGGAGGGGGCGGAGTGTACCTACCTGGGCGGCTTTGACGGCGGCCGGCCCTCCTACTACGCCTTCCCCGGCTACTGCCCCGACCTGGAGGGCCTGCCTCCCCACTATATCGTGGTGGGCGAGTACGACACCCTGCGGGACGACGGCCTGGACTACGCCGTCCGCCTCCTCCAGACCGGCGTCCCCTGCGAGCTGGTGTCCGCCCCCCGGGTCGGGCATGGCTTCTGCGTGGTGGACCACCCCCTGACCCACTGGATCCACAAGGGCATCTGCGCCTCCTTCCGCCGGGAGTTCGGCATGGAGATCGCGGAGTTTTAGAACCTCTATTCAGGCATAAAAAGGGAGGGCCGCACCGCGGTCCTCCCTTTCTTATCCCTTGATCTCATTGATGGAATTTTTCTATCGTCCTGAAAAGAACTTTTTAATTATTATTTCTATTTCTCCACCACTTCCAGCAGAACTCCGCCGTTTCCATCCAGCACCAGGTTAATGGTGCTCACGTCCCGGAAGCCGATGCCGCCGAAAGCGGAGTCCCCGGGGGTGTAGTTCTGGCACAGCAGCGCACTGAGAATCGAACGGGTATTGGGCTTTTCCTGATAGAGCTTCTCCAGCACGTCCATATTTACGTTTACCGACATCGAGAAGCTGCTGTCCCCGGACAGCGGCGCCTCGGTTTGGGCTCCCACAGCCCGGAGGACCGCGTAGTTGTAGTAGGAGGGCAGGCTGACCCGGCCGGAGAACCGGACGGCAGTGCCGCCCACCACCTCCAGCTCCAGATACTGGTTATTCTCCCAGTCCTGGCGGTAGCGGGTGGTCTGCCCGTCCGCGGGGAGGGCGGTGGCGGTGGTGGTCCGGGTTCCGGAGGGCTGGCTGCCGCCGGAGCTGCCGGAACCGCCGCCGGAGGGCTGGCTGCCGCCGGAGCTGCCGGATCCGCCGCCGGAGGACTGGCTGCCGCCGGAGGAGCCGGACTGAGCGATAAACAGCTGGACCCACTTGTTCCCGCTGGCGTAGCCCACGCCGATGGAGGTAAAGTTCTGGTTCAGAATATTGGCCCGGTGGCCGGGGGAGTTCATCCACCCCGCCACCACGGCGGCAGGACTGCTGTAGCCGGAGGCGATGTTCTCTCCAGCGGTCCAGTAGCCGGCGCCCGCATCGTCCAGAGCGGTGAAGCAGCTGCGGCCGTCGGGGCGGGTGTGGTCAAACAGCTCCTTCAGCTCCTCGGCACGGACGGCGGCGGCCTGGGCCGCCTGGGCGTTCACCTTCAGGGCGGGCAGGCCCTCCTTGGCCCGCTCGGCGTTGGTCAGCCGGACCACCTCGTCCACAAAGTCCTGGGGGTCCAGGGCGGCGGGGGCAGTGACGGTAATGGTCACGCTGTCCTCCACTCCGTTGGGGGTGTAGGCGGTGATGACGGCGGTGCCCGCATTCTTGGCGGTAATCCGCCCGCCGGAGGAGACCTCGGCCACCGTTTTGTCGCTGGAGCGCCAGTTCACCGTCTTGTCGGCGGCGTCCCCGGGGGTAATGGAGACGGAAGCGGCGACGGTATCTCCCGCCTCCAGGGCGGTTTTGGGCAGGGTCACCTGCACGGCCGTCACCTCTTTGACGGCGGCGCTCACGGTCACGGTCTCAGAGGCCTTTACCCCGTTGGAGGCGGCGGCGGTGATAACGGCGGTGCCCGCGCTCTTGGCGGTCACCTGTCCGCTGGAGCTCACCGAGGCCACGGAGGGGTCGCTGGAGCTCCAGGCCACCGTCTTGTCGGAGGCGTCCGCAGGGGTGACGGAGGCGGAGGCGGCGACGGTATCCCCCACCTCCAGGGCGGTTTTGGAGAGGGTCAGCTTCACAGCCGTCACCTCTTTGGCGGCGGCGCTGACGGTCACGGTCTCAGAGGCCTTTACCCCGTTGGAGGCGGTGGCGGTGATAACGGCGGTGCCCGCGCTCTTGGCGGTAATCTGTCCGTTGGAGTTCACTGCGGCCACGGAGGGGTCGCTGGAGCTCCAGGTCACGGTCCTGTCGGCCGCGTCGCTGGGGGAGACGGCGGCGGAGGCAGACGCGGTGCCGCCCACCGTCAGGGCGTCCCGGGAGAGGGTTACGCTCAGGGCGGTGACCTGCTTGGGGGCGCTGGTCTGGGTGATGAACAGCTGCACCCACTGGTTCCCTTCGGCGTAGCCCACGCCGATGGCCGTAAAGCTCTGGTTCATGATATTGGCCCGGTGGCCGGGGGAGTTCATCCAGCCCTCCACCACAGCGGCAGGCGTGCGGTAGCCGGAGGCGATGTTCTCCCCCGCGCCCCGGTAGGAGACCCCCGCCTCGTCCAGGGCGGTGAAGCACCGGCGGCCGTCGGGGCGGGTGTGGTCAAACAGCTCCTTCAGCTCCTCGGCGCGGACGGCGGCGGCCTGCATGGCCTGCTCGCTGACCGCCAGGGCAGGCAGGCCCTCCTTGGCCCGCTCGGCGTTGGTCAGGCGGACCACCTCGCTGATATAGGAGGAGGGGTCCAGGGCTGCGGAGACCGTCACCGTGCCCGTGGCCTTCACCCCGTTGGCGGCCTCGGCGGTAATGACGGCGGTGCCCGCGCTCTTGGCGGTGATGACGCCGCTCTGGCTGACCGTGGCCACGGAGGCGTCGCTGGAGCTCCAGACGATGGTCTGGGCGGCGGCGTCAGCGGGCGTCTTGGCCAGGGAGGCGGAGGTGGTTCCGCCCGCAGACAGGGCGGGCTGGCGGATGGTCATCGTCAGCCCGGTCAGCTGCCGCTCCCCGGGGGACGCGGTCAGCCGGGCCGGCTCCACCAGCCCGGACAGGCGGCACAGAATGACGCTGACCTCCGCCCGGGTGATATTGCTGTTTCCGTTGAAGCGGTACTGGCTGTCTCCGGACACCGCGCCGGCCCGATACCACTGATAGACGGTCCGGCCGTAGGGGTCGCTCTCCCTCAGGTCGGGGATAAAGCCGTCGGGCAGGTCGTTGACCGCCTCCATCCGGCCGCTGGGCGCGGCCTTGTCCAGCATGGACACCATCTCATACCGGGTAGCGCTGCGGTCCATGGCGGACACAGGCAGCTGCTCCTCGGTAAAAAAGCCGCTGCTCAGGCCGTACTGATAGTAGGGCATGTACCACGGGCCGTCCGCCTGCGGCAGAGTGCTTCCGGTGCTCTGGCTGTGGAGCTTGAAGGCCAGCACTGCGGCCTGGGCCAGGGTCAGATTGCCCTCCGGGTCGAACCGGCCCCCGCCTATGCCGCTCATCAGGCCGGCGTCCACCGCCTTGTCCGTGTAGATCTGAAACCACTGGCCTTCCTTCACGTCGGTGAAGGAGGGGGCCGCCCAGACGGCGGGAGCCAGGCTCAGCACCATGGCCAGCGCGCAGGCTGCGGAGAGCAGCGTCCGGGAAAGTCGGCTTTTCTTCATTCCAATCATCCTTTCGTCCAAACTGCACAACCAAAACCCAGGTTTTTCCGGATCTGGCTGTGCGAATTTACTTCTCATTGTACTCCCTTTCGCTCCGAAAATCAACCCCCCAATCCACAGTACCCCGCCCCGGAATCCATATGTTGCAGTTTTGTTGCAATATACATATTTTCCGTTAAAATATAGTGAATTCTGTCAATGGATTTTTTCACGCAGACTGCTATAATAGGAGGCACTCCAAAGGAATTTTGGAGAATTTCAAAAGAAGAAGGAGTGCAGAAGAAATGAGCGAGAACAACACTGTTGTAACAGAGGAGGGCGCGCTCAGCGTCAAAAAGCTGACCTTCTGGGAGGCGGCCATGATTATCGTGGGCGCCAACATCGGTTCGGGTATCCTGGGTCTGGCCTACTCCTCCCGCAAGGCCGGCTGGCCCATCCTTTTGATGTGGCTGATTATTGCCGGCGTGTGTACCACGGCCTCCATGCTCTACGTGGCGGAGACCACTCTGCGCACAAAAAAGCCCATGCAGCTGCCCGGTCTGGCCGAGCGGTATGTAGGAAAGCTGGGCTCGGTGCTGGTTTTCATCTCCGTGTGCGCCAACTCCATCGGCTGCATGATTTCCTACACCAACGGCAGCGGCAACATCCTGTCCGAGCTGCTGGGCATCTCCCGCCCCATCGGCAGCCTGCTGTTCACCATCCCCGCCGTTCTGGTGGTCTGGTTCGGGCTGAAGGCCACCGGCCTGGCGGAAAAGTTCATCAGCACCGGCATGATCGTGCTGCTGGCGGCCATCATCGGGTTCTCCTTCCTCTCGGGCAAGGCGGACATCAGCCAGGCCATCTACACCAACTGGACCTACGCCGTCCCGGTCTTCAACGTGGCCATTTTCTGCTACATCGCCCAGTATGCGGTGCCTGAGCTGGCCCGCGGCCTGCGCCACGACGCCAAGGCGCTGCCCAAGGCGGTCACCATGGGGATGCTGATTACCGGCATTCTGCTGGCGCTGGTCCCCCTGGCCGTCATCTCCCTGACCGGCCCTGAAAACGTCACCGAGGTGGCCACCCTGGCCTGGGGGCAGGCCCTGGGCACCTGGGCCTTCTTCGTGGCCAACCTGTTCGCCCTGTGCGCCATGATGAGCTCCTACTGGGCGGTGGGCGGCTCCATGCTGACCAACATTGTGGACATGTTCAAGTTCAAAAGCGAGAACCACACCCCCACCCGCCTGATCTCCCTGGCCTGCGTAGGCCTGCCCCCCTTCCTCCTGGCCTACAGCGGCTTGGTCAGCTTCGTGGACGCCATCTATCTGGCCGGCACCTTCGGCGGCGTCATCATGTCTATCCTCCCCGCCCTGATGGTGAACAGCGCACGGAAGAACGGCGACATGGAGCCCAGCTGGAAGTGCGGCTGGTACTCCGCCCACTGGGTGCAGATTCTGATTATCGTCCTGTTCTGCGCCGCCGCCGTGTACGCCATCTTCGACCTGGCCGGCCTGCTGCCCTCCGCCTGGTAAGGGAAAGGAGAATCGGAACATGAAAGTCATCCCCAAGGAACCGGTTATCTTCCGCTTTAACGCCGAAAACCCCTGCGTCCACACCGTGGAGGACGGCGAGACCTTCTGGGTGGAGACCGACGACTGCTACAGCGGCCAGATTCGGGACGCCTCCGTCCGCCGCCCGGACATCGACATCTCCATCATGGACTGCTCCGTAGGCCCCATCGAGGTGAAGGGCGCCCGGCCCGGGGACACCCTGTGCGTGGAAATTCTGGCCATCCAGCTGGCCTCCCAGGGGGTGATGGTCACCTCCAGAGGGCTGGGCGTGCTGGGGGACCGCATCACCGAGCCGGACACCAAAATTATCCCCATCAAGGACGGCTTCGCCTGGTTTTCCGATACCATCCGCCTGCCTCTGACCCCCATGGTGGGGGTGTGCGGCGTGGCCCCCAGGCCCGGCCTGGACATCCACTGCGCCGTCCCCGGGGACCACGGCTCCAACCTGGACACCAAGATGATCAAGGCGGGCTCCAAGGTCTATCTGCCCGTGTCCGTCCCCGGCGCGGGGCTGGCCGTGGGCGACCTCCACGCCTGCATGGGCGACGGCGAGCTCAGCGGCACCGGCATCGAGACCCCCGGCCGCATCTGTCTGAAAACCACCGTCTATCGGGACCGGCCGGTGGCCCGCCCCGTAATCGAGACCGGCGAGGCCCTGTACTTCCTGGCCTCCGCCGAAACCCTGGAGGCCGCCGTCAAGCTGGCCTGCGCCGACGCCGTAGAGTTCCTCCAGAAGAAGCTGGAGCTGAACTTTCCCGACGCCTACCGGCTGCTCAGCGCCGTCTGCGACATTCAAATCAGCCAGGTGGTCAACGACCTGCGCACCGTCCGGGTCCGCTGCCCCAAGCTGAACACCAAAATCGACACGCTTTAAGAGCCTCCGCCCCGGAACGGATTTCCCTCCCGTTTCGGGGCAATTTTTGTTGCCGGGCAGGTAAAGATGTGATATGATAGGCGCAAGGCCGCCGGCCTTCCCCGCGGGGAGGCCCCGGACCGTCCAGTACCGAAACAAGGAGGGGCCCTCTATGCGGGAGAAGCTGCGCCGGCTGTTTCCCCTGCGCTGGCAGGACAATGTAATGCTGGTGGTGGTCATGGCCGCGGCGCTGGATTTCAGTATGCTGCTTCAGACCATCGGGGCGGACGAAAGCCACGCCGCGCTGATTTTCGTGCTGGGCGTGCTGGTCATCTCCTGCTCCACCGACGGGTATTTTTACGGCTCTCTGGCCAGCCTGTTTGCCGTGGTCATTGTGAATTACGTCTTCCTTCCCCCCTACTACCGGTTCAGCCTGGACGCCACCGGCTACCCGCTGACCTTTGTCACCATGTTCAGCGTCTCCATCGTCACCAGCACCCTGGCCTCCCACGTGCGGGACCAGGAGGCCGCCCAGGCGGAGGCCGAGCGGGAGCGCCTGCGCTCCAACCTGCTGCGGGCGGTGGGCCACGACCTGCGCACCCCGCTGACCTCCATCATCGGCTCGGCCGAGACCATTCTCTCCTCCCACGACCAGCTGGACCGGGAGGAGTGCATCACCCTGCTGCGCAACATCTGCCGGGAGTCGGAGTGGATGATCCACATGGTGGAAAACCTGCTC
>JAAWHL010000011.1 GCA_022795855.1 Lawsonibacter sp.
GAAAAGGCGTTTAAGAGGTCTTAAAAGGACCGCTTAAACGCTTTTTCTTTTTTGCAGATTATGTGCAAGGTTTTCGCAGCTTGTGCGCAAAGCTACACTGGGATTCTGGTGGAGATACTGGGAGGTGATATATGGAAGATACTCATGGAGGCTGCTGAAATAGGAGATGGTCACCGTCCCCCCCACCCCCTGGGCCTGCCGCTCCATCTCCTCCTGGCCCGCCGACAGGGCGGCCAGGGCCTGGTCCACGTAGGGGAGGTACGCCTCCCCCGCCTTGGTCAGGCACGCAGCCCTTCCCCGGCGCAGAAACAGGCTGACCCCCAAGTCCCCTTCCAGCTCGCGGATGGCGTGGGTAATGTTGGGCTGCGTCACATAGAGCGCGGCCGCCGCCTTGGTGAAGGACCCGGTCCGGGCAACGGCTTTGAAGTAGTGCAGCTGCTGTAAGGTCATAAAATCACCCACACAATTTCTAAGATATCCTATTGTATCAGGGCCGGCGGCCCAGCGCAAGGAAATTCTTTGTTTTCGGCCTGCTTTCTTTCCCTCCGGGACCGCATGCGCGGAAACTGCGGCGCAGACAGACAGGATTTTTACAAAACCAACATATCTTTGAAAGGTCAAAAAGATTTGGGGGAACTGAAAAAAGCTTGTCTGGATGCCGCCGGTTTTTCCTTCTACAATAGCTTCAGCAGGTATTCGGCCGAATACATCTGAAACAGTCTTATGTAGAAGGAGAAACAATATGGAAAGACTAAACAATCTTGACCGGCGCATTCTTCTGATTCTTCTGTCTCTGGTTTTGTTTGTCTCCGGGTTCAGCATCGCCAGCTTTTCGGAAACCGCCGGCGGCCGGGTCGATGTACAGCGCATTGATTTTGTCACCGATGAGGGATACCGGATGAGCGCCAAAATGTACATTCCCGATAACGCCTCTGAGGAGACGCCGGCTCCCGGTATTCTGGCTCTGCCCGGCGGCAATGCAAACCTGGAGAACCTGAGCTCCGTGGCCATTGAGCTGTCCCGCCGGGGCTATGTGGTCATGGCTGTGGATCCCTACACCATCGGCCGCTCCGCGATTGTGACCAAGCCGGACGTAGGCTCCCGCGCCGCCATGGACTATCTTATGTCCATGAAATTTGTGGACAGCAGCTGTATCGGCGCGATGGGCCACTCCGCCGGCACCGGCCGCGCCAAGTGGGCGGTCACCACTGATCCGGATTGCAGCGTAATCCGCGACGGGGTGAAGGCCGTATTCTATCTGGCCGCCGGCACCTTCAATCTGGAGGGGGTCAGCCACGGCATCTTCATCGGCAGCTGGGACAACACTTACGGACAGGGCAAGATTTCCGCCCGGGACATCGCTTCTGCAGAGGCCTTTACCCAGCCGCTGAACGCAAATCCTATCGAACTGGGCCGCTACTATGAGATGGAAGACGGAACCGCCCGCGTTCTTTATAGCGGAAGCTCCGGACACCCCACCGCGCTTCTGCTGAAGGAACCCATTCTGGACATGGTGGAATTCTTTGAGCGCACCCTCGCCCCCGCCCCCGTTCCCGCCCAGGGCATCGGCTACGCCGGCAAAGAAATCGGCACCGCTGTCGGCATCATTGCCATTTTAATCATGATGTTCCCCATTCTCTCCCTGCTGATGGACACAAAATTTTTCTCTGCCGTGACTCGCCCCATGCCCGCCCCGGTCTCAGGCGTCAACGCTCCCTTCCTGTTCTATCTGATTCTGCCGGCCGCTATCAATACGCTGATCTGCCAGTGGGCCATTTATAACGGGCAGATGTTCCTGAGCAACTTCAAATCTGTCCTGCGCATCAACAATACCAACGGTTTTGTCTTCTGGTTCGGGTGCAGTGCGCTTCTCTCCGTCACGATTCTGGCCATTCGCTTCAAATGGGACGGCACCATTGACAAAGAGCGCATCATCACCCACGCGAAAACCTCCTGGCCCAACTTCTTCAAGGCGCTGCTGCTGGGCTTTATTGCGGTGGGCTCCGTCTACCTGATGACCTGCGCCGCCGAAGTATTCTGGGGCCTGTCACCCCGTATCTGGAAGGTGCAAGTCAACATCCTCAACAGCACCCGCTGGGGCCTGTTTGCCGCTTACTTTCCGCTGTATCTGCTGTTTTTCGGCGTGTTCAACTTCAGCCAGACCATCGGGCTGAGAATCCGCGGCCAGTCTGAGGCAGGCTTCACCCGTCTGGTGTGGCTCACCAGCTTCATCCCCGCCGGTTTGTTCCTGATTTACGCCTATGGAAAGCTGTGGCTCACCGGTTACACCGCCATTACCAATGTGCAGATGTCCCGCGCCAACTCTACCCTGCTGAATTGTGTGCTGACCTATTTCATCACCTGCAAGGTCACCACCTTCTGCTATAAAAAGACCGGAAGCTACCATACGGGGGCCGTAATCAACGCCCTCATCATGACCTGGACCGCAGTCGCAACCGACCTGATTACAGTCATCTGATTTTATACACAAAGGAAGCGGTATCCGGCTGAAACCGGATACCGCTTCCTCATTGCGGCTGGGTCCCGTTTTCTTGTACAAGGGCCTGGACGAGGGCTTCCTCCACAGACTCCAATATCTCGTCCCGAATCGGCGCGGCCAACCGGCGCAGCATCTCCTGATCCGCCGGATTCAGGTCCCGGACATGGATCTGCTCCTCATCCTGTATGCTCATCTCGTTCTGGCGCTGGGACAGAATCTGCCGCAGGCGCTCCTTTATGCTGTCCTGATACTCCCGGGGCATGGAATGGAACGCGTCATAGTTCATTACAATTGCGCTGCTCATCACAAACATCGGCCCCCGCAGAGCGTACGGCTGAACGTCCAGCAAGTCCTGGGAACGCAGGATAGAATAGGTGGTTTCAATTCCATCCACTCCGTTTTCGTCCAGAATATATGCCAGGCCGCTCAGTCCCACATCCTCCACGCACCGGACGCCCAGAAGGTCATACAGCCGGTTATGGCAGACGCTGCCGCTGGTGCGCAGGCGGAAATTTTTCAGCTGCTCCAGCGACGTTACCGGCTCCACACTGGAGATAATCCACGGTTCCCCCGTCCGCAGGAACAGCAGCTCCAGGCCCTGCTTTTGATAATACTGATTCAGCGCCTGGAAAAACGCCCCCTCGTATACCCGGAAGGCCTGGCTGTACTCCGGGAAACAGGCCGGGATGTCCAAAACGGACGCTTCCGGCACCAATTGGGTGTGTACCGATGTGCTGGACGCCATGATGGACAGCGTGCCCCGCTGGACCGCCTGGAGCATTTCCTTTCCCTCGCCCAGTACGTTTTCTCCATACAGAAGCAGCTCCACATTCTCCTGTGTATCCTCCGCCACCAGTTCCCGCCACTGCTGAAACACCTCCGTGTAGCCGCTGCCGGAATAGCCGACCGCAAAACGGTAGGGCGCTGTGCGCTCCGGCTCCGCTTCCGGTCCGGCGGCCGGCGGAGTTTCCCGCTCCGCCGCGCATCCGGCAAGCAGCATACACAAAAGCAGCCCCCGCAAAATCAAGCGTCTCATTTCCCCTCCGCCTCCCTTGGGTCTTTTCGGTAAGCGCCCGGTGTTGTCCCCGTATGTCGCTTGAATACCCGATTGAAGTTCTGCACTGAATTGAACCCGCTGCGGAATCCCACCTCCTGAACCGGCAGCTTGCTCTGGCGAAGCAGCAGCTTCGCCCGCTCCACCCGGCATCCATTCACATAATTGACAAAATTCACCTCGCTCAGCTCATAGAAAAGCCGGCTGAGGTATGCGGAGTTTATTCCGATGCTCTCTGCCGCAGTTTCCAGCGAGAGATGGCTGTCTGTACAATGCTCCTCAATGTATTTTTGGGCCTGTGCCACATACCGGTTCCGATTTTTCTGCCCATATGCGCCGAGGAGGGTCAATCCGCTGTTCCCGGCCTGCGCCGCCAGCTGCTCCAGGGCCTCTCCGTCCAGCTCCTCGGAGCGGCAGTAATAGGACTCGAACACCGCCAGCTTTTCTTCCGGAACTCTTTGAGACAGCAGCGCGTCCACCATATCGTCCATCAGCTTCCCATAGGCGGCCCGGAGCGCCGCGTCCTCTTCCGTCTCCTGACGCAGCCTTTGCAGCAGCAGCTCAAAGGCGCGCCTGGCCTGAGCCGTCTCGCCGTTTCGGGCCAGCTCCAGCAGCTGCCTGCAGTCCTCGCCGGCGCTGTCTTGGAAGGGTTCTGCGTCCGGTCCGTGGTATTGGCGAAAGTTCAGCTCCTCCAGCGACTCCCGGTAGGAATAATGCAGGTCGAGCAAGCGCCGGCAGGGCTTGCCCCAGCCGATAAACAGCTCGCCTCCAAAATCGTTTTGCTGTCCGCAGCGCTTGAGCCCCTGTGTCTGCTCCCGCTGCACCTGCTTTATCTGGGCCGTCGTGGAGAGAAGGTCAAAGGCCAGAATCGCCGTCAGGGAATAGTCGTCCATCAGCAGGTATTCAGCCGCCCTGATTCCGCCGCTCTTCTGCTGTACGCACCACTGGTAGAGCCCGCTCATTGACTCCTCCGCCCCCTCCGCTCCTCCGAGGGAGGCCGTAAATACCAGATAGATTCCGCTGGGAGGCAGCGGGCTGTTCAAGTAGGACAGCCGCTCCAACAGGTAGCGCTCCGAAGGAATCCGGCCGCGCAGCAGATTCTTATAGAGGCGCTCCTGAACAATTGGAATCATCTCCTCCACTTTTTGGGTGAGGGAGGTCTTCTGCCTTACTGCATCCTCATAGACCCGGCGCACCAGCTCAAGCTCGTCCTCCCCGCCGGAGGCATTCTCCTGCACCGCAGAACGCAGCGCGCCGATTGGCCGGTAAATATCCCAGGTAATCAGCACTGCGGCCCCCGCGCTGACTGCCCCGAACAGCAGCATCCACAGACCGATAATCTGAATCAGCTCGCCGGCGCTCAGCTGCGTCTGCCCCCGGCTCTGCCGGAGCTGAAACCTCCAGCCCATTGGGCTGATATAGCTTTCCGTATGCTCTTCCGCCGCCGCGGGCTCTCCCACCGCCCGGATCAGTGCGCCGGACGGGTCCTGTACCTCCAGGTACGCCCCGGTGCCGCCCAGCGTGTCGTCCAGAAAATGCAGCAACACATCCTCCCGCAGCTCTGCCAGCAACGCGCCGTTTTCTTCCGGGGTGGGAAAGCTCTGGAGCAGGGCCGCTTCCCCCTCCAGAGTCAATACCAGCGTATCATTTCCGGAAGCCGCAGTCCTGACGCTGACATTTCCGTTAAAGCCGGGAAGGTATCTGTGCTGCGGAGCGTCCTTGAGCGGAATAATTTCTCCCACCGCGCTGTAGCACATCTGATTGGGAAAGGTCAGAAGATATGCCCGCTCCACCAGAGGGTGATCCTGCTCGAAGGTGGCCAGCGCCTTTGTAATCTCCACCTTCTGTTTGTAGGAGACCAGGTCCGGGATCAGAACCGCCCTTGTCACATCGGTATTCCACAGGAGCTGACCCATGGCCCTCCCCAAATCGGATACGGCAAGCTCCACATACTCCCCGGCTGTGCTCAGCAGCTGCCGGGCGCTCTCCTTGCCCTGCGCCTCATAATTATCCGCGATGTATTCCCCTATGAACACAAACGCCATCAGAAACATCAAAAGCGCCATCCCCAAAAGCATGACCAGTATATGGACAAAGATGCGTTTGGTCCGCAGATTTGAAAATATTTTCAACGCCATTCTCCATTTCAGCAATGTACCCGCCGGTGTGTGCCTTCCGCTTTCCCGACTGCGATGATAATGATACCATTATGCGGGCATGACCGCAATCGCGATGCAATCAAATTCCCAGCCGCCTTTAAGCACCCGGCCGCCCTGTTCCGGCGGACACGGCGCATTTTCGCAGGAATCCTGGTGGATTCCTGGAAAATTCAATGCAGGATGGCGGCAAAAGGCCCGCCATCCGGTGTGCCGAGCGCTGTTGAACAGGCGCTAGGACAGGCAGTCGTCCAGGAGCTTCTCAAGCATTTCCCCACCGGAACGAAAAACTGCCGTTTCCCTTCCGGACGGATTATCCAGTTCCATATACCGGCCCGACGCAGCCTCATAGACATACCAGCTGATATTGCTTTCCCCCAAAAAGAGATAGGCCCGTTGGCCTTCCGGCTCACGCCATATTTCATTCTGTTCTATCAGTCCGTACACCGCATACGGCAGACTGTCAAACAGCTCCCGGTCAACTCCGTACAAAATAAATCCGTTCCACTCAAAGCCGTTTGCCTCCAGCAAAATCCCCTCCCATTCCCGGGGCAGTCTGACTCCGAATGTACTCTGAACCCGGGCGGCCCAGCCGCTGATCACCTCTTTGGGCGCCCCGGGGTTTACGCAGGCAAGGGAGTATGCCCTGCCTATCTCCTGTACTTTTTTTAATTTATCTTTCCACATCTGCTGTTCCTCCATGGAATGTCCGGCTGCCATTCCGCTTGGATGGCAGCTCCGGCCAGCTCCGTAAAAATGATGGGGAGGACTTCCTGATGAAGTCCTCCCCACGGTTTCTCTTTCAGGCCGCAGGCTACGCCTCCCACTTTTCGATGACGGCGCGCAGCTGGTCGGCCAGCTTGGCCAGGTCCTTGTTGGGCCGTCCGCGGCTGCGGCCGATGACCTCCTGCAGCTGCTTGGAGACGTCCACCAGACGCACATAGGCGGGCGAGGCGGCGGATGCTCCGCCGGAGACCTTCTTCTGCTCCAGCACCACGCCCTTGGCAATCATCCGGTTGGCCAGCAGATCGTATACCTCCTCATAGAGCGGGGCGTGGGCGGAGAGGCCCCGTTCGTTCAGCGTATCGGCGAAAGCCTCTGTCACGTGGGTATCCCCGTGGACCACGAACACCTGCTGGGGCTTGGGCGCGAAGTGCTCCGCCCAGGCCAGGAGGTGGTCCCGGTCGGCGTGGGAGCTCAGGCCCTTGAAGTTGATAATCCGGGCCCGGACCGCGATTTCTTCCCCGAAGAGCTTCACCGATTTGGCCCCCTCCAGCAGGCGGCGGCCCAGGGTGCCCTCCCCCTGATAGCCCACAAAGGCCACGGCGCACTCCGGCCGCCAAAGGTTGTGCTTCAGGTGGTGGCGGATGCGGCCGGCGTCGCACATGCCGGAGGCGGAGATGATGATTTTCGGGGTGCGGTCCAGGTTCAGGGCCTTGGAGTCCTCGGTGCTCTGGGTCAGGGTCAGGCCGGGGAAGGTAAAGAGGTTTTTGCCCCCCTGAATGACGGCGATGGCCTCGTCGTCCAGATAGCCCTTCAGATTGCCGGAGTAGATTTTGGTGGCCTCGGCGGCCAGGGGGCTGTCCACGCAGACGGTAAAGCCAGGGGCGCTCTTCACCATCCCCTTTTCCTTGATTTCCCGCAGGAAGTACAGCAGCTCCTGGGTGCGGCCCACGGCGAAGGAGGGGATGATGATGTTCCCCCCCTTGGAGAACACGTCGTCAATCAGCTCGGCCAGGGCCTCGGTGTAGCTCTCGGGGGGCTCGTGGTTGCGGTCGCCGTAGGTAGACTCCATTACCACATAGTCGGCCTCGTCCACCAGGTCCGGGTCCCGGATAATCGGCTGGTCCACGTTGCCCAGGTCCCCGGAGAAGACGATTTTCTTGGTTACGCCGGCCTCGGTGGCCCAGATTTCCACGGTGGAGGAGCCCAGCAGGTGGCCCGCGTCGTTGAACCGGACCTTGACCCCCGGGCACAGGTCGAAGAGCCAGCCGTACTCCACCGTCTCCAGCATGTGGATGGCGGCGTCGGCGTCGGCCACCGTGTACAGCGGCTCCACGGGCTGCAGGCCGGCGCGCTTGCCCTTCTGGTTCTGCCACTGGGCGTCCCCCTCCTGAATGTGGGCGGAGTCCAGCAGCATGATGGACATCAGCTGGGCGGTCAGGCTGGTGGTGATGATGCGGCCGGAGAAGCCCTCCTTCACCAGCAGGGGAATGCGGCCCGAGTGGTCGATATGGGCGTGGGTGACCAGGACGTAGTCGATGTAGCCGGGGGCGAAATCCAGGGCGTTTCCGTCGTGCTCATCCCGGCCCTGCTGCAGGCCGCAGTCGATGAGGATTTTCTTCCCGTTTACCTCCAGGCAGTGACAGCTGCCGGTGACCGCGTGGGCCGCGCCGAAGAATGTCAATTTCATGGAGATGTCCTCCTTCTTGGTCGAATTGGCGGAGTTCTTGTCTCTATTGTACACCAATGCCGGAAGAAAAGCTACAGTTATTTGTGAATGATGTGTAAAATTATGTGAGCAGGCCGAAGTGCTCCAGGGCCCGGACCACTCCGTCCTCCTCCACGGAGGGGGCGGCGTAGTCCGCCAGCTCCTTCAGCCCCTGGTGGGCGGTGCCCATCGCCACCCCGATTCCCGCGTGGAGCAGCATGGACAGGTCGTTTTCCCCGTCGCCGAAGGCCATGGACTCCTCCAGCGGGATTTGGAAATGCTCCAGCATGGCGTCCATCCCCACGTCCTTGCCGCCGTCGGAGGGGATGACGTCCAGGAAGTGGGGGTGCCAGCGGGTGGTCTTCAGGTGGGGGGCGCGGCGGAGCAGCAGGTGCTCGTTTTCCTTGGTCAGGAAGGTGATGCCCTGGTAGAGCTCCCCCTCCAGGGCCCGGGCCGGGTCCTGCACCGGCGGCAGGGGCAGGTCCAGGTCCGCCATAAAGCGCCGGGTGTAGCTGTCGGCATAGTTGATGTAGATGTCCCGCCCCTCCAGGAAGATGCAGGAAAAGGCGTTGCTTTTGGCGGCGGACACCAGCTCCTCCACCGCCTGCCGGTCCATGGGATTGCGGTGGAGCACCTGCTCCCCGCAGAAGCAGAACTGGCCGCTGAGGGTGACCCAGCCGTCAAAGGGGAACACCGAGCGCAGGTAGGACAGCATGGCCGGGTGCCGGCCGGTGGCTACAAACAGCTTGATCCCCTTTTCGCGGAGGGTGTGAAGGGCCTGCACCACGGCAGGGGAGACCTGATGGGTCCGGAAACTGACCAGAGTGCCGTCCACATCGAAAAAGATTGCTTTTGTCATCATGTAAGATTTCCTTCCCTTCCTGAAGATGGCGGTGGAAACAGGTCCGCCGGGATGGACGTCATCACGGCGGACCTGCTGGGGATGTATTTTATTCCGCCTCGGCGGGGGGCTCCAGCTTTTCTACCAGGGCCCACTCCACCCGGCGCTCGCACAGCTCCTCCACCCGGATGCGCAGGCCCAGGGCCTCCACCACCGGGCGGCTCCCGTCCCGGGGGATGACCGACAGCTGGGCAAAGACCAGGCCGCCCACGGTGTCGCAGTCCAGGGGCTCCTCCGGCAGCTCGACCCCCGTGGCCTCGGCCAGCTCCTCCAGGTCGGCGCTGCCGGAGACCCTCCACAAATTCTCCTCCAGCCGGATGATGTCCTGCTCGTCCTGGGGGTCGAACTCGTCGTAGATGTTGCCCACAATCTCCTCCAGCAGGTCCTCCAGGGTGACCAGGCCGCTGGTGCCGCCGTACTCGTCCACCACCAGGGCCATGTGGATTTTCTTGCTCTGCATATCCCGGAAGAGCACGTCGGCCCGCACCGTCTCCGGCACGAAGTAGGCCGGGCGCAGCAGCTGCTCCAGGGGCTGGGGCTGGGGCAGGCGGGCGTTGAGCAGATACTCCCGGGTGGCCAGGGTGCCCACCACGTCGTCCGCGTCGTTCTGGCACACGGGGAAACGGGACAGCCCCGACTCCCGGATGGTGTCCAGAATGGTCTCGTCGCTGTCGGACAGGGACAGGGTCACCATATCGGTGCGGTGAATCATCACATCCTCGGCGGTCATATTGTTGAACTCAAAGATGTTTTCAATCAGTTCCTTCTCATTGGACTCGATGGCGCCCGACTCCTCGCCCTCCTCCACCAGGGCCATGATGCCGTCCTCCGACACCTGGCCGGAGCGGTGGAGCAGCTGGGCAATCTGCCTGCGGAACAGGAGAATCAGGTTGCACAAAAGACTTGCGCCAAACAGTATGGGCCATATTCGGTCCGGTGACACGGAAATTCCTCCTTAAAATACCGCAATACTGATCATGCGGTATCCATCATAGCACAAAAATCCCCGCCCCGCAAGAGGGAGAATCGCCATGATTTCATCTGAGCGCCGCCATCATTTTACCGGAGAAGCGCCTGGATCCCTCCGGTCCGCGCCCCGCTCCCCCCGTCCGGGACGGGCACAATCATCCGGTTTTTCAGGTACAGCGCCGCGCCGCCCCGGATACGCCGGACCGCCAGCACGTCCTCCCGGGGGATTTCCAGGCAGTGGACCTCCCCCAGGAATACCAGGGAGGACTCCGTCTCATAGAACTCCGCCTCCCTGCCCGGCGCAAAGGAGACAATCGCCTCGGTCTCCCGGGCCAGGCGTCCGCCCAGCAGAAAGCTGAAGGTCCACAGATAGGGATAGAGCAGCACCAGCGCCGCCAGCAGCGCCAGCGCCCTCCAGCCCCACGCCGCCGGCTGAAGCAGCGCCGCCGCCAGCAGCAGCCCGCCCCCCGCCGCCCGGAGCACGGAGGGCAGGGGCCAGCCCGTCCGTCCGGCATAGGCGCTCCGGTGGGCCCGCTTCAAATCCGCCAGATAGCGCTCCCTGGTGTAGGAGTAGCGGTAGGGGGCGCTCCCTTGGGCCGCCAGCTCCTCCCGCGCGGCGCGGACCCGCTGTTTGGATTCCCGGAACTTCCGCTCCCGGACCTCCGCCTGGAACGCCGGAAGGCCCGCCTCCCCCCCGCCCCAGGCCGAGAGCGGGATGACGCAGAACAGGGCATCCCCGGTCATGACCAGGAGGACCTCCCGCAGGCGGACCAGCTGGGTGACGGATGCGGCGGCCAGCTTCCGCTCCGTTCTGCCGTACCGGAGCGCCAGCTTGTCCTCCTGCCAGCTCAGCCGGTGGGTCTTCTCATATTCCGGGTCCCACTGCCCCGAGCGCTTCATCCGCCGGAGCAGGATCCGGGCCCGCTGCCGGGTGGGCAGATAGAGGCAGGCGTTCAGTACCAGGACCGCCCCGGACAACAGCAGCAGAAAAGCCGCCCGCTCCCGGGGGAGCGCCCCGTTCAGGCAGAAGGCCAGCACAAACAGAAGCTGCCCCGCCGTCAGCATGAAGGCGGTGAATCTCCGCCAGGGCGCGCGGCCTCTCCTGCGAAGCAGATACAAAAGCGCCGACAGATATTCCTCCTGGGACACGGTGTAGGAAAGTTTCATGGTGTTTCCCCCTTGGGCCCTGTTTTACGCCTCCCGTCAGCCGGCGCAAAACAGGCTCTTAAAGACTGCTGATAAAGGTCCAGAAGCCGGACAGCCCCAGGAACAGGTAGACCACCCGCTTCATCCGCTCCAGGTCCATCCGGTCCGCCGCCCGGGTGCCGGCCGCCTTTCCGCAGAATACGCCGGCCAGGCCGGCCAGAACCAGCGGGAGCATAAAGGGCTGTACCGTCCCATTATACACCCGCATTCCCAGGGCGTACAGACTGGTCAGCAGGGAAAAGGTCTGAAAATTTCCGATGTACTGCTCCTTGGTCTGGGAAATCAGCAGAAAATACAGGGCCATGGGCGGGCCCGCGATTCCGAAAAAGCCTTGGGACAGCCCGGACAGCAGCGCGCAGACCGCGGCCGTCCTCCGGCTGGCCTTCAGCTTCAGGTTTTTGGCGATAAAGGCGAAATACAGGGCCACCGCAATTAAGAACAGGCCGAAATAGGGCTTCAGCGCCCCGGCGTTCATCCGGGCGGACAGGGTAATGGCCCCGCCGGCCGTGGCGGCGTAGCAGAGGAAGGGAATCGGAAAATAGGACCACCGCACCTCCTTCCGGTACTGGACGGCAAAGGAGACAATCAGGCAGATGGTAATCATATTGGAGATGGCCGCCGCCTGGGGCATTGGAAAGAGGGCGGGCAGGAAAATCATAATCGCAATGCCGCAGCCAAAGCCGCTCAGCGCCTGAATCAGGCCGCCCAGGCCTGACGCCAGAAAAACAACCGCGTATTCCATGTTTCTCCGCCTTTCTCTCTCGCCGCCCTGCTTCGTACCCGCGCAGGTGCGCGGCGCTCCTCCGCCGCGGAAGGCCGCGCACGCGGCCCCGCCCGGGCGGGCCGTATGAAAAAACGGGCGAGAGCCCGGAACCGCAGCCGCTCTCGCCTGTTTTGAGGAGGTTCCCCCGGGCGGCCCCGAAGGGCGGCCCGGAGGGGTCAGATTGTCTTGTTTCTTCCCGGGGCGGCGCTACATCAGGTTCAGCGCCCGGGCCGCGTTGTCGTGGAAGTACTCCTGCCAGCAGCGCTCCTGCACCCGGGCCTTGTTGTATTCCATCAGGTCCCGGATGGAGTTGCTGGGATAGCAGGAACCGAAAATCATCTTGTCGTGGAGGTAGTAGTTGGCCGCCTCGTAGTAGCCGTCAGAGCCCGGGGTGTGCACGCCGTAGACGTCGGGGGAGATATACAGGTTGGGCCGCTTGAAGGAGATATAGCACATCTCCGCCACATAGGGCCAGCCGCCGTGGGTCAGAATGATGTGCAGGTCGGGGTACTTCAGGCACACGTTGTCAATCATCACCGGCTGATAGCAGCGGATGGTGCGGTTGCAGTTCCCGCCGTAGGGCAGGAGCAGGGGGATGTTTTCCTTCTGGCACTTCTCAAAGATGGGCTCAAAGCGGGCGTCGTCCAGAGGGGTCTCCGGGTCAAAATAGCCCGGCTCGAAGGTCATGCCCTGGCAGGGGCCGGACACGGCGTATTTGTCAATCTCGTACAGGGTCTCCTCCACGGAGGCGTTGCCGTCAATGGCAGCCATGCCGATGAAGCGGCCGGGGTAGTCCTTGAGCAGCTTGACAATCTCGTCGTTGTCCATGAAGTAGGGCTTCCTCTTCCGGGCGGGCACCACGCCCAGGATGTTGTACTCGTCCATCTCCTGAAGCAGCAGCTCCATGGAGCGCTGCTTCACCGACTCGGGCAGGGACACGTCCCAGCGGCGGCAGTAGTCGGCGGCCCGGACGGGGTCGTTGTACAGCGAGCCCCGCAGAAAGCCCTCAATGGGCGGGCGGAGGTACATGTCAATAATCTGCATAGCGGTTTCCTTCCTTTCCAATCCAAACGGTCCGGGGTCTTTTCTATCTGCCCGCCTTCCACGCTGCCGCCGCTTTTTTCACCGGCGGCAGCTGATAAACGGTCAGCAGCACAATGCACAGGAACAGAATCAGGGACAGGGGGCTGGTCACAATCTGCAAAAACAGCTCCGGGATGCTGAGATAGGCGGCGTTCAGCGCCCGGCGCAGGTTCATCTCAATCAGGGAGGACAGAATCAGCCCCAGAATGATGGAGCCCACCGGGAAGTCGTGGCGCTTGAACAGGTAGCCGAAGAATCCGGCGGCCAGCACTACGAATACGTCGAACTCCGACTTGTTGATGGCGTAGCCGCCCACCACGCACAGCACCACAATCAGGGGCAGCAGCACCTCCTTGGGAATCTCGGCAATCTTGGCGAAGACCTTGATTCCCGACAGGGAGATGGGCAGCAGGATGATGTTTCCGATGAGGATGCAGGCGATAATCAGATAGTACATGTCGGGGGAGTTGGTCATCAGGGTGGTGCCGGGGGTCACGCCGTGGATATAGAGGGCGGAGATGAGAATGGCGCTGGTGTTGTCCCCGGGGATGCCCAGGGCCAGCATGGGCACATAGGCGCCGCCCACCGCCGCGTTGTTGGAGCTCTCCGGGGCAATCAGCCCCTCGATGGCCCCCTCGCCGAAGGGGACCTCCGGTTCCTTCACGCTTTTTTTCGCGTAGTTGTAGGCCACGATGGAGGCAATGTTGCCCCCGGTGCCGGGCAGCGCCCCGATGACCCCGCCAATCAGGGAGCAGCGGATGGTCAGGGGCAGGTGCTTCAGGGTCTCCTTCCAGTTTACCTTCAGCCTGTCCAGCTTCTGCTTTCTCACCTTGACCTGCTCCGGGTCGCTGACCTGGTTCAGGGCCTCGGCGATGCCGAACATGCCGAAGCACACGGCCACCGCCGCAATGCCGGAGGTCAGCTCAATGGACCCGAAGGTGAAGCGCTTCACCGCCGTCATCTGGTCCATACCCACCGAGCCCAGGAACATGCCCAGGAACCCGCAGAACATCCCCCGGCTGTAGGACTTCCCGGTCAGGCCGGACAGCAGGAAGATGCCCAGCAGGGACAGGAAGAAGTAGTCCCGGGCCGCGAACAGCAGGGCGAACCTGGTCAGCAGCGGGGCGGCCAGCAGGAGCAGCAGCGCGCCGATGATGCCGCCCACCACCGACTGCACCGCCGTGGTGGTCAGGGCGTGGGCCGCCTCGCCCCGCTGGGCCAGGGGGTAGCCGTCAAAGGTGGTGGCGATGGAGGCGGGGGTGCCGGGCACATTCAGCAGAATGGCCGAGCGGGAACCGCCGTACACGCCGCCGATGTGGGTGCCCAGAATGGCGGCGATGGCCGGCATGGGCGACCAGGAAAAGGTGAAGGAGATAATCAGCGAGGCCGCCATGGTAACCGAAATTCCGGGAATCGCCCCGGCGTACATGCCAAATATCATTCCGCCTGCCAGATACAGCAGCAGGGACGGGTTCAAAAACAATACCATTAAATGTTCCAGCATAGACGTTCTCCTCGTTTCCGTCAGCCTGCGCCCGTCAGGGCAGGGGGATGTTGAAAATCTTCTGGATAATCACATAGACGCACACCAGCGTAACGGCCGTCACAATCAGGGTCAGCTTCACTTTCTTCCCCCGGTACAGCCCCAGCATGGTGACAATCATGAACACGGCGGTGGAGATGTAAAAGCCCACAAAGTGGAACAGCACCCCATAGCCCAGCATACAGGCACCCAGGAACACCGTGCGGGCGGGGAATTCCGCCTTCAGGGCGGCCAGCAGGGCCTTCCCCAGGGGCAGGGACTCCTCCGCCTCGTCCTCCTTCCGCTCCGCCCTGCTCAGGCGGCGGACCTCCAGCAGGGCGCCTGCCATGCACACCACCATCAGGGCGGACATCAGCAGGGGATAGGTGCCGGCCTCCGCCAGGCCGGGGCGCTTCAGGTAGATTTGCAGGGAACCGATCAGCGCCGCGGCGCTGAGAATCAGCATCAGGCCGATGACCAGATAGGACCGAATCCGGTCTGTCTTCTTCATGAATCTCAATCCTCCGATACACTCAAAGATGCAGACTGCCCGCGGACAACCGTTTCCCCATTTCCGCCCGCGGGCAATCCCTGATGAAACCGCAGTCAGCCGGAGGGGATCAGTCCGCCAGGCGCTCGATGCCCAGGTCCGCCGGATTGATGCTGGTTCCGCCGGAATCATACATGATATAGGCGCCGATGGATTGATAGCGCTTCTCGTGCTCCACCGCCTCGCTGCCGCTCAGGCCCAGGGGCGCGTGGCCGTTCTCCGAGATATACTGCTGATACTCCGGCGTGTCATAGGCCTGCTTAAAGGCCTCGGTCAGCTTGTCAATAATGGGCTGGGGGGTATCCTTGTGGACGGAGACCTGGAAGAAGTTTCCGAATCCGCTGTACTGGGCCAGCTCGGGATAGGCCTCGGACAGCTTCTCCACCCCGGCCAGCTGGGGGATGTCGTTGTCAAACAGCAGGGTCAGAGGCTTGATGTCGCCCGTCTCCACATAGGACAGGCTCTGCTGGGTGTTGGTGATAAAGGCGTCCACGTGGCCGCCCATCAGGGCGGTCATGGCCTCGCCGTTGCCCTCGTACTTCACGACGTTGAAGGTCACGCCGAAGTGCTGGGACAGCAGGGAGAACCACACGTCGGGCACCGTGCCCACGCCGGTGGTGGCCACCGTGACCCGGCCGGGGTTGGCGGCGGCGTCGTCAATCAGGTCCTGGAGATTGCTGTACTTGCTGTCCTTGCTGCCCACCAGGTAGAACACCTTGTCATAGGCCAGCAGGATGGGAACAAAATCGTCATAGGTGATATCGGACAGCTCCATCACCCCGAACAGGGACACGCTGTCGGTGCCGCACAGCAGGGTATAGCCGTCCGGCTTGGCGTTGAACACAAAGTCGGTGCCCACGGCCCCGCCGCCGCCCGCATGGTCCACCACCGTGATGCTGCCGCCCAGATACTGCTCGGCCAGGCCGCAGATTTTCACCGCGTCGCTGAAGGTGCCCGACGAGGCGCCGAAGGTGCTCACGCCGGTGATAGCCTGATTGGGATAGCTGTCCGCGGCGGCGCTGGAGGCCGGAGTTCCGCTCTGGGCGGGGGGGTTGTTCTGCTGCGGCGAAGAGCATCCGGACAGCAGGCCTGCCATCGCGGCGCCCGCCACGGCAAGGGACAGGGCTTTTTTCAGGTTTCCTTTCACGTTTTTCTCCTCCTTGATGTTTATGCTTCAGGGTCCAGCTCCAGGCTTCTGCGCAGGGCCCTTACATCATCAATGTGAATCTGGTGGGTCTTTCCGGTGGAGACAAAGGTTCCGTCCGAGCCGAATACATCCCCGCAGATGCGGGACAGGCTCCCCCGCGGCCCGGCGGAGATGGAGACGATGGGCACGTCGATGCCGGCCTGCTTGGCCTGCACGATGGCCTTGCCCAGCCGGTCCACGTCCCCGTAGGTCTCCGCTACAAAGGAGACCTTGCACACGTCCGCGCCCAGCTCCATCTCCTTTTGCAGCAGGGAGAGCACCTCGCCGCTGTCCGGGGTATGCTTCAGGTCGTGGTAGGAAATCATCAGCGCCGTGCGGTGCTTCTGGCACTCCCCGCGGATCTCCTGGATGTAGTCCGCGCCATAGCGCATCTCCACGTCCACCATATCCACCAGGCCGCTTTGAATCAGCGCCAGCAGAATCCCCTTTTTCGCCTCGGGCTGGATCTCCCGCACGCCGTTCTCCAGGTGATGCCGGGGCGTCACCATCACGGCCATATCGCCCACGGCCGCCCGCAGCTTCTCCGCCGCCTCCAGCAGCACCGGGATATTCTCCACCTGGTCGAAGTAGTCCACCCTCCACTCCAGGATGTCCGGCTTGTAGGGCATAAATTCCTTTGCCAGAGATACCGCTTCCTCCGTATCCTTGGCCGCGATGGGCATAATCAGGGCCAGACGGCCCGAGCCCAGCACCACGTTCCGCAGTGCGACGGTCTTTTTACTGCCGCATGTTACCATTGCGCTTCTCAGCCTCCTTATCCAGTGGCAAATTTGCCAAATCCGCCTGTTGAACTTGACAAGATTATAGCACATCTGATATTATATGTAAAATACGTGATTTTAATATTTTTAATAGCGGTTTAATTATATATTGAGGGGGGACCGCTCTTGACAATCCGGCATCTGCGCATTTTTATCGCCGTCGTGGACCACCAGACCATGAACGCCGCAAGCCGGGCGCTCCACATCGCCCAGCCCTCCATCAGCCAGGCCATCGCCGAAATGGAGCGCTACTACGGCATCCGGCTGTTCGACCGCCTCTCCCGGCGTCTGTACCTGACGGACACGGGGCAGCGCCTGCTCCCTTACGCCCGCTACATTGTCTCCACCTATGACACCATGGACCTGGAGCTGAAAAACGCCGCCGCCAACTCCACCGTCCGCCTGGGCTCCACCATCGTCTTCGCCACCTGCTTCCTGCCCGAAATCGCCTGGCGGCTCCAGGCGCCCCCCCTGCCCATTCAGACCAACATCACCATCACAAACACCAAAACCGTGGAGTCCCTGCTGCTGAACTCCGAGCTGGACCTGGGGGTGGTGGAGGGGGTGATTTCCCATCCGGACATCATCAGCACCCATCTGCTGACCGACCGGCTGTATCTCATCTGCGGACAGCGGCATAAATTCTACGGCAAGTCCATCACCATGGAGGACCTGCAGGGGGAGACCGTCATCTCCCGGGAGAGCTACAGCTTTCTGCGCAACTATTTTGACCAGCTGGCCCGGGAGCACAATGTGGCCTATCAGGAGTCCTGGCGGTGCTCCGGCAACGAGGCCATCCTCTCCGCCGTGCGCAGCGGCCACGGCGTCACCCTGGTCTCCTCCATCCTGGTGGCCAACGAGCTGAAGTCGGGGGAATTTTACGCCATCCCAATCAAGGACGTCAGCCTGTCCCGGAAGTTTTCCCTGGTCTACCACAAGAACAAATTCCTCTACCCCGCCCTTCAGAAGACCATCCGGGTCTGCACGGAGCATGTCCAGGAGATTATCCGGCAGGAAATGGACACCACCCAGTTTGTACTGCCCTGACCGGAAATAAACGGGTTCCGCCGGAAAACCTTTGGTCTTCCGGCGGAACCCGTTTCTGCGCCCCGGACCAGGCGCGGTTTGATTTTCAGCTTGGCGGCCTTGCGGGAAAAACGGAACCGCGGCCCGGCGCGGAGGCCTTTGCCGCCCGGCGGAGCCCCTTTTCCCCAGGGATGCCGGCAGGCCCTAGGCGATATACCCCGCGAACAGGATTACAAAGGCCAGGCTGGACAGGAATACCGCCAGCCAGGTAACCCCGCCCAGCAGGATGGGGCGGATGCCGTTCCGGAACAGGTCCTTGAACTGCAGCTTGAAGCCCACGCCGGCCAGGGCCGCCGTCATCAGGAACTTGTTCCCGTTTTTGAAGAACGAGGCCGCGCCGGGGATTGCGTCCAAGACGCCCAGGGTATTCAGCAGAGCGGTCCCCAGGAAGGCCAGGATGAACCAGGGGAAGATTTTCAAAACGGTGCCGCCCACCGAGGCGGATGAGCCGCTCTTCTCCTGGGCTGAGGTCTCCCGGTAAATCGCGGCCGCGGTGAAAATCACCGCCACCAGAAGCAGCAGCGTGGTCCGCACCAGCTTCACCGTGATGGCCAGACTGAATTCGCCCAGCTCCGGGTGGAGGGCCGCGTAGGTGGACTGCGCCGCCACCACGCTGGAGGTGTCGTTCACCGCCGCCCCGGCCAAATAGGCGAACTGCCCTGCGGTCAGGCCCATCCAGTCCGCAAAATAGGGGTAAAGCAGAGCCGCCAGCATGTCAAACAGGAAAATTGCCGTCATGGCGTAGGCAATCTCCTCCTCCTTGGCCTTGATGATGGAGGCCAGCGTGGCAATGGCCGAACCGCCGCAGATGCTGGTGCCGCCGCCCACCAGGGTGCAGACGTTGGAGCTGAGGCCCAGCGCCTTCCGCCCCGCCAGATAGGCCACCCCGAAGGACACCCCCAGGTTGACCAGCAGCAGGGGCAGGGCCTTGGCCGCAGACAGGATCGCGGTATAGTTCAGGGTTGCGCCCACCATGACGATGCCCAGGTTCAGGTACTTCTTGGCCGCCAGCGTGGTGCCTTCCCGGAACTGCTCACCGGGCTTTGGAATCAGGTTTACAATCAGCATCCCGATGAACAGTCCGATCATCGGCCCGCCCACCAGGCTTTGCAGTCCCCCCAGCCAGGTGGCCGCCACGGCGATTCCCAGGCACAGGGTTACCGCGCCGTACTTCCGCCAGGAAAACTTCCTCCTGTGCCATAGGTCCAGCCCGGCGGCATAGGCGTAGGCGAGCACCGCGCACCCCAATATCACCATCCACTTTTCCTTACTCATGCTCTATCCCTCCCTTTTTCTTCCGAACCGGCCTTTCCGGTTCCTGTAAATGTGCCGAGTAAGTACAAATTCAGTATAAAGCAGCCTTCGGTATAAGTAAAGCTGATTTTTACAATGATACTAATAGGTATTTACCTAACTATGTCCGCAAAAAGCCGCGCCGCAGAGCTTTCCTCTCTGCGGCGCGGGTGGATGTTGTTTTCCCGGGGCGCTCCGGAAATCAGCAGGTGGCCCCGCCGGTCAGATGGAGCTGGGCCTTCAGAATCTCGTCCTTCCGCTCCAGAATCCCGTCGCTCAGCAGCTGGGACTCCACGTTCTCAAAGCCCAGCCGGTCGATGGTCTGGGCAAAGCGCTCGCCGGTCTTCCCCTGCTCCCGGTAGAGCAGGATGGCCTTCTCAATCACCGAGAGGGCCTCCTCCCTGCTGGTGAACACCTTGCTCAGCGCCCGCCCCTGGGCAACCTTCTTGCCCCAGCGGCCGCCGATGTAAATCTTGAATCCGTCGGTGTACTCCTCCAGGGCGTCGAAATGGCAGGTGCCCACGCAGCGGCCGCAGTTGTTGCACACCTCGTGGTCAATCTCCAGCACGCCGTCCCCCAGCTTGGCGGCGCCCACGGGGCAGGCCGCCTCCACGGAGCACTTCTTGCAGCCGTTACACTCGTCCTCGTCAAACTTGGGGATCCGCTGGCCGATGATGCCCAGGTCGTTCAGGTCAGGCTTGACGCAGTTGTTGGGACAGCCGCCCACCGCGATCTTGAACTTGTGGGGCAGGCGGACCTCCCGGTAGCCCTCATAGAAGCGGGTGTGAATCTCCTCCGACAGGGCGAAGGTGTCAATCAGGCCGTACTGGCAGGTGGTGCCCTTGCAGCTGACCACCGGCCGCACCTTGGAGCCTGTGCCGCCGGTGACCAGGCCCTCCCGGGCGATGAACGCCCGGAACTCCTCAATCTTGTCAAAGGGGATGCCCTGGACCTCCACGGTCAGGCGGGTGGTGTAGGTGACAATGCCGTTGCCGAATTTCTCCGCCGCCTCGGCGATGCAGCGCTGCTGGGCCGCAGTCACCTTGCCGTTGACTGTGATAATCCGCCCGGAAAAGTTGTCCGTTCCCTTGTTGCTGAGAAAGCCCAGCGCCTTGACGCGCTTCTCCTCCTCAGCGCTGATGGTCAGTGTAGCCATGCTGTTTTCCTCCCTCGTGTTTTGTTGTATCCCCCTGCTGCGGGCGCGATATTACCCCGTCACGTCCGAGCAGGTGGTGCCGCCCTCCAGGGCCAGCGTATTCCGGTATCCCATCGCCTTCAGCCGGTTTTGCAGCATATAGGCCCGCCGGCCCTTGGTACACACCAGAAGCAGCTTCTCCTCAGGCCCTGCCTCCGGAAGGGGGCCGTCCACCTTGGACAGATTGATAAAGGGCGCTCCCTCCACCGCGGGCTGGCGGGACACGTCCAGCGGGCGGTAGCCCTCCGCCGCGCCGGCCAGGTACTCCGCCGGGCCGATGCTGTCCAGCGCGCCGTCCAGCTTGTTCATCAGCACGTTGACCGCGTGGGAAAAGGGGTGAATGGCGGTGGAGAAGGGGGGCGCATAGGCAAAGTCCAAGCTCTCCAGCTCCTCCAAATCGGCCTCCGAGGCCAGGGCGGCCACGCCGATATCCACCATCTTGTCCACCGCGCCGCTGCCCAGCACCTGAATGCCCAGGAACCGGCGGGTCTTCCGGTCGGCCGTCATCTTGACGATAAAGGAGGAGGCGCCGGGGTAGTAGTGGGCCTTGTCGTCCACCACGGCCACCACGCTGACGGCGTCAAAGCCGGCGTCCTTCGCCGCCTGCTCGGTCAGGCCGGTGCGGCCCACGTTCAGCCCGGGCAGCTTGGCTACGCCGGTGCCGAACACGCCCCGGTAGCTGCGGTCCTTCCCCGCGATGTGCATGGCGCACACCCGGCCCTCGTGGTTGGCGGAGGAGCCCATGGGGGACCACTGGGGCTGGCCGGTAATCCGGCTGCGCACCATGGCGCAGTCGCCCACCGCGTAGACATCCGGGTCGTTGGTCTGGAGGTGCTCGTTGACCTTCAGCGTACCCTTGAACATCTCCAGGCCGGTGCCCTCCAGGAAGGCGGTGTTGGGCCGGATGCCCATGGAGAGAATCAGCGCGTCGGCCTTCATGGCCTTCCGGCTGGTCAGGACCTTTTCCACCCGGCCGCTGCCCTCGGCGCCCTGAAGGGCCGTGCCGGTGAAGGCCACAATCCCCTGGTCGGACAGATGGTTTTCCACATAGCCGGCCAGCTCCGGGTCAAAGCCGGGCAGCACCTGGGGGGCCATGTCGATGATGGAGACCCGCACGCCCTTGGCCTTCAGGTTCTCCGCCACCTCCAGCCCGATGAAGCCGCCGCCGGCAACCACCGCCCGCTTCACCTGCCCCGCCTCCACGGCCTCCCGCAGGGAGATGGCGTCGTCCGGCGTCCGCATCAAGTACACCCCCGGCAGGTCCAGGCCCGGCAGGTCGGGCCTGACGGGGCTTGCCCCGGTGGCGATGACCAGCTTGTCGTAGGAGTGGGAAGCGGTTTCCCCGGTCTCCAGGTTCTTCACCGACACCGTCTTGGCCGCCCGGTCCAGGCCCACGGCCTCCATGCCGGTGCGCACCTCCACGCCGGTCAGGGCGGAGAAGCTCTCCGGGGTGTTGACAATCAGGTCCTCCCGTTCCGGAATCAGGCCGCCCACATAGTAGGGCAGGCCGCAGCCTGCGTAGGAGATGTCCTTCCCCTTGGTGAAAATGGTCACCTGACAGCTTTGGTCTTCTCTTTTCAGCTTGGCGGCGGTCTTTGTCCCGGCCGCTACGCCGCCCAAAATCAGAACCTTCATATTTTTCAATCCTTTCTTTTATCCAGGCTGAAACGCTTATTTCTATTTTAACCCTTGCCGCGGACAAAATAAAGTGATAATATTTTATCAATATAATAGGGGAAAACCTATACATCCGCCATTTGGATGAAAACGGAGGGATACCGCTGTGACACTGCGCCATTTTCAGATTTTTGTAGAGGTCGTCCACTGTAAAAAAATGAAAGCCGCCGCCCAGCGCCTGTTCGTCTCCCAGCCCACCGTCAGCCAGGCTGTCACCGAGCTGGAAAAGCACTACCGCGTCCGGCTCTTTGAGCGGTATCCCCAGGGGCTGGTCATCACACCGGCCGGGGAGCACCTCTACCGGCAGGCGGTCCCCCTGCTGGAGTCCTACAGCCAGCTGGAGTCCGCCATGAAGGACTCCGCCCCGGCCCGCGTGCTGCGCCTGGGGGGCACGCTGACGGTGGGGCACGCCATCCTGCGCCCCCTGCTCCGGCAGTTCTCCCAAGCCTATCCGCCCGCGGATTTCCGCATCGTGGTTGACAACACCCAGGCCATGGAGGAGCTGCTGCTGAGCAACCGGCTGGACGCGGCGGTGGTGGAAGGCATCATCCACCATCCCTATTTGAAGGTCTTCCCCACCATCCCCGACTGTCTGGTGCTGGTGTGCGGCCGGGGCCACCCCTTTGCCGCCCGGGCGCGCATCGCGCCGGAGGAGCTCTCCGGCCAGCCCTTCCTCCTGCGGGAGGTGGGCAGCGGCACCCGCCTGCTCTTCGAGAACTTTATGCGGGAGCGGAAATACCCGCTGAACGTCCAGTGGGAGTGCAGCAATCCGGACACCATCAAGAACGCGGTGATGGACGGGTTCGGCCTGTCGGTGATTTCCATCCGGCTGGTGGAGGAGGAGCTGCGCCGGGGCGACCTGAAGCTGGTGGACGTGGAGGGCTGCCGCTGGGAGCGGCAGTTCAGCCTGGTCTATCACAAGAACAAGTTCCTGACCCCCCAGCTGCGGGACCTGATTGACTTTATCATGTCCTATGAGGACAACGGCGCGCTGGCCCTGCTGCGCTCCTGAACCCATGCGGCCCCCATCCGGCAGGACGCTTCTCCTGCCGGATGGGGGCCGCTTCCTGTTTTATCCCTGCGCGGGCGGGTAAAACCGCACGCTGGTCACGGGGTCCAGGCCCACCTTCCGGGCCTTGGCCGTGTACTCCTCCACGCTCCCGGTGGTGAAGATGTCCAGGCGGCCCTCGTGGCCGGGGTCGTTGGCCAGGCCCTTCTCCGCCAGATAGGCCTGTGTCGATTTGGCCATCTGCTCGGCCGGGTCAATCAGGGTCAGGCCGGGGAACAGCCGGAGGATGTCCTCCTCTACCAGGGGGTAGTGGGTGCACCCCAGCACGCAGTAATCCAGCGGCTCCTGCGCCACCAGCTCCCCCACCTCCTTCCGGATGACGGCGTCGATCTGCTCCTGGCTCTCCGGGTGGCCCACGCAGCGCTCCACTGTGTTGGCCAGGTCGGGACACCCCTGGCTGTACACCCGGGTGCGGGGGGAGCTCTTTCCAATCAGCTCCGGGTAGCACCGGCTGTTGGCGGTGAAGCAGGTGGAAATCACGCCCACCTTGTCCAGGCCCCGCTCCCGCACCGCGTCCGCCCCCGCCTGGACCACGCTGAACACGGGGCAGCTCATGTCGTCCCGGTATTGGTCAATCAGGCAGGAGATGGTATTGCAGGCCACCAGCAGGGCCTTGACCTGCTTCTCCTCCATAAACCGGAGCATATAGCGGGTCATGGTCAGAATCTCCCCGCCGGTGTGGTTGCCGTAGGGGGTGTTGGCTCCGTCGCCGAAGTAGAGGATATCCTCGTAGGGCAGGAGCTTCTGCAGCCTGCGGGCTACGCTGAATCCGCCGATTCCGGAGTCGATTACTCCGATGGGACTGGTTTTTGTAAACATGTCTCTTCCTTCTTCCTATATTTTGGAGCCCGTATTCCCCGCCGCAGGCGTGCGCCCGGCTCGGCAGGCAGGCCCCTTTGAAAAGGGAGCTGTCCCTTTTCTTCCCGATTGGGCTACGCGGCCCGGCTGAGGGTCCCGGTCAGGGTATCCAGCTGATAGGACCCGGTGTCGGTGGTGATGCACCACACCGGCACCAGCGGCATGGGGCCGGACACTGTGGAGGCGACGGCGTAGGCCTGGGTGATGCCGCTGATTTCACTGCACACGTCCCCCAGGGCGTTCATGCCCGTGTAGAAGCGCATCAGGGCGGTGGCTGCGGTGATGGGGGCCGAGCCGCTCTCCTCCTCCGGCTCGCCGGTCAGCCGCCGGCCGCCGGTAATGGCCGCCAGCCGCCCGTCCCGGTAGCGGAGGACGGCCTGACAGCTCAGCACGGGCGCCCCCTGCCACAGCTGCTGGACGGTCAGCATTTCCCCGCCCTCCGTCCTCTCCCGGGCCGTGACCCGGCCGGAAAAGCTCATCCGGCGCAGCACCGACAGGGCGTGCTCCTCCAGATCCGCCTCTCCGGCCTCCAGGCCGGGGGTGAACTGGGCGGAAAAGTCCCCGTTGCTGTGAAACTGCACCGAGCCTTTGTCGTTGTAGTACCGGTATACCTCGCCGCCCCGGGCCTCGGCAAACACCTCGCCCTCCAGCAGGGCGGCGGCCAGGACGCACTCCTCCTCCACGTTCCGGCTCACCTGCTGGGGCAGCAGGGTGACGGCGGAGGGCACCTGCTCCTCATCCACCCGGATGCCCTGCTTCTGGAGAAAGGAGATAATCTCCGCCCGGGCCTGGGCCTGCTGGCTCCGGTTCCGGGACCCCCGGTAGGCGGTGAAGGCCAGCAGACACAGGTTGGTTGCCAGCAGGATACATATGATGATATTTTTCAGCTTGGTCCAGGCCAACTCCTCACCTCCCGGCTTCCGCCAGAGCCTCTTCGCCGGTCCGGGGGGCCGCCCAGCCCGCAGAGGCCGTCTCCCCGCCCGTGTCCCAGTAGGCCAGCAGCAGCTCGCCGCCCTGCCGGTCCAGGGGCTCCAGCGCCGCGGCGGCCAGCCGCTCCGGCAGGACGATGGAGCGCCGCTCCGTGTCAGTGTAGCAGCGCAGCTGAAGGGTGAACTGGGTGATTTCCCCCCCCTCCACCAGGAAGCTGGCGGCATAGCCCGCCTCCCCCACCTGAACCTGGGTGCCGTCCAGGCAGTAGCCGAAATCCACCCGCCATCCGCCGGCGGTCTGCTCCATCTCCCGCAGGTACAGCCGCGCCGCGCCGGCCAGGGCGCCCGCCGCCCGCTCGGCCAGCTGGCGGCAGGCCTCCGCCGCCTCAAACCGGGTCGGCGTCCCCTGGGAGGGCACCAGATAGCGGGAGGACTCCCCCTGGACCGCGGAGTAGGTCACCGTGCCCCCGGAGTAGACCCGCAGGGTGCCGCTGCCGCTCCGGATCACCTGCCCGTCGGTGCCCGAATAAATATAGCTGTTTTCCGGGAAGGACAGGGCGCTCAGCAGCTCTCCCATCCGTCCGCCCAGGCTCCCCTCCTCGCCCTCCCCCGCCAGGGGGTTGGCGGCGGCGTACACCCGGGGCTGGGGCTGCTGGGGCAGGATCATGGTGTCCCCGTCCAGCAGGGCGTACTGCTCCTGCTCAAAGGCAAACACCGCGCCGTTGTCCACCGCGCCCAGGGCGGCGGCCTCCAGCTGGTCGGCGCTCACCACCTCCGCCCGGCGGGCGTACAGGCCCCCCGTCTCCCGGTCCCGGTAGTACAGCGCGGCCTGTCCCCCCCGGGCGGCCAGCACCAGGCGGCGCACCGTGCCCTCCAGCTGCACCTCCTCTCCGGACAGCCAGCCGGACAGCACCGAAAGGGGGATGTCCCCCAGAAAGTCAAAGTACAGATTGGAGCTCTGCCCCAGCACCTGCCGCCACTCCCGCTGGCTCACCGCCTGGGCGGGGCCGGCGCTGCCCAGCGCCTCCCGCAGCAGGCTGGCCGCCGGCTGGAACAGCTGCTCGCAGCCCGCCTGGTCGTACTGGACCCCCTGCCGCCTCATGTTGTCCCCGTTCCAGTAGGAGACGGCCATGCGCACCGGCCAGGCGATGGCGCTGGACTCCTGTGCCTGGGGGGCGGAGGGCCCTGCGGCGTCCGGCGGGTGGAGCAGGCCGTTCAGCCCCGCGGCCATCAGGTTCACGCCCCCCAGGTAGACGGCGCTGCACGTCAGGGCCGCAATGAGGAGGTCCTTGCCCAGCTCAATCAGGCGGCGTTTTCTCTTATCCATGGCTGGGGCCCTCGACGTTCAGCTCCATGCGCACGGCCAGGCCGGGCCCCTGCTTGTCCACCAGCTCCAGGGAGCCCTGGTGCCGCTGGATGATTTCCAGCGCGATGGACAGCCCCAGCCCGGTGCCCCCCGACTGGCGGGAGCGGGCCTTGTCCACCCGGTAGAAGCGCTCGAAAATACGGGGGCGGTCCTTTTCCGGGATGCCGATGCCGTTGTCGTCCACTACCATCCAGACCCGCTTCCCCTTGTAGCCGGCGAAAATATTGATTTTCCCCCCGTCCGGGGTATATTTGATGGAGTTGGACACCACGTTCATCATCACCTGCACCACCCGCTCCCGGTCGGCCACAATCTCAGGCATATTGGGCTGGATCTCCAGCTTCAGGGTATGGCTGTGGCGCTGGGCCTCCATATACACCGCGTTGTACAGCTCCTGCACCGCCACGGCAAAGGAGAACCGGGTCAGCTTCAGCTCATCCCGGCCCGAGTCGAACCGGGACAGCACCAGCAGGTCCTGTACGATATGGGTCATGCGGTCACTCTCGTTGACGATGACCCCCAGGAATTTCTGCTCCATCTCCGGCGGGATGTCCCCCGCCCCCTCGGAGAGGGTCTCGGCGTAGCTTCGGATATTGGTCAGGGGGGTGCGCAGCTCATGGGAGACGTTGGCCACAAACTCCCGGCGCATGTCCTCGTTCTTGCGCTGCTCGGTGACGTCGTGGATGACCACCATCACGCCCCCCTGGCGCTCCCGGTCAAAGGGGGCCAGCAGCAGCTGCATATACCGGCCGTCCTCCTCCCGCTCCACCGTCAGGTAGTCGGGGGCGCACAGGGCGTCCTCCAGGGCCGCCTGCCCGCCGAACAGCTCCTGATAGGTGGCGTCCGGACCGATTTTCCGGCCCAGCATCCGGGCGGCGGCGGGGTTGGAGTGAATCAGCCGCCCCTGCCAGTCGCAGGCCACCACCCCGTCGGTCATGTGCAGGAAGAGGGTGTCCAGCTTGTTGCGCTCGTTCTCCACCTGGCGCAGGGTGCGGCGCAGCTGGCCGGCCATGTCGTTGAAGGTGTTGGTCAGCACGCCGATTTCGTCCTGGGAGTCCACCTCGATTTTCCGGGAAAAATCCCCCTCGGCCACCCGCATGGCCCCCTCGGTCAGCCGCTGAAGGGGGGTGACCATGGTCTTGGACAGCAGGAAGGACAGCAAAACGGAGATGCCCAGCCCAAAGGCCAGCGCCTCCAGAATCAGGATCAGCATCTGGCCGGTCAGGCTGGAGACCGTGGCCTTGTTGTCCACGATGTAGATGATGTAGCCCGCGCCCCCCCGCTGGATGGGAATCGCCACGTCCATATAGTCCGCGGCCACGTTGCTCTCTCCCCCTATCTCGCCCCCCACTGCGGCGGTCAGGTTGTTGGTGTACTCCAGGTTTTTCCCCCGCTCCCGGTCGCCGCCGGTGATGTAGACGCCGTTTTCGTCCAGAATGTACAGCTGGCGGTTCAGCCCGTCCACGCCCATCTCGCCGTAGTAGGCCGACAGCACCCGCTCCAGCATCTCCGCGCCGTTCTCCTCCCCCTCGGTCTCGGTGCGCAGGTCGGACACCATCTGGCTGTCCGCAAAGCGGCCGGCAATACGGGTGTAGAAGTCCTCCAGATAGAAGGCCTCCACCGAGTTGAGCAGAAAGGCCCCTACCACCGTCATCAGCGACAGAATCAGCAGCACCAGAATCAGCACCAGCTTGGTATGCAGACTGCGCAGCACAGGCCTCTCCTCCTTTTCCGCGGCTTTTCCCCGGGGGCTCCGCCCCCGGGCCCCCGCTTCTTTTTCTTGAAAGAAAAAGAAGCGAAAAGAACCTTCACCCGCAAAACTGCGCTTTGCCTGCGGGGTTTTTATGGTTTTTCAGAACATGCGGCATTCCGCAGGGTGGGACAGCCTCAGCCCGCCGTTTTTCCTGAGCGGATGGGCTCCGGCAGGGGCCGCCCCCCGGGCGGCCCGGGAAACGAACCGCGTTCCCGTCCGGCGGGCCGCCGTTTTTCCCGGAGCCCTTTACTTGCCGAAGTAGTAGCCCATGCCCCGCTTGGTGATGATGAACCTGGGGCTGGCCGGGTCGTCCTCCAGCTTCTCCCGCAGGCGGCGCACCGCCACGTCCACGGCCCGCACGTCCCCCACGTAGCCCTCGTAATTCCACACGTGCTCCATCAGCGCCTCCCGGGAGAAGACCTTCCCCGGCTGGGCGGCCAGATAGCAGATTAAATCGTACTCCCGCTGGGACAGCTCCAGCGGCCGGCCGTCCTTGTATACGGTCATCCGCTCGGTGTCCACCGTCACCCGGCCCAGGCTGAGCTGCCCGGCGGCGGTCTTTGCCTCCTCCTGGGCGGCGGCCATGCCCACCCGGCGGATGTTGGCCTTCACCCGGGCCATCAGCTCCCGCATGGAAAAGGGCTTGGTGATATAGTCGTCCGCCCCCAGCTCCAGGCCCAGCACCTTGTCGGTCTCCTCCTCCCGGGCGGTGAGCATGATGATGGGCACGGCGCTCCCCTTCTCCCGAATTTTGCGGCACACGTCAAAGCCGTCCATCCCGGGCAGCATCAGGTCCAGCAGAATCAGGTCCGGGTCCTCCTCCAAAGCCAGGTGCAGGCCGGTGGGACCGTCGTAGGCCTCCAGGGTGTCGTAGCCGTCCCGCCCCAGGTTAAAGGACAGAATGTCCACAATATTCTGCTCGTCCTCCACAATCAGGACCTTTTTTCCCATGGATGCTCCTCCCTCTCTCACTTCTGCTCCCGCTCCAGAAACAGCCTGGCCTTCAGCGTCAGGGCCACCGTCTTAGCGTCGGAAATCTCGCCGGACATCACCCGCTCCACCAGCTCCTCCAGGGGCATTTTGACCACGTCCAGGAACTCGTCCTCGTCCGGGTGGGCGGCCGACTGCTTCAGCTTCCGGCCCAGGTACATGTGCAGCACCTCGTCGCAGAACCCGGGGGAGGCGTACAGCGCCCCCAGATAGAGCAGCTCCCCGGCCTCCAGGCCGGTCTCCTCCCCCAGCTCCCGGGCGGCGGCGGGGCGGTGGTCCTCCCCGCGGTCCAGCTTGCCCGCCGGCAGCTCCAGGATCTCCCGGTGGAAGGGGTAGCGGTACTGCCGCACCAGGCTGACCGTCCCGTCCTCCTCCAGCGGGAGCACCGCCACCCCGCCGGGATGCCGGCACACCTCCCGGCCGGCCACGCTGCCGTCGGGCAGCCGGGCCTTGTCCAGCTGTACGGTCAGAATCTTCCCCTCGAAGATTGTCTTGCTCTCCAACGTCTTTTCTGTGAGGTCCACAGTCTTCCCCTCCTCCGTTTTATCCTGTCAGTATATCACACTCTGGTCCCGTTTTCCAGCCAAACCGGCGGAAATCTGCGGAAATCCGAAAAATCACCCCTGCCCGTCCAGGGTCAGGCTGGCAATGAACTGCTGGGCGGTGCGTGGGGTCCGTCCGGCGTGGCGGAGCTCCCAGGCCATGGCCTGGGCATGGAGCTCCTCCCGCTCCAGCTCCACCCCCGCCCGGCCGGCCAGATGGTCCACCAGGGCCAGATAATCCCTTTTGTTCATGGTCAGGTAGGGGATGCGCAGGCCGAAGCGCTCAGCCAGGGCGGTTTTTTCCGAGATGGTCTCAAAGGCGTCCACCTCGTCCCCCGCCCGGTCGGAGAAGGTCTGCCGCACCAGGTGGCGGCGGTTGGAGGTGGCGTAGACGGCCACGTTGGCCGGCCGGCGCTCCAGCCCGCCCTCCAGAATGGTTTTCATCACCGAGTAGGTGCTGTCGTCCTGGTCGAAGGCCAAATCGTCAATAAACAGGATGAACTTCTGCTTCCGCCCCGCCAGGGCGCGGATCAGCCGGGGCATCTGGGCAAGGCCGCTCTTCTGCACCTCCACCAGCCGCAGCTCCTCAAAGCCCGGAACGCACAGCATGGACTTCACTGCGGCCGACTTTCCCGTCCCGCCGTCGCCGAAGAGGAGCACGTTGTTCACCCGGTGCCCCTCCAGCATGGCCCGGGTGTTGGCCTCCACCCGGCCTCTTTGCAGCTCGTAGCCCAGCAGCTCCTCCGGCCGGGGGCAGTCCGGGTCCTCCACCGGAATCAGCTCCCCTTGCTCCCACACAAAGGCGCGGCAGCGGGCAAAGCCCCCGCAGCCGTTCCGGCGGTAAAATTCCGTCAGCTCCTCAAAGCCGAAGGGGGCCGCCGCCCGCCACCGCGGCAGGCCCGCCAGCACCGGAGCGAACTCCGCCGGCAGCAGCGGCTTCATGGCGTCAATATACCGGTCGCAGTCGGTGCGGGAGAGCAGAAGCAGGGTCTCCACCTCCCGCCGGGCGGCGTTCTCCAGGGCAGGGTCCGCGCCGCCCCGGGCGCACAGCAGGCCGTAGGGGCTCTCCTCATAGCGCAGGACCTCCCACAGCCAGTCCCCCAGGCCCTGGAATTCCTTCTCCCGCAGGGCGTGGAACACCTGGGTGTACGCGTCCAGGGCGCTCTCGCCGGCCCCCGCGGACAAAAATCGCAGCAGACGGGACATGCCGGACAGCACCGGTGTGTCCATCAGCGGGCGGTAGGCGGCCATGCCCCGCAGGGCGATGCTCAGCGCGGACAGTTCCATTGTAATCTCCCCCAATTCCTGAATGGATGCGCTCCAATTTTACTGTCTGCCGCCGCTCTTGTCAACCGGAAAGGAACATGATACAATAGGAAAACTTACAGCCTGTATGGATCCCGCCGCCCGGGCCCGCGCCCGGGGATGCGCACAGGCTCTTGCGAGGTGAGCCGTATGCCTGTCATCGGAGGAATTCAAATCGAGACCCCCCTGGCCCTGGGGCCCATGGCCGGGGTGACGGACCTGGCCTTCCGCACCGTCTGCCGGGAGCAGGGGGCCGGCCTGACCTGCACGGAGATGGTCAGCGCCAAGGCCCTGTGCTACCAGGACAGGAAGTCCCTCCCCCTGCTGAAGCTGGGGGAGGGGGAGCACCCCGCCGCCGCCCAGATATTCGGCAGCGACCCGGCGTGCATGCAGGAGGCCGCCGCCATCGCCCGCCAGGTCTCGGGGGCCGACTTCATCGACATCAACATGGGCTGCCCCGTGCCCAAGGTAGCCAACTCCGGGGACGGCTCCGGCCTGATGCGGGACCCGGACCGGGCCGCCCGGGTGGCCGAGGCGGTGGTCCGGGGGGCCGGCTGCCCCGTGACGGTGAAATTCCGCCTGGGCTGGGACAAGGGGTCCATCAACTGCGTGGAGTTCGCCAAAATCATGGAGCAGGCCGGCGTGTCCGCCGTAGCGGTCCACGGCCGCACCCGGGCCCAGATGTACTCCGGATGCGCCAACTGGGACTATATCCGGGAGGTGAAGCGGGCGGTCTCCATCCCCGTCATCGCCAACGGCGACGTGTTCCGGGCCGAGGACGCCCCCCGCATCCTCCGCTATACCGGGGCGGACATGGCCATGCTGGGCCGGGGGGTGTTCGGCAACCCCTGGCTGTTCGCCCAGTGCCGGGCCGCCCTGGAGGGCCGCCCCATCCCCGGCATCCCCCCTCTGGCCCAGCGGTGCGACACCGCCGTGCGGCAGTTCGAGCTGGCCGCCGCCCAGAAGGGGGAGAAAATCGCCTGCCTGGAGGCCCGGCGGCACTACGCCTGGTATCTCAAGGGGGTGCCCCGCGCAGGCTATTACAAGGAGCAGATTGTCCGGATTGCCACTCTGGCCGACCTCTACCGGGTCACGGAGGGCATCAAGCGGGATCTGTGCTGACCGGCACATCCGCTTTGGGACGGAGAGGAGGAGACAGGCATGACCGACCGGGAGCTGACCGAACGCGCCGGGCGGGGCGACCAGCAGGCCTTTGAGCAGCTGGTGCGGGACAACGAAAAGCGGGTCTATAACCTGGCCCTGCGCATGACGGGCAGCCCGGAGGACGCTTTGGACCTGTCTCAGGAGGCCTTTCTCAACGCCTGGCGGGGGCTGGCCTCCTTCCAGGGGGAGTGCAGCTTCTCTACCTGGATGTACCGCCTGACCAGCAACGTGTGCCTGGACTTTCTCCGGGCCCGGAAGCGGCGGCTGGAGGCCGCCGGAGCGCTCCTCTCCCTGGACGGGGAGGACGCGCCCGACCCCGCCGCCCCCGACCGGCAGCGCCCCGAAGCCGTGCTGGAGCGCCGGGAGCAGCAGGAGCTGCTGCGCCGGGCGCTGGACGCCCTGCCCGACCACCACCGGCAGGTGCTGGCTCTGCGGGAGCTGTCGGGGCTGAGCTATCAGGAAATCAGCGCCGCGCTGGCGCTGGACCTGGGGACGGTCAAGTCCCGGCTGACCAGGGCCAGGCTGGCGCTGCGAACAATTTTGTGCCGGGACGGGAACTTTTTCGACCCGCCGCCGTCTAACCGGACAGAGAAAACTCCCTGACAAAATCGGCGTGTGAGAGGTGAGGGTCTGTGGGAACATGCGAATATTTTGAGGCGCTCCTCAGCCAGTCCCTGGACGAGGCCCTCTCCCCCGGGGCGGGTCAGGCCCTGTCCGCCCATCTGGCCGGGTGCCCCCGGTGCCGGGAGACAGAGCGGCAGCTGGCGCAGCTGAGCCAGGCCCTGCGGGACTGGGAGGACCGGCCCGCCCCGGCGGACCTGACGGCGCGGGTGATGGACCGGGTGGGCCGCCTGGAGCGCCCCGCCAAGGCCGTCCCGTTCCTGCGGCGGCCCGCAGTGCGGGCCTGGGGCTCCCTGGCCGCCTGCGCCCTTCTGTGCGCCGGCCTGCTGCGGCTGGCCCTTCCCGCCGCCCCGGAGGGGGCCGCCCCCATGGCCGTCGCTGCGGAGGATCCATCCGCAGCGGACCCCCAGGCCCTCCCGGAGGGCCTGGACGTGCCGGACGGGCCCCTGGAGCGCAGCGTCCGGTCCGAGCCCTTCCTCTTTTCCGCCTCCACCCAGAAATCCGACCCGGATACGGATTCTGCCGGCGCTCCGGCCCCCCTGCCCGACAGCGGCCTGCTGCTTCAGTCCGCCCGCGCCGCGCTGGGGGCCGAGCCGGGCAGCCTGCTTGTGCTGGACGCCCTCCCCGGCGGCCTGGAGCTGGAGGGGGACTGGCTGACCACCCAGGAGGGCTGGCTCCTGACGGAACTGGACGAGTCCCTCCCCCAGGAGGCCCGCCAGGCCCTGGCTGACGCCGCCCTGCTCCTCCTCACCCAGGGGGCGGGCCCCGCCGTCCTGCTGCTCCTGGGCTGACAAGATTGTAATAAGGGGTGGAACGCTTTGAAGCGGATACTCAAAACCATCGCCCTGGGGGTTGTCCTGGGATTGGTCCTCCTCATGATCCAGCGCGGCCTTGGAATTGACGAGGATGCCTTTCTCCGGGGCTACTGGATCGCCGCTCCGGTTCTCCTCATAGGCGTGGTGCTGTTCAATGTCCTCTACAATCTCCGCTACCAGCGGAAGGTCCGCGCCCTGGTCCCCCTGCTTCAGGAGGGGAAAGCGGAGGAGTTCGCCGCCGGCATGGAGCGGCTGCTCCAAACCGCCCGGGGGAAGGGCCTGCGCAGTCTTTTGCAGCTGAACCTGGCCGCCGGACAGCTGGAGGCCGGGCAGACCGCCCGGGCCGTCCGCCTGCTGGAGGAGCTGGCCGCCTGCCGCTTCCGGGGCTCCGCGGAGGCAGTCCGCCGCCTCAACCTCTGCCTGGGCTATTTCCGCGGGGGACAGTGCGGCCAGGCCCTGGCGCTGTATCGGGAGAGCCAGCCCATGTTCCGGCCCCTCCGGGAGCGCGGGGACTCCGGCGCCAGCCTCGCCGAGCTGGATGTTCTGGCCGCCGCCGCGGACCGTCAGTACGGGCAGGCCGAAGCGCTGCTCCGCGCCGCCCAAACGCGCTGGACCGGCCCCCGCTTCCAGGAGGACTTCCGCCGCATCGGGGACTTTCTGGCCGAGAAAAAGGCGGAGGGGCCCCAGCCCCCCGCCTCATAGCCCCATCCCCGACGCAGAACGGGAAATACAGCCGCAGGCCGGGGGGATGGGAGTTGTTGAACAGGCGCCGGCGTTCCCCTGCCGGGCGTTCCCCCTCTTTCTGCTGCGCTTGACTTGACAATTCACCTTTGCCGCTTTTCCAAAAGCTTGAACCGGGAGGACACATCGCATGTCCTCCCGGTTTTGTCTGTCTGCGCTCCGGCGCGCCCCGTATTCCCGGCTTAGGGGGCGTGCTCCTCCAGCACGCCCAGCTCCCGCAGGCGGGCCTCCGCCGCCGGCCACACGCCGGTCTCCTGCCACAGGCGCAGCCGGGCAGATACGCATTTGTGCGGCCCGAAGCGCGGGGGCAGGTCCCGCCAGGCCGTGCCGGACCGCAGGTGGAAGAGAATGCCCTCCAGCATCAGACGGTTGCTCTTGAACGCCCGGCCCCGTCCGCCTCGCTCCGGGGGCAGAAGGGGGGCCACCTGCTCCCACTGCCGGTCGGTCAGGGCGCATTGCGGCCCCTCCTCCTCTGCCGGGGAGCGGGCCGTCTCGCGCAGGAGCTGGCGGTGGATTTCCGACTCCGGGCGGGTGTCCTTCATGCGCTCGGCCAGGGCCGGGATGGCGGCCTTGACGGACTCCACCAGCGCCCGCAGCTCCTCCTCCCCCAGGGCAAACTCGGGGCCGCAGGCCTCCCGCACGGCCTCCAGCACCCCCTCCCGCAGGGGGTCCGGCCCCTCCGGGGCCTCCCACCGCTCTGCGGGCTCGGGGGCGGTCCAGCCCATGCCCTGCCGGACGGAGACAATCGGCGCGTCCAGCGCCCGGGCGATTTTTTCCACCGTACCCGGACGGGGGGTCATCCGCCCCCGCTCGTACAGCCCCAGGTCGTCCCGGCTGATGCCGCACAGGGCGCTGAGCTCGTCCAGGGTCAGGCCCCGCGCACGGCGGATGGCCCGGAGGCTCCAGCCGGTCCTCATCGCCCGGCCCCCCGAAGGCGGGCGGCCAGAAGAGAGGTGGAGGCCCGGGCCGAGCGGGCGATGGCAGCCACATCCTCCTCGTGGAGCACAAAGCTGTCCGGCCCGCCCTGGACCACGTAATACCGGGCGCTGGTGCCGTTTCCGCCCACCACAACCCGGCCCTCCACCCCGCCGTACAGCTCCTTCAGGGCAGCCAGCACGCCGTCGTAGAGGGGCGCGTCCGAGGGGGCGCGCCCGGGGACCGGGGGTCCGGCTTCCATCAGCCGGGCCGGCGGCACCTCCAGGGCGGAGGCGATTTTCTCCACCGTCCGCCGCTTGGGGGCGGTAGCCCCCTTTTCGTAGCTGCCGATGGCCGCGCCGCTGACGCCGCACAGCCGCCCCAGCTGATTCTGGGTCAGGCCGCGCCGCTTGCGCCAGGCCCGGATATTCTCTCCTGTGGTCATGATGTCACCTCCTGCGGGTTGAGCGGGCGGACGCGGGCCGCCGGATGAAGCAAGACGGGTCCGGCATACGGATAAGGTTCAAACAGGCTCTTGGGCCGGCAGCCAGTCCAGATCCAGCTCCAGCGCCGCCAGGGCGACGTCCGGCTTGACCTGCTCCCCGTGAAAATCGCTGCCGCCGGTGACGTGGAGCCGGTACTTTTGGGCCAGTTCCAGATAAAACGCCTGCTGCTCCGGCGTGTATTTGGGGTAGAAGCACTCGATGGCGTCCAGCCCCTGGTCCTTCAGCCGCGCCACCAGGGCCTCCAGCTCCCGGTCCGGCAGACCCGTCTGGTAGGGATGGGCCAGGGATGTCTTTCCCCCTGAAGCGCGGATGGCCTCCAGACAGGCGGGGGCGTCCGCCTTGAACCGCGTCACCCGCCGCCGGAACTCCTCCGTGTCCAAATAGCGGTCGAAGGCCTCCCGGTTGCTGGCGGCATAGCCCCGGCGCACCAGCACCCGGGCAAAGTGGGGACGGGCGACGACCTCGCCCCCCGCCAGCGCCTCCACCTCGGCCAGCTCCACGGCCGCCCCCTTCTCCCGGAGGAAGTCCGCGATTTTGTACTTCCGTTCCTCCCGGCCCGCCCGCAGATCCCGGCACAGCCGGGACAGGGGGGTGTCCCCCGGGCGGAAGCCGTAGCCCAGGATGTGGAGGTTGGGGAGCTCCCTGGCGCTCAGCTCCACGCCGCGGATAACCCGCAGGCCCAGCGCCGCACCGGCGGACACGGCCTCCTCCACCCCGGCCGCCGTATCGTGATCGGTGACAGCCAGCGCCGACAGCCCCCGCTCCTTTGCCAGCCGGACCAGCGCTCCGGGGGCGTACTGCCCGTCGGAGGCGGTGGTATGGGTGTGTAAATCAGCCCTCATGTCACTTCTCCGCGGGCTTGACCGCCGCCACCCGGATAACCGGCGGGTCGTCGCTGCCGTAGGGGGCAAAGCCGGTGCGCTCCTGGGCGTACTCCACCCGGAAGCCCCGCTCCTCCAGGGAGGCGGTCAGCTCGTCCAGCACCAGGAAGCGCCGGTAGTGGTTGTCATAGAAAAACGCGTTGCGCTCCACCTGACGGCCCTTTCCGAACAGGGGGTCGCGGACGCCCCGGACCTCGATAAACAGCCGGCCCCCGGGGCGCAGGCCCCGGTACAGGTTGGTCAGGAGGACCTGCTCCTGGTTGCGGTTGATGGAGTGGAGGGTGAAGCGGCTGTAGGCGTAGTCGTAGCTCTCGGGGCTGTGGACGCCGGAGTTCACGAAGTCGCCGCACAGGAACTCCGCGTTGGCGACGCCCCGGGCGTTCAGCTGGGAGATGGCCTCCTGGGACATGTCCAGGGCGGTGACCCGGAGTCCCAGGGAGGCGAAATACACCGCGTCCCGGCCGTTGCCGCACCCCAGCTCCACCAGCCGCCGGCCCGGGTCCACCAGAGTAGCCACGTATCGGGCAAAGGGGGAGGGTTCCTGGCTGCACAGCCCGTTTTTGTAGTACTGGTTCCAATAGGCGGTGTTGTCCACCGGGTTTTCCACAATGCTGGGGTAGAGCTCCCGTTCCAGCTGCTCCACCAGCTCCAGGGGGGTGCGGCCGCCGTCGTTGGGGACGATCAGATCGGGAGTCTGGGGCTCGTCAAAGGGCAGGTCGATGCCCACCACGTTTTTTCCCTGGGTGTACAGCCCCTTCTGGTTGCGGCGGAGCAGGGTTTCCCGGCTGACCTTGATGTAAATTTCCTTGTAATTGGGGATGTTCTCCCGGTTCCACCGCCGGACGCTCTCGTACATGGCGATGGAGCAGCACACCACGTCGATGCCCTGGTCGGAGAGCAGCTTGCACACCCGGAAGATGCGTCCCGCCCAGCGCAGGCGCTCGGACTGGGTGTAGCCCACGTCCTCGCCGAAGGCCACGCGGATGTCGTCCCCGTCCAGCAGGACCACGTTGGGTTTGGTGCGCTTCAGGCGCTGGTGGAACAGCCCGCCGATGGTGGTCTTCCCCGCGCCGGACAGACCGGTGAAAAAGTATACCGTTCCCGTTTCGCTCATGTTTCCTCCTTAATGGTACAGCGGCTGCTCCAGCAGCGCCGGGTCCAGCTTCAGCCTGGGCATCATCTGCAGCGGCTGGCCGTTTTTGTTGACAAAGCGCAGGCCGCCCAAAAGCAGCTTTGCGTTTTGCAGACGGTCGGCCATGCACTCCCGGATGTGTTTTTCCGTCAGGCTGTCCCGCAGCTTTTCCTGCTGTTCCGGTGCAAGGGGTACGCCGTCCACCTCGGCTTTCGCCGTTGAGAAGTAAAACTCCCGCCAGGTTTTGCGGATGTAGGAGTTCAGGGTGGTAAACTTAGAGATCAGCTCCTCCGCCCGGGCCTCGTCCATGGGCTTGCCGTCGTAGTAGTGAAAATCGTAGCCGCAGTACTCGTAAATGTCCCGCATAAAATATTCGATAAAATACCGCTCTTCATCATTGGCGTACTCGTCATAAGTGCGGTAGATGGCGGCGGGGGAGAAGCCCAGGTCGTTGCCCTTCAGGGATTCCGGGTCCCTCTCTCCATACAGGGAGCAGTAGGTCAGGCTCTCGGCGTAGGGCAGGTCCAGGAAGGCGGCCAGGGCGGTGAAGGTGGCCTTGGGGTTCAGCTTGCCGTCTTCAAAGCGGACCAGCACGCTGTCGGTATACAGCCGGTCCTGACGGTTGACCATGAAGCTGCGGTTGAGGATGCGGTTGGAGATGCTGTCGCTGACCACTCCGATGGAGTGGTCCCACTCGTCCTCCGTCCCCTCGGGGGAGTCGATCAGCTCGCCGGTCTCGGTGTGGTGCGCCAGCCACTCTTCCCGGGACTTCAGGGCGCTTTGATACTCGAACTTCACCGTTGCGCCGTAGCTGGTGGTGATGCGGCGGATCGGGGTGAAGGTTTTAATATACTTGAAATTTTGAAAAATAGGCGAACGGCGCAGTTCTTCATACTCGTTGGAGTACAGAACGGTAAGCCCGGCGGAGTAGACAAAAATATTATAGGCGATCACTTTGAAGTGGGGCTGGAAGAAAAGCGCGGGCGCAATGCGGGAGGCGGGATCCAGGGCGCGGGTTCCCCGGCCGTCGCTGAGGAAAATCGCCACCAAAATGTCCTTGTCCGTCCGGTCCCGCAGGGCGAACAGCTCCTGCACCAGGTGCTGATTCCAGCCCGGCAGGCGGCGGGCGATCTCGGCAGAGGAATTGGATTCGTCGAAGGCTTTTCGGACGCGCTCCACGGTCTCCTGGAGCTCGCTCAGCAGGAGGGAGGGGGAGGAAATCAGGTTGGGGTGGTCGTCGAAAATCTCGTTGAAGAAGTCGCCGCCGTTGTGGCTGGACAGCTGAGTGTGCCAGATCATCCGGTTGATTTCCCGGATGCCCGCGGGTTTGAGCTGGTATTGGCTGTAGTCAATGCCGAACCGCGCCTTGAAGTCGATGGGGTACAGGCCGAGCTCGTCCCCGATCAGAAACACGATTTTTTTATCATCCAAAATACGCTTCATGTTCAGGCACTGGAGGTAGGAGCAGAAGACGCTCCAGTCCGGGTAATGGAGGTAGACATGGTTTTCCCTGGCCACATACTCGCTTTTGCGCACGTTGTCATAGAGGTACTCCAGCTCATATTGAGAAAAAACATCCCGAGCCAGGATGGGATTTTCCAAGTCATGAAAAAAATTCCGGCTGATGACAGCCTTTTTCACGTTGATGTATTCCCCAAACCGGCCCTCCCGAAGAAAAAAGGGGAGGTATCCCTGGTCGTCATAGGGATAGAAGCGGATGGGCAGTTCATCGAAGGGCAGAAAGTCCTTGCGGAAGAGATAGGGGTATTTTGACAGGAGCTTGCAGTTTTTTTCGTAAACGGATTTCAGCCGCTTGACGTTCGGCTCGTAAAACGCCTGGGTCATAATGGACAGGCAGTCCTCTTGATAGAGGCCTTGGTTGTAGAGCTCCAGAAAGCAGGTGTAAGCCACTTTATAGTCTCCGCCGGACTGGAGGGTATAAAGCGCGGCCTCCAGCTTCTCTTCCGGGCAGTCCGATTGGTGGAGAACCAGCTCATAGGCCTGACAGGCGTCTTTTTTCTGCCCAAGGGCGGCCATTCTGCGGGCGATTTCGATAGCGGTCATAATCGGGAATTCCTTTCCGGGTGTAGTAAGCGGGGGCGGGCTGATGCCCGCCCCCGCTGTTGGGTTTATGCCGCGCCGTCGCAAAGTCCGCTTGGCTCCGTTTCCGCCTGCGGCGAAAACTGCGCCCGCTCCCTTGCTCCGGCTATCCTCGCGCTTACTGCCGTTATCACGCTCGGATTGGCCGCATAGCCGGGGAGCTTTCCCTCCGGCTCGGGCAAAACCCGCGCCGCTTTGCGGCGGCTGGGCTTTCGCCCGAGCTTCGGTCCAAGCTCCCCTATGCGGCTATCCTCACGCTTACTGGAGGAGCTGCAGCACGCCCTGGGGCACCTGGTTCGCCTGGGCCAGCATGGCCTGGGCGGACTGGATCAGGATGTTGTTCTTGGTGTACTCCATCATCTCGGCGGCCACGTCGGTGTCGCGGATGGTGGACTCGGCGTCCTGGATGTTCTCGGTCATCACGGCCAGGTTGTTGATGGTGTGATCGAGGCGGTTCTGGGTAGCGCCCAGAGTACCGCGGACATCGGACACGTAGTTGATGGCGTTCTTGATGACGTCAACGGCTGCCTGCGCGCTCTCCTGATCGGAGATCTTGATGTCGGCGATGCCGATGGCGGCGGTGTGGCAGTCGCTGATGCTGACCCGCAGCTGGTTGTAGCTGTCGGCGGTGTCGCCGATCTGCAGGGTCAGGCCGGCGGCGTTGCCGGAAGCGGACACGGTGGCGGGGGTACGGTTCTCATAGAGGGAGGTGGTGTTGGACTTGTTTATAGAGGTCAGGGTCATCTTGTCGCCGTCAACGGTGACCGTGTAGTCGTTGACATAGACGTTGTTGATGGCAGTCTTCAGCGCGGCCATCACGTCACCGGTCTGGCTGGCCAGCAGGCCGCCGGCGATGCCCAGGGAGCTCAGGTCCACGGCGATGTTCCCCTTCTTGGAAACGGCGGTGCCGTCGGTGAACTCGAAGGTGACGCCGTCGATGGTCAGGCTGTCGCCCTCCTTCAGCTTGGTCACGTCCAGATTGAACTCCACGCTGGCGTCCTGCTCCTTGCTGGCGCCGGCGAACTGCTTCATGACGGAGGCCTCGGTGAGCATGCTGGCGCTCTCAGCATTGGCGTTGCCGCCAATCTTATTGGTGCCGTCCGTATAGCCGGACTTGGACTGGAAGCTCAGGCGGCCCACGGTGCCGTTGACGCCCTCGTTACCCACGGTCCAGCAGCCGTTAACCTTACCCATCTCGTCGGTGATCGTGGTCATGGCCTCGGCCAGCTTGTCGGGATTGCTGATGTCCTCGGAGGACTTGATGATGTTGCTCAGGTTGATCAGAGTCTGGCCGGCGGCGGCAGTGGTGGTGCTGTCCTTGCCGATCTTGAAGACATAGGTCTTATCGCCGGCAATCAGCGTGTCGCCGTCCTTCAGCTTGCTGAAGTCGATGTCCACATCCACCTGGGCCTGGTGGGAAGTGCCCTTGCCAAGGCCGATTGTGGTCAGCTGGACGTGGTCGTTCACGGTGCCGGTCATGGTGCCGTCCTTGGGGTCCTTGGGGTCATAGGTCACAGACACGCCGTACTTGGTGTCCACCACCTTGCCGCTGGTGCCCATGTCGTTGACCTGGGTAAACTTGATGGTCTTGCCGGTGGCACTCATCGTATAGATGTTGCCGTCGATCTTCACGTGAGTGCCGGCGGAAGTGCCGAGGGTGTTGTTGGTGGTGTCGCTGGCCTTCAGTGCCTTGCCGCCGGAGGCAGCGATCTTGGCGGCGATGGCGCTCATGGTCGTGTTGGCGGCGGTGGTGGTGAACTCGAGGGTGGCGTCGCCCACCTTCAGAGTGAACTTGCCGCCGGTGGTGTCCGTGATGGCCAGGTCGTCCAGGCTGACGGAGAAGATCGCGTTCTGCTGGGTGGTGACGGCGGCGGGACGGTTGGTCTTGTAGGTGGTGGTGAAGGCGTCGGACGCGCCGGCGGCCTGATACTTGTTGGTGACGATGGAATTGATGGCCGCGTCGGCGCTGACGCCGCCCATGGAGCCGTCCAGCAGCTTGATGCCGTTGAAGTTGGCGCTGTCGGCGATGCGGTTGATCTCAGAGCGCAGCTGGTCCATTTCCTTCTGCAGCTGGGCGCGGTCGGTGGTGTTGTCATAGGTGCCGTTGGCGGACATCGTGGCCAGCTCCACCATGCGGTTGAGCATGTCGTGGACCTCGGTCAGGGCGCCCTCGGCGGTCTGCACCAGGCTGATTCCGTCCTTGGCGTTCTTCTGGGCGGTCTCCAGGCCGGTGATCTGGGCCCGCATCTTCTCGGAAATGGCCAGACCGGCGGCGTCGTCGCCGGCGCGGTTGATCTTGTAGCCGGAAGACAGCTTCTCCAGGTTCTTCTTCATGGCAGACACATTGTTGGTGTAGTTGCGGTAGGCGCCCATCGCCATAATATTATGCTGAATACGCATGACATAAACTCCTTTTTCAATGTTTTTTAGTGTGCCCCGGCCTTCCATTGCCTCGGCACATTTCAGGGATCTCCGGCCTTGCCAAACCGCCTGGCCGCGGCGGCTCCGCTCGTCCGGCGCGGGGATAATATTTCAAACCGGCCTAGGACCGCTTGAAATCGGAAATCAGATCCTCCGACCCGCCCCGGGGCGGGACCTGCGCCAGCTTCTTCGGGCGCTGGCCGCCCTGGCGCTCCCGCACCGCGCCCCGGACAATGGGGATCTCGCGGGGCGCGTCAATGGCGAGATAGGTCCGGCCGCCCTCCGAGCGGTAGACCTGTACGACGATGTCCTCGCCAATGGTGAGATACTCGCCGGGGGTGAGGGATAATTTCAGCATAGCTGCCTCCTTAGCCGCGTGCGGCGCGGTCCGTCGCGCCGGAGTGAACAAAAGGTATAGTTTTTGTGCACGGCCGTTTGGACTGCCCATCCGGCCGCTCACTTACTTATTCGGCAGTATTTTTGAAAAGTTTAGGCCTTTCCGCGAATTTTTTTCCGCGCCCGCTCCCCCTGGGCAAAACCTATAGGATTTGTTCATGCGGGGGCGGATTCCGCGCCGCTGGCACGCGGCCGGGGCCCCAACGCCCTGCCTTTTGGAAAACAGCAAGGCCTGCCGGAACTGCTCCGGCAGGCCTTGCTGCATATTTTGCGGAAATATGTGCCTCAAATGTCGAATTTTGTGGTAAAATGTACTGATATTCCAAAAATTTCACATAAGGGGGAGACCGGAATGTCAGGAAAAACCTACGGCTATGTTCGCGTATCAACCAGGGGCCAGCGGGAGGACCGGCAGATGATCGCCATGCGGGAGTTCGGCATCCCCCCGGAA
>JAAWHL010000012.1 GCA_022795855.1 Lawsonibacter sp.
CCCTGCCGGTCCTGCCGGCCCCGTGGGTGCTACGGGTGCCACCGGTGCCACGGGTGCGACCGGCGCTGTCGGCCCCACTGGCCCTACCGGCCCTGCCGGCCCCGTGGGCGCTACAGGTGCCACGGGTGCGACCGGCGCTGTCGGCCCCACTGGCCCCACCGGCCCTGTCGGTCCCGTGGGTGCTACGGGTGCTGCTGGTGCCGCCGGTGCGGAGGGTCCCACTGGTCCCGCTGGCCCTGCTGGTGCAGAGGGTCCCACCGGCCCTGCCGGTCCTGCTGGCGCGGAGGGCCCCACTGGTCCCGCTGGCCCTGCTGGTGCAGAGGGCCCCACTGGCCCTGTCGGTCCCGTGGGTGCTACGGGTGCCGCTGGCGCCGCCGGTGCAGAGGGTCCCACTGGTCCCGCCGGCCCTGCCGGTCCTGCTGGTGCAGAGGGCCCCACCGGCCCCACCGGCCCTGCCGGGACGGTGACCCCCGGCGCCGCCGTAGCCGACTTGGATGCCGCCGCTGACCTTGCCGCGACGGTGGCCAAGGTGAATGAACTGTTGGCCAGCCTGCGCGCTGCCGGCCTCATTGCAACCTGAGCCAGACAGGCTTGAGTTGGGAGCCGCCCAGGAATGGGCGGCTCCCGCACCATAGGAAGGGAGGATTTTATGGGCCGGTATCAAATCTGTGTCTACGCAATCTGCAAGAACGAGGTGAAGTTTGCCGACCGTTGGATGGACTCTATGGGGGAGGCCGACCGGGTGGTGGTGCTGGACACCGGCTCTGACGACGGGACGGCAGAGCGGCTGCGGGCCCGGGGAGCGGAGGTGACGGTGGAGGTCATTGCGCCCTGGCGCTTTGACACAGCCCGGAACCGCTCGCTGGAGCTGGTGCCGGAGGACATGGATATCTGCGTATGCACCGACCTGGACGAGGTGTTCCGGCCTGGCTGGCGGGAGCGGCTGGAGGCGGCCTGGGGGGAAGGGGTCAGTCTGGCCAATTACCGCTACACCTGGAACTTCAATCCGGACGGGAGCGAGGGATATGTCTTTTGGATTGAGAAGGTCCATGCCCGCCGTGGGTTCTGCTGGACCCACCCGGTGCACGAGGTGCTGACCTGGGTGGGACCGGGCCGGCAGGGCCGGACGGTGACGGCGGAGGGCGTGCAGCTGGACCACCACGCAGATGCGGGCAAGTCCAGGGGGCAGTACCTGCCTCTGCTGGAGCTGTCCGTGCAGGAGTCCCCTCAGGATGACCGAAACGTCCACTATCTGGGCCGGGAGTACATGTTCAGGGGCCGCTGGGACGACTGTATCGCCACGCTGAAGCATCATCTGTCCATGCCCAGCGCCCGGTGGCCCGATGAGCGCGCGGCATCCATGCGCTTTATCGCCCGCTCCTATGAGCAGAAGGGGGAGATACAGCTGGCCCGGGACTGGTATCTGCGGGCGATTGCTGAGGCGCCCCACCTGCGGGAGGCCTATCTGGACCTGGCCGGGCTGCTCTACCGCCGGGAGGACTGGGAGGGAGTGCTCTATTTCACCGCCTGCGCCCTGAAAATCACCGTCCGCCCGAGAAGCTATATCTGCGAGGCGGCCAGCTGGGGCAGTCTGCCCCACGACCTGCGCTCCATCGCCCTGTTCCGCACAGGCCGGACGGAGCAGGCCCTGGAGCAGGCGCGGCTGGCGCTGGCCTGCTCTCCCTCCGACCCCCGCCTGGAGGGGAACGTCAGGGTGCTGGAACGGCTGTGCGGAGCGAATCAGGAACGGGGCTAGGAGGGGGAAAAATCCCTCATCAAGCCCCGATTCAACCACGTCACGCCCGATTCGGATCTGGCGGCCATCTGTTTTAGATTGTAGACTTTCGCCCAGCGTTCATAAGCCGGGCCCTTGCCCTTGACACTCCATGCGTCAAGGTATGTATATTTAGAAGCTGTACCAATGGGAAAGAAAGTGCTATAATGGGAACACGATACAGAAAAATAAGAGACGCAGTTATGCGAACGCTTTGAGCGACAGTCAATGGGCGGTCATAGCACCGCTGTTTCCCCGAGCAGGAAGCAGGAGGAAATAGGAAAAGCGGAAATTGGCAAACGCGGTGCTGTATTTTGCAGATAACGGCTGCAAATGGCGAAATCTGTCCCACGGTTTTCCACCGTACACAACAGCGGCGAATTTTTATTACGCCGCAATCCGAAGCGGGCTTTGGGAAAAGAGCCGTGCGGCGTTGGTGGAACGGGTACGGACAGACGCAGGACGGAATGTGGACCCCAGCGGCGCAATGATCGACCCGCAAAGCGTAGAGACCGCCTCAGCCGCAGAAGAACGCGGGATTGATGGAGGAAAAAATAAAAGGACGCAAACGGCACATCGTAGCGGATCCTATGGGTAATCTGCTGGCGGCGGTAGTTTACACTGCCAATACACATGATGCCAAAGAGGAAGAGAAAGAAGCCGAGCAAATCCGCAGGAGCGGTTGCAGTATCTTGCGACAGGAACAGCGGGAACAGCAACTCCGCAGGGCGCGGGATATGGAGCGATACCAGGCAGGGCGGCGGGATAGTCAGCGCTTATCCCACCGCCCTATTTTAGTTTCTGTATCTGCCCGAAAAATTGGAATTAACTGTCTTTTGTGACTTCCGTTACTGTTAATTGTAACTGGTATGTGTTTTCTTCACCGTCTAAATTGGTGGTTTTTAACTCAAAGTAAAGATTGTTCTGTAAATCATCTTCCTCTGCTCTTTTGAGGACATCCCCGGATATTTTCCCTGTTTCACCCGCGATACCTATCGTTCCGCCTGTCATGTCGGCCACGCTGTTAGAAAGCAAAACTATGTCATCACTGCCGGATTGGATGTAGAAGGTCATGGAATAAGCAATAATATCCGATAATTCTCCATCCAAATTTCCACCATAAAAGATTTCTTCCCCTTCATTCAAAACAATAACGCCATTGGAGATTGATAACATCTCATTTTCTCCGCAGAAAGAGTACACGACAAGAGATTCCCTTGTTGATTCATTGCCACAGCCCGACAGCAAGGCACAACACACTAAGGCGGCAAACAATATTACAGATATTTTTCTCATAGATTTTCTTTTTAACCTCCGTTTTTACACTGTTATGCTATCTGACAAATTATGATTTCCTTCTCTTTTCAAAGTACCCATATAATGAAATACAAATGTTTGCAGGACTCCGCTCTGAACCCCTTGGCCGTCTGGATTTTGCCGCTGCCGTTTCGCCGCCAAAAACGGGGAACAGGATTTGACAATCCTGCCCCCCGCTTTCGTCCGCTTCATTTTAACGGCAAAACCGTCTGCACTGCTGCGGCGGCTGCCGGTAGGTTTTGTGGTGGCTCTGCCCCCGCGCCCCCGGCCTCTCCCAAAGAACAGGATAAGGGCAAGTGCGTAACCGGCGGGCATGGACATTTAGACTTGCGGCACAGCCCCAAACCCGCATGAATACGGGCTTCCTGGGGCGCTCCAAGCCCCCGGCGCGGGGCGGGTTTTTTATGCTGCCTACCCCCGAAAACGGCTTTTAACCGTCCACGGGGCTTTTCCTGCCTGATTTTCCCACCCCCTGAAAAGTTCCTCTTGACAAAAGCCTAACAGCCTGACAACCGTGTTTGCGGTCACACCTGGTTCAAGAAGCGAAGGAAGGCGTCCCGGCCGTCGGGGGTGCGGGCATAGACTCCCGCGTGTTCCAGGACCTGGGCAAAGACCATCCCGGTTTCCTTTTTAACGAGCTCCAGGGCGTTTTCGGCAGTGATGGTATCCTTTGGGGCGAAGCGCTCCGCCCAATCGGCGTGCTTGGCGGTGAGCGCTTCGCTGCGCAGGTCGCCTCTGGAGGCCAGACAGCCGGCCACAGCGGCCAGTTCCTCCTTCAGCCGGGCGGGGAGGACAGCCAGACCCATCACCTCAATCAGGCCGATGTTCTCCTTCTTGATGTGGTGCAGCTCGGCGTGGGGGTGGTACAGGCCCAGGGGGTGCTCGGGAGTGGTCAGATTGTTCCGGAGGACCAGGTCCAGCTCATAGGATTCCCCTCGGCGGCGGGCGATCGGCGTGATGGTGTTGTGGGGCTCGCCGTCGGTCTGGGCGAAAATGACCGCCGCCTCGTCGGTATAGCCCCGCCAGGAAAGGAGGATTCTGTCGGCCAGGTCAATCAGCCGCTGCCGGTCCCGGGAGGCAATCCGCACCACCGACATAGGCCATTTGACGATACCCGCCTCCACATCCTCAAAGCCGGGGAAACGGAAGGGGGTCTCCACCGGGGCCTTGGCCATGGCGAAGTCGTACCGGCCGCCCTGGAAATGGTCGTGGGCCAGGATGGAGCCGCCCACAATGGGCAGGTCGGCGTTGGAGCCCACAAAATAGTGGGGGAATTGGTGCACAAAGTCCAGCAGCTTGGCGAAGCAGGCCCGGTCGATTTTCATGGGTGTGTGTTCGCTGTTGAGGCAGATACAGTGCTCGTTGTAGTAGACATAGGGGGAGTACTGCAGGAACCAGGGGGAGTTATGGATGGTGATGGGGATGATTCGGTGGTTCTGCCGGGCGGGGTGGTTGACCCGGCCGGCGTAGCCCGCGTTTTCGGCACACAGCTGGCACCGGGGGTAGGAGGAAGCGGGCAGATTCTTTGCGGCGGCGATGGCTTTTGGGTCCTTCTCCGGCTTGGACAGGTTGATGGTGATATCCAGCTCGCCGTATTCGGTGGGCACCTTCCACTGGATGTCCCGGGCGATGCGGTCCCGGCGGATGTAGTTGGTGTCCTGACTGAACCGGTAGTACCAGTCGGTGGCCTGCCTGGGGTCCCGGGCATAGAGCGTCCGAAATGTTTCGATGACCTGGGCGGGGCGGGGGGTCAGGCGGCCCATCAGCTCGGTGTCAAACAGGTCCCGGTAGACAACTGAGTTCTCCGGAAGCACGCCCCGGGCGCAGGCGTCGTCCAGCAGCTCCTCCAGCACGGGGGCCAGCCGGATTTCCCCCCAGTCCCGGCCGGGGTCGCTGAAGCTGTCCAGCTTCAGTACGTCCAGGATGGTGTTGACAGCCCAGGTAAATTCGCTGTCCTCAATCAGCCCGGTGCGCAGGGCGTAGACAGCCAGTTTGGAAACGGCATGGTCAATCATGGAATCTCCTCCACATCTAAGGCGGCGCAGAGCCGCTTTTTCGCACATATTGTACTGTGTTTTCAGCCGTCCGTCAAGCCGGGATTGGGGGAAACGGGGCACGGAAGAGCGGGCAGGGCAGACCGGTCCGGTCTGTCCTGCCCGCTGGCGCGGTCCGATTCAGGAATCTGTATGGGCGCCTCCAAACGCGCGTCTGGAGGCGCTGTGCTTTATGCGGAGAACAGGCCCAGGCCGAAGAACTCATTCAGCTGGCCCAGAAGGACAAGGACCATGATGACAGGGACCACAAAGCGGATGCAGAAGGAGAAGAAACGGTAGCTCTGGAAGGAGTTTCCCTCTCGGGTGACCTCGTCCCGGATTGCGGACGGCTTGACAACCCAGGCGACCATGACGGACATGAGCAGCGCGCCCAGAGGCATGGCAAGCCCCTCGGAGATGCAGCCCATAAAGTCCAGCCAGGAGCTGGCGAAGGGCCGTCCCGTAGAGGCGAAGGGAATCCAGAGGCCGTTGCTGCCCAGGCCGTCCAGGGCCACCACAACGGCCTCGGCCAGAATGGCCAGGCAGACGATGCCTACCAGGCGGGGGCGGTTTGGTTTCCGGTGCTCCATCTCGGCCCGGTCCACAAAGAAGGTAACCAGCACTTCAATCAGGGCGATGGCGGAGGTGACAGCGGCAATCAGAACCAGCAGGTAGAACAGGATGCCGAACAGGGGGCCGGAGGCGCCCATGGAATGGAACACGTCCTGAAGGGTGATGAACAGCAGCTTGGGTCCGGCCATGTTGGCGCCCTCGCCCCCCAGGGCGAAGGCGGCGGGCAGCACGGCTATGCCGGCCATGACGGCCACCAGGGTATCGGAGAGGATGATGAGCAGGGAGTTGCGCACCAGACTTTCCTTCCGGTTCAGATAAGAGCCGTAGGTGACGGTGATGCCCATGGCCAGGGACAGGGAGAAGAACATCTGGCCGCCGGCGGCGGCCAGCACCTTGATAAAGTTGTCCCGCAGGGGCTGCAGGTTGGGCCGGAACATGAAGGCCAGACCCTCGGCGGCGCCGGGCAGGGTGACGGCGCGGACGATGACCGCCAGCAGCATGATAAACAGCGCGGGCATCCCCACGGTGTTGAAGCGCTCGATGCCGTCCTTGATGCCGCCCCGAATGATGAGGAAACAGATTAGGAGAAACAGGAGGGTATACAGCACGCTGCTGGCCGGGTCGGTGAGCATGGCGGAGAAGGAATCGGCCCCGCTGGCCAGGGGGAGCTCCGCCAGTCCAAGCAGCTCCCGCACGTTCAGGGCGACATACTCCATGCAGTAGGCGCCCAGAACGCTGTAAAAGCTGAGAATCAGGAAGGGGGAGAGCATGGCAAGCCAGCCAATCCAGCCAAACCGTTTGGACATGGACTGATAGGTGACGACTACGCTGCGCCCCACCTTGCGGCCCATGGCCAGCTCGGAGATCATGATGGGAAAGCCCACCAGGATGGCGAGAATCAGATAAAGAATCAGAAAAGCGAAACCGCCGTTGGCGCCCATTTTATAGGGAAAGGCCCAGATGTTGCCCAGGCCGACGGCGGCGCCCACCGTAGCCAGGAGAAACCCCAGGTTGCTGCCCCATTGGCCGCGGGAATGGTGTTGATGTTCCATGTTTTCCTCCGTAAATAGTTGGTGATTTGTCAGAAGCGCCCGAAAAAAGGGAGGGAGCGCGTCCCGCGCCGCAGGGGCGCCGGGCGGTTTCCGACGGCAGGAAAGCAGCGCCGGGGGCCGGAGCTTCTCCGGCACGGACGGTGCTGTTCGTCCAGTATATACGAATATGGCGGAAAAGGGAAGAGGAAATCCCCATTATTTTCTAAAATATTTTCCGTTTTCCTTGCGGGGCGGGGATGTTTTGGATAAAATAGAGGCGAGGAGGAGGGGAGCGGCGTGGATTGGTACGTGTACATCCTCCGGTGCGGGGACGGGACCCTGTACACCGGGGCGACCAGCGATGTGGAGCGCAGGCTCCGGACCCACCGGGCCGGGCGGGGGGCCAAGTACACCCGGGGACGGGGGCCGCTGGAGCTGGTCTATCAGGAGCGGACGGAGGGCCGCGCCCAGGCGCTGCGGCGGGAGCGGGCGATTAAGGCCCTGCCCCGGGCGGAAAAGCTGGCCCTATGCCGGGATACGGCCGGAAAAAGCGGGACGGGAGCAGACGGATAAAGAACGGGGAAAAAATTTGCCTTCCCCTCTATGCAAACTGGAAGAAATATATTAAAATAAAAGGGACATATCTTGAAGAGACAAGGAGTGGTTCCATGGAGCAGCCAAAATATAAAAGAGTCCTGCTGAAAATCAGCGGCGAGGCCCTGGCGGGCGACGCCTCCCGCGGCCTGGATTTCGGCGTAATCGGGCAGGTGTGCGACGTCATCAAGCGGTGCGTGGACCTGGGCGTACAGGTGGGCGTCGTGGTGGGCGGCGGCAATTTCTGGCGCGGCCTGAAGGACGGCGGCGACAAGATGGAGCGGGTGCGGGCCGACCACATGGGGATGCTGGCCACCTCCATCAACGCCCTGGCTGTGGCCGACGTGCTGGAGCAGAAGGGCGTGGAGGTCCGGGTGCAGACCGCCATTGAGATGCGTCCCTTTGCCGAGCCCTTTATCCGCTCCAAGGCCATCCGCCATTTTCAGAAGGGCAGAGTGGTGATTTTTGGCTGCGGGACGGGCAATCCCTTCTTTTCCACCGACACCGCGGCGGTGCTGCGGGCGGCGGAGATTGACGCGGACGTGATTCTTCTGGCCAAAAATATCGACGGGGTGTACTCCGCCGACCCCAAAAAGGACCCCGCCGCAGTGAAATACGACTCCATCAGCTACGACGCGGTGCTGGCGCAGCATCTTCAGGTGATGGACTCCACCGCCACCTCCCTGTCCATGGACAACAAAATTCCGGTGCTGCTCTTTGCCCTGAAGGACCCGGAGAACATTCTGCGTGCGGTGATGGGCGAGAAAATCGGCACCGTGGTGGAGAACTGACCGGATGAAGCGGCCGGACGGCCCTGATACAGAAAGGAAGGTAAAGACATATGAGCCCTGAGGTAAAAGCCTACGACGACAGAATGCAGAAGACCATCGACGTGGTGAAGTCCAACTTTGCCGCCGTCCGCGCGGGCCGGGCCAACGCCGGTGTGCTGGACCGCATCAGCGTGGAGTACTACGGAACCCCCACGCCGCTGAACCAGGTGGCGGCCATCTCCTCGCCCGACCCCCGCTCCCTGATGATTCAGCCCTGGGACGCCTCTCTGCTCAAGGCCATTGAAAAGGCCGTCCAGACCTCGGACCTGGGTATCAACCCCCAGAACGACGGCAAGGTAATCCGTCTGGCCTTCCCCCAGCTGACCGAGGAGCGCCGCCGGGACCTGACCAAGCAGGTGCGCAAGTACGGCGAGGAGGGCAAGGTGGCCCTGCGCAACATCCGCCGGGACGCCATGGAGGATTTCAAGAAGCAGACCAAAAAGTCGGAGATGACCGAGGACGACCAGAAGAAGCTGGAGAAGGAGCTCCAGGAGCTGACCGACAAGCGGTGCAAAGAGGTGGACGACCTGACCGCCAAGAAGGAGCAGGAACTGATGGCGGTCTGATCGGCAAAGGGCGGCCCGCCTGCTCGGGCGGAGCTGCGGCAAACCGGCGGAGGAACGCACGGACGGGCCGGCGGGGCGCCGGCCCCTACACGGGAGGCAACCTGTAGGGGCCGCCGCCTTTGCCGGCCTGTTTTCTTAAAGACAGAGAGGGAGAGGACGCGGATATGATTCGGAACATATCCCGCCTGGCGGTGCTGGTATGTGCCTGGGCGATTGTCGGCCTGGGGTTCTGGTCGGCGGGGAAGGAGCTTGCGGACCGGGTGGTGAACACCCTGTTTTTTGCCGGATACCTGCTGCTGGTCCCCCTGGGGCTGCTGTCGGGCGCGGCCGCCCTGCTCCACGGAGGAACGCCCTGGAACCGGCGGCTGTTCCAGTCGCTGGTGTGTAAGATTCTGCTGGTGCAGTTTTTCCGGTTCAACCTGACCATGGGAGCGGCGGGGGCGTTCGTCGGGCTGTTTTTCGGCCCCGGGCTGCTGGTGGTCCTGTATACCGCCCTGGCGGCCTGGACGGTGGTCTTTGCCATTTCCGGAGACGTCATCCGGGCCCTGGGGGAGATGCGCCGCGAGGGGGTCATCACCCGCGGGCAGCAGATTTTTCACTCCGTCTGCCAGCTGATTTTTGTGGCGGATGTCATTGACGCCGCGGTGCTGTGCCTGAGCTACAGCAGGACGCGAAAAAAGTAGGAGGGCGCCCATGGCCTTTTTTCAGAAAAAACCGGCCCCGGTCCAGGTGGACTTTAACCGTCTGCCCCGGCATATCGCCATCATCATGGACGGCAACGGACGCTGGGCCAAAAAAAGAGGCCTGCCCAGGACGGCGGGCCACGCCGCCGGGGCGGAGACCTTCCGCACCATCGCCACCTACTGCAAGGACATCGGCCTGGAGTACCTGACGGTTTATGCCTTCTCCACCGAGAACTGGAAGCGGCCGGAGGAGGAGGTGGGGGCCATCATGGGCCTTTTGAAGCGCTACCTGCTGGAGGCCATCGGGCAGATGGAGCGGGACCGGGTGAAGATGGAGTTTTTCGGCGACCTGTCCCCCCTGACCGGCGAGCTGCGGCAGCTGTGCCGGCGGACGCAGGAGATTTCCAAGCGCTATGAGGGCTGTCAGGTGAACATCTGCCTGAACTACGGCGGCCGGGACGAGCTGCTGCGGGCCGCCATGGCCTATGCCCGGGACTGCCAGGAGGGCAGGGCGGACCCCAACCATTTGAGTGAGAGCCAGTTCGGCGGCTACCTCTTTTCCAGGGGGGTGCCCGACCCGGATCTGGTAATCCGGCCCAGCGGCGAGCTGCGGCTGTCCAACTTCCTGCTGTGGCAGTCGGCCTATGCGGAGTTCTACTTTACCGACGTGCTGTGGCCTGATTTCTCCAAGGAGGAACTGCACCGGGCGATTGCGGCCTATCAGGGCCGGTCCCGCCGGTTTGGAGGTGTATGAGATGCTGACGCGGATTGTTGTGGCTGTGATTTTCGCGCCCATCCTGTTTGTCCTTCTCTTCTTTCTGCCCCCTGTGTGGACGGCGGTGCTGGCGGCCTTGATTGCCTCGCTGGGCTCCTTCGAGCTGCTGCGGGCCAGCGGGGTGGCCCGCCACAACCGAATTTACGTCTATACCGCGCTGGCCGCCGGGCTGGTTCCGGCAGGCTTTGCCCTGGGCCACCCCCTTTGGATGGTGACCGCCCTGACCCTGCTGCTGATGGCGGCGCTGTTTGTTGAGGCCATCCGCCGCTTTGACGGCCCCGGCCCCATCTCCTTGGAGCACATCCTGGTGTGCATGTTCGCCGGAATCGCCATCCCCGCCATGCTGTCGCTGCTGATTCAGCTCAGACGGATGCCCCAGGGGCGATATCTGGTGCTGCTGCCGGTAATCAGCGCCTTTCTCACCGATTCCGGCGCCTATTTTGCCGGGATGTTTTTCGGAAAGCACCGGGGCGTCACCAAGGTCAGCCCCAACAAGTCCCTGGAGGGCTATCTGGGCGGTATCCTCTCCGGGGCGCTGTTCATGCTGGGCTACGGGGGAATTCTGCACAGCTTTGGGGGGCTGGAGGTCTCCTACCCCATTATGGCCGTCTACGGCCTGGTGGGCAGCGGGATGACCGAGCTGGGCGACCTGGCCTTCTCCCTGATTAAGCGGCAGTACGGCGTAAAGGACTACGGCAGCCTGCTCCCCGGGCACGGGGGGATGCTGGACCGCTTTGACAGTATGATTTTCGCCGCCCCGGCCCTGTGGCTGATGGTGGAGTGGTTCCCGGCGTTTTAATTTGGAGAGGAACCGGGAACCTGTTGTATCCGAGCCTTCCGGGCGGTTCCGGCAGCACAGCAAAGAGAGGATAAAAATGAGACGAAACATTTCCATTTTAGGTTCCACCGGCTCCATCGGGCGGCAGTCACTGGAGGTGATTGCCGCCTGCGGCATGGACGCGGCGGCGCTGACGGCCAACACCGATGTGAGGCGGATGGAGGAGCAGGCCCGGCACTTCCGGCCCAAGCTGGCCGTGATGATGGACGAGGGGGCGGCGGCCGACCTGCGGGTGCGGCTGGCCGACACCCCGGTGCGGGTGGCCGGAGGGCCGGAGGGCCTGGTCGAGGCCGCCTCCCTGCCCGAGGCGGACACAGTTATCACCGCAGTGGTGGGGATGGTGGGCCTGCGGCCCACTTTGGCGGCCATCCGCGCGGGAAAGCGCATTGCCTTGGCCAACAAGGAGACCCTGGTGTGCGGGGGAGAGCTGGTCATGGCGGAGGCGGAGCGCTGCGGGGCGGAGATTATTCCGGTGGATTCGGAGCACTCCGCCCTGTTCCAGAGCCTTCAGGGCTGCCGGGGCCGGGGCGAGGTAAAGCGGCTGATTCTCACTGCCTCCGGCGGGCCCTTTTACGGGCGGACGGCCGGGGAGCTGGAGGGCGTCACCCTGGAGCAGGCGCTGAAGCACCCCAACTGGTCCATGGGGGCGAAAATCACGGTGGACTCCGCCACCTTGATGAACAAGGGCCTGGAGTTTATCGAGGCCATGCACCTGTACCGTATGCCGCCGGAAAAAATTTCGATTGTGGTCCATCGGGAGAGTATCATCCACTCCCTGGTGGAATACTGTGATAATGCGGTTATCGCCCAGCTGGGCGCGGCGGATATGCGTCTGCCTATCCAGTACGCCCTGACCTGGCCGGACCGGACGCCGGGACCGGCCAAGCCGCTGGACCTGCTCGCCTGCGGCGCGCTGACCTTCGGAAGGCCGGACCCGGAGGCCTTCCCCTGCCTGGCACTGGCCCTGGAGGCCGCCCGGACGGGGGGGACCGCCGGAGCGGTGCTCAACGGGGCCAACGAGGCGGCGGTGGACCTGTTCCTGAGGGGGAAAACCGGCTTTACGGACATTCCGCGCCGGGTGGCACGGGCCATGGAGCGGGTGAGGGCCGTCCCGATCCGCAGTCTGGAGGATATTCTTCAGGCCGACCGGCAGGCCCGGGAGAGCGCCCTGGCAGAGGGCTGAAGCGCCCTGAATCCTTGTTCTTTATCCATGGAGGTTTTATGCTCTACATCATTGTCGCGATTTTGATTTTCGGACTGCTGATTGCGGTCCACGAGTTCGGCCACTTCTTCACCGCCAAGCTCTTTGGAGTGAAGGTAAACGAATTTTCCATCGGAATGGGCCCCGCCCTGTGGAAGCGGAAGCGGGGGGAGACCCTCTACAGCCTGCGCCTGCTGCCCATCGGCGGATTCTGCGCCATGGAGGGGGAGGACGAGGATTCCGGGGATCCCAGGGCCTTCGGCAACGCGGCCGGGTGGAAAAAGGTGATTGTCCTGAGCGCTGGGGCGGCGATGAACTTCCTGGCAGGCTTTCTCATGATTCTGGCCCTCTACTCCCAGAGCAGCGGCTTTTACCAGCCTGTGATTGCCGGATTCCTGGAGGAGCCGGACGTATCCGGCTGCGGCCTTCAGCCCGGGGACGTGGTGCTCTCGGTGGACGGACACCGGGTATACTTCTACGACAACCTGAGTATGCTGCTCTCCCGGGCGGGGGACACGGTGGACTGGATTGTGGAGCGGGAAGGGGAGCGGGTCAAGGTTCCCGGCACCTATATTCCCCTCCGGGCCGTGGAGAACGAGGAAGGGCAGACAGTATATCTCCGGGGCCTGACCATTCAGGCCAAAGTCCAGCCCGCCACGGCGGGAAACGTGCTGAAATACAGCTGGTACGGTGCGCTGGACTTTGTGCGTATGGTGTGGATGAGCCTGGGCGACCTGGTGAGCGGGGCGGTGGGCCTGCGGGAGATGTCCGGCCCGGTGGGAATTGTTACCATGATGGGCGACGTAGGCGCCAGCGCCCCCACAACCCGGGCGGCGGCCTATAACATCCTCTACCTGTCGGCCCTGGTGGCGGTAAATCTGGCGGTCATGAACCTGCTGCCGCTGCCCGCCCTGGACGGAGGCCGGATTTTCTTCCTGGCGGTCAACGGCCTGCTGTATGCCGTGTTCCGGCGGAAGATTGACGCCAGGTACGAGGGCTATGTCCACATGGCGGGGCTGGCTCTGCTGATGGGGCTGTCCCTGGCGGTGACCTTCAGCGACGTTGGGAAGCTGCTGGGAAGATAAGAACCCGGGGCCCGCTTTGCGGGCCCCGCATTTGGAAAGCTGCGGAGGAATGACATGACAAAACAAATCCGTGTGGGCGGCGTGCCAATCGGCGGCGGCGCGCCGGTTACCGTTCAGTCCATGACCAATACCCGCACCGGCGACGCGGCGGCCACTCTGGAGCAGATTAAGCGGCTGGCCGCCGCCGGCTGTGAGATTGTTCGGGCCGCCGTCCCCGATTTGGAGGCCGCCCGGGCAATCGGGACGCTGAAGGAGCACAGCCCTCTGCCCATTGTGGCGGACATCCACTTTGACTACAGGCTGGCCCTGGAGGCCGTGGCCGCCGGGGCGGATAAAATCCGCATTAACCCGGGCAACATCGGCGGCGAGGACCGGGTGAGGGAGGTGGCCCGGGCGTGCGGGTTACATAACATCCCGATCCGCATCGGGGTCAACGGGGGATCCCTGGAAAAGCCGCTGCTGGCCAAATACGGAGGCGTCACGCCGGAGGCCATGGTGGAGTCGGCCTTCGGCCACATCCGCCTGCTGAACCGGTTTGATTTTGACGATATCTGCATCTCCCTCAAATCCTCCTCCGTTCCGGTCACCATGGCGGCATACCGCCTGATGAGGGAGCGGAGCGATTACCCCCTCCATCTGGGAGTTACCGAGGCGGGGACCGTGAGGATGGGCACCCTGAAATCCGCCGTGGGCATCGGCGGGCTGCTGGCCCTGGGCGTGGGGGATACCATACGGGTGTCCCTGTCCGCCGACCCGGTGGAGGAAATCTACGCCGCCCGGGATATCCTCAAGGCCGCCGGAATCCGCCGGGAGGGGCCTGAGCTGGTGTCCTGCCCCACCTGCGGCCGGACGCAGATTGACCTGATTGCCCTGGCCAATCAGGTGGAGGAGCGGCTGAAGACGGTGGACAAGCCCATTACCGTGGCCGTGATGGGCTGCGCCGTCAACGGGCCCGGCGAGGCGGCCGCCGCGGACTGCGGCATTGCCGGTGGCACCGGCGAGGGCCTGCTGTTCAAAAAAGGACAGATTATCCGAAAGGTCCCCCAGGACCGGCTGGTGGACGAGCTGTTCGCCCTGATTGAGACGCTGTGAGCGGGCCGAAGAGCAAGGAGTACTTTGCCCGCGCCCTGGCGGAGCGGTTCCCGGAATTCCGGGAGGCGTATGAGGAGCACATGCGGGATTATTTTGAGGAGTACGGGGAAATCCTGGGACATATTTTTTTCGGCGGGGAGACGCTGCTGGGCGTTCTGCCGGAGCTGCTGAAAACCGATGGGAACCAGGAGAAAATCCGCGGGTACATAGACTTTATCGAGGATATGTATGCAAACGGGGACGGGGATGTGCAGAATATCGTAGGGGTCACCCTTCTGGAGTGCCTGGGAGACGACGAGACCGTACTGCGCAGAGCGTTCTCCTACTTCTCCGAGGAATTGATGCTGGCCTCCCAGTCCATTGAAAAGGGCTGGGGCCGACGGGACATCAGAATATGGCACAGGAGGGGAAAAACGCTGTATGACTGGTAAGATTGACAGCCGTAAACTGGCGGGAAAGAAAACCGAAGAGAAACGGGAAGAGACGATTGCCCTGTGGTTTCGGATGTGGCTGGAGGGGAAGGACCTGGGAATCCGGGAGATCTTTGACCCGGACTGCGTCTACATCGAGAGCTGGGGCCCCCAATATCAGGGTGCGGAAAAGGTTGTCCTCTGGTTCCGGGAGTGGAACACCCGAGGGACTGTGACCGATTGGGAAATCAAGCAGTTCTTCCACAAAGACAATCAGACCGCAGTGGAGTGGTATTTCCGGAACAGGATGAAGGACGGCAGGGAGGAGTGTTTTGACGGCATCACCCTGGTTCAATGGACTCCGGAGGAGAAAATTGCTTTGCTGAAGGAGTTTGGCTGCAATATCAGCCGCTATGACCCTTACGCACGGGGCGGGGAGCCCTGCTTCCGGGAGGAAGCTCCCCGGTGGTTCTGACCCGGCAGGGGGCAGGTCCGCAGAACAAAGTTGTCTGTTTGATTCTTTTTCCCTGGAGAATATTTGCCGAGGGGGATTTCACCACGAAGATGAAATCCCCCCATTTGGGAATCAGTGTGCCTTTTTATAATAGGCGCGTAGAATAGGTTCCAGCTCCCGCCACTTGATCTCGTACTGCTGGCGGTAGTCCTCCATGGTGTAGTATGGAGTGACGAGCCGTTCCTTCCCCCGGTAAGTGGTGGTGTAGGGCTTGAAGGCGACGGAATCCGGGTCCAGGCCGTACAGGCCGTCCAGCAGCTCCCGGCCCTCCTCCAGGTTGCGCAGGATCACCGAGACATGGGACAGGCCCTCTTTATTGGGCGGATTAAAGTCGTGGATATCCGCCCCGTGCTTGAGCAGCTCATCCAGCACCGCCTTGAGCATCTCCCGCAGCTGACGGTTTTTGGCCTTGGTCTGCTCGACGTAGTAGCTGGGATAGGAATCGTGGGCGAACTCGTCATACTGCTCCAGTGCGTGCTGCCAGGCCGTGAGGCCGTGGGAGGTTTTCTGGTTGGGGTCCATCCCCATGTCCAGCAGGCGGCGCAGGAGAAGGAAATAGCCCCTTGTCCGCCTGAGACACATGATCCCCCGCCCGCATGAAGCACTGGCCAACTGCGTCGTACCAGATTGGGGCGGAGAAATTGATGCCGTAGGGATTGACGGCGTCTGCGAAATTCACGTCCGCCCCCCGGTCCAGCAGCAGGTGGGCCGCCTCCAAGTTGTCGCTCTTGATGGCCACCATCAGGGGGGACTGTCCATCGTCCTTCTTGGGCGGTGCTTTGGCAAGACAGGAGATTAGGTCGGGCTTCTTATCCAGAATGGCGGCAACCTCCTCCAGATTGCCCCGTCGGATCATGGTAAACAGCTTTTTCATGTCAGCTCTTCCTTCTGGTCAAATTGATACGAACAAAGTATACCATCAACACGCACGATGTTCAACTTTCGTTTTAAGCATTGTATAGCAGCAAGCAATACCCCGGCATATACCCGGCGCAGCTTGTTGGCGGCCGAGGGCCCCAAGCCCCCAGCGCATCGGCGCGGCTCCGCCCGATGCACAAGCCGCCGGCGGCGTCCGCTGGCCTGTCCATACCGGGCAGGGAAGGGGCGCCCGGCATCCCTCGGAGCGCGTGCGGCTGCCGGGGGCAGTGCCGCCGCCCGCTTGCGGATGGTGGGTAAGTGCACTCTTTGAGAGGGCCGGCAAAGAGAACGGAGCGCCCAGGTCATCCCCGGACGCTCCCGCTTCGGTCCCCTCCTGCCGGTCAATCACCGCCCCTCCAGCCTGTGCCATTTTGCCACAAATGAACCGCAGTCAATGTAATGCAGTGGTCTGGTAAAACCACCCTTTACAATACATCTCAAGAAAAAGAATCAACAGCAAGGAGCGTCGAGATGTCAAAAAAGATACCGTTTTTAGAGATGTTCGCCATGCTGAGGACCTGGCCGGAGCTGGCGGCGGCGGCGGAGCGCTGGATGATTGTGTCCGCAGCCATTGACAAGGCCAGCCGCAGCGCCAAGGTGGTGGTGGAGGGGGCCTCCGGAGCGGGAGCCAACCTGATTGCGCAGGTGGAGGAGGCGGCGGCCCGGGCCTACGGCCTGGCATCGGTCAGGCTGAGCTGTCCCGCTCCCGCGCCGGCGGCCCCCGCGGAGGGGAAAGCGGCGGCCCCTGCCGGACCCGCGGCGGAAGAGAAGGGGGCGGAGGCCCCCCGCCTGAAGCCCACGGCGGAGATGGACGCCTTTGCCCGTACCGAGGCCATCCGGGCGGAGGCGCTGAAGGGGTTCCGCAAAAGCCCGCCTCCGCCTCCCAAGGGGGAGAAGAAGCCGGCGGGGAAGAACATTTTCGGCCACCCCATAAAAAAAAGCCCGCTGTCCATCGGGGAGCTGGAGCTGGACATGGGGACAGTGGTCATAGAGGGCGACGTATTCGCCGTTGATAACCGGGAACTGAAAAAACGGGGGGCCTGGGTGGTGGCCTTTGACGTCACCGACTACACCGGGTCCATCCGGGTGAGCAAGTTCTTTCCCGGGGACGAGGGAAAACCGATTGTGGACGGGGTCAGAAAGGGGATGCACCTGCGGATTCAGGGCCGGCTGAACATGGACCGCTTTTACGGCGACATGGTGCTGGAGCCGGTGGCCGTTATGGCGGCGGAGAAGCCCCTGAAAATGGATACCGCCCCGGAGAAGCGGGTGGAGCTCCACCTGCACACCACCATGTCCTCCATGGACGCGCTGACGTCGGTAGGGCCTAAGCTGGGGCCGGACAGGAACGTGGTCAAGCGGGCGGAGGCCTGGGGCCACCGGGCCATCGCCATCACCGACCACGGGGTGGCCCAGTCCTTTCCGGACGCCTGGCACTCGGCCAAAAACATCAAAATCCTCTACGGTGTGGAGGCCTACTATATCAACGACGTGGACGACCGGGTGGCCGTCCACGGGGAGACGGGCCGGACGTTTGAGGAGGAGATTGTCTGCTTTGACATCGAGACCACCGGCCTGGACAAAAAGCGGGAGGTCATCATTGAAATCGGCGCGGTGGTGCTGAAAAACGGGGAAATCACCGATACCTTCAACACCTTTGCCGCCCCGGGGCGCCTGCTCAGCCCCGAAATCATCCGCCTGACCGGCATCACCGACGAGATGCTGGAGGGGGCCCCCCCACAGGCGGATGCCCTGCGGGCCTTTCTGGCCTTTGCCGGGGACCGGCCCCTGGCGGCCCACAACGCCGAGTTCGACATGGGCTTTATCTCCGAGGGCTGCCGGAAATTCGGACTGCCCTTCACCAACCCCTCGGTGGACAGCCTGATCCTGGCCCAGAATCTGCTGCCCGAGCTGGGGAAATATAAGCTGGACATTGTGGCCGAGCACCTGCGCCTGCCCGCCTTCCAGCACCACCGGGCCAGTGACGACGCGGCCGCAGTGGCCTATATGCTGCCCCACTTTTTCCGGATGCTGGAGGAGCTTGGGGCCCACAGGCTGGACGAAATCAACGCCCTGGGCCCCAGGCTGCGCCAGGGGGGGAAGGCCAAGCGCCAGCCCCGCCACCTGATTGTCCTGGCCCGGAACAAGCTGGGACTGCGCAACCTCTACAAGCTGATTTCCCTGTCCCATCTGGAGCATTTCAAGCGCTATCCCATCATGCCCAAAAGCCTGATTAACGAGAACCGGGAGGGCCTGATTATCGGCTCGGCCTGCGAGGCGGGGGAGCTGTTCGGCGCGGTGGCCAAGGGGAAGGACTGGGAGGAGCTGAAGCGCATCGCCTCCTGGTACGACTTCCTGGAGATTCAGCCCCTGTGCAACAACATGTTCATGCTGCGAAAGGGGATGGTGCGCTCGGAGGAGGAGCTGCGGGAGTTCAACCGCACCATCGTCCGGCTGGGGCAGGAGCTGCACAAGCCGGTATGCGCTACCGGGGACGTCCACTTCCTGGACCCGGAGGACGAGATTTACCGACACATCCTGCTGGCCTCCAAGGGCTTTGAGGACGCGGACGAATCCCTGCCCATCTACTTCAAAACCACCGACGAGATGCTCCGGGAGTTTGCCTACCTGGGCAGGGAGACCGCCTATGAGGTGGTGGTAAAAAACACCAATCTCATCGCCGACTGGTGCGAGCCCATCAAGCCCCTGCCCAAGGGCCTGTTCGCCCCCAAGCTGGAGGACTCGGACGGGGAGCTGAAGCGCCTGGTGTGGGGCAAGGCCCACGAGCTGTACGGGGAGGAGCCGCCCCAAATCGTGGTGGACCGCATCAATGTGGAGCTCCATGATATCATCGGCTGCAAGTACGACGTAATCTACATGTCCGCCCAGAAGCTGGTGCAGAACTCCCTGGAGCACAGCTATCTGGTAGGGTCCCGGGGGAGCGTGGGATCCTCCCTGGTGGCCTTCCTGTCAGGCATTACCGAGGTCAACTCCCTGCCCGCCCACTACCGCTGTCCCAAATGCAGGCACTCTGACTTCGACTATGCCCAGGCGCCGGAGCACCCCTACGGCTGCGGGGCGGATATGCCGGACGCAGTGTGCCCCGTATGCGGAACCCCTTACCAGAAGGACGGCTTCAACATCCCCTTTGAGACCTTCCTGGGGTTCGGCGGGGACAAGGTGCCCGATATCGACCTGAATTTCTCGGGGGAGTATCAGGCCAGCGCCCACCGCTACACCTTTGAGCTGTTCGGCCAGACCCATGTGTTCCGGGCGGGGACCATCGGCACAGTGGCAGAGAAAACCGCCTTCGGCTACGTGAAAAAGTACCTGGAGGAGAAGGGGAAGGTGGTCTCCAAGGCGGAGGAGAACCGCCTGGCCATCGGCTGCACCGGAGTGAAGCGCACCACGGGCCAGCACCCCGGCGGCATGGTGGTTATCCCCCAGGATAAGGAAATCTACGACTTCTGCCCTGTGCAGCACCCGGCAGACGACCCAAATACCGATATCGTCACCACCCATTTTGAATACCATTCCATGGAGTCCAACCTGCTGAAGCTGGACATGCTGGGCCACGACGACCCCACCATGATCCGGATGCTGGAGGTGCTGACAGGGGTGAACGCCCGCACGGATATCCCCCTGGACGACCGGGACACCATGTCCATTTTCCAGTCCTCCAAGGTGCTGGGCTATGAGAACGACAAAATTCTGGGCCCCACCGGGGGCACTGCCATCCCGGAGTTCGGCACCTCCTTTGTCCGGGGGATGCTGGAGGACACCCAGCCAGACCAGTTCGATGTGCTGGTGCGGCTGTCCGGCTTTTCCCACGGGACCGACGTATGGCTGGGCAACGCCAAGGACCTGATTACCTCGGGCACCTGCAAGGTCAACGAGGCCATCGGCTGCCGGGATGACATCATGCTGTTCCTGATTTCCAAGGGGATGGACCCCAAGCGCTCCTTCAAAATCATGGAGGCCGTCCGAAAGGGCCGCGGCCTGCCCGAGGGGGCGGAGGAGGAGATGAAGGACCACGGCGTGCCCGACTGGTATATCACCTCCTGCAAAAAAATTGCCTATCTGTTCCCCAAGGCCCACGCCGTAGCCTATGTGATGATGGCCTTCCGCATTGCCTGGTTCAAGGTTCACCGGCCCCTGGCCTTTTACGCCGCCTATTTCTCCATCCGGGCCAAGGCCTTTGACGAGGCCTTCATGTGCCGGGGAATGGACGTATGCCAGCAGAAAATGCGCCAGATTGCCGCCAAGGACAAGGAGGCCACTGCTGTGGAGCAGGACATGTATACCACGCTGGAGGTGTGCTATGAATTCTACCTCCGGGGCTTTACCTTCCGGCGCATGGATTTGTATCAGTCGGACGCGATACGCTTTCAGATGGACGAGGCGGCGGGGGCCCTGATCCCCCCCTTTGTCTCGGTGGCCGGGCTGGGGGAGACGGCCGCGCTCTCCCTGGCCGAGCAGCGCCGGGGCCGCAGCTTCATCTCCATTGAGGAGGTGTCCGCCGCCTGCCCCAAGGTGTCCAAGACCCATATCGAGCTGCTCAAGGACGCGGGGGCCTTCGGCGACCTGCCGGAGACCAGCCAGCTGGACCTGTTCTCCATGCTGGGGTGAACCAGGCGCCCGGCGGCGGCAGGCGGGCGCGGTGAGGGCCGTCAATTGATTTCCCAGCCTGACGCCGGAAAACACTTGACAGAAATTTAGCGTTGTAGTATATTAGCGTGGTAAAGCGAGGGAGTGCCCATGAAGCTGATATCCGTAGTCGTGCCCTGTTACAACGAGGAGGAGGTTCTCCCCCTGTTTTACCGGGAAATTACCCGGACGGCCGGGGAGATGCCGGAGTACGAATTTGAATTCCTGCTGGTGGACGACGGGTCCGGAGACGGCACCCTTTCGGTGATGCGCGGGCTGGCCGGCGGGGACGAGCGGGTGAAGTACCTGTCCTTTTCCCGGAACTTCGGCAAGGAGTCGGCCCTTTACGCCGGCCTGAGCCGGGCCCGGGGGGATTATGTCGCCCTGATGGACGCCGACCTTCAGGACCCGCCGGCCCTGCTGCCGGAGATGATGCGGGCCATTCAGGAGGAGGGCTACGACTGCGCGGCTACCCGGCGGGTGACCCGCAGGGGAGAGCCCCCAATCCGCTCCTTTTTTGCCCGGCGGTTCTACGGCCTGATGCGCCGCATCTCCAAAACGGAGATGATGGACGGGGCCCGGGACTACCGGCTGATGACCCGGCAGTTTGTAGACGCGCTGCTGGAGCTGGGGGAGTACAACCGCTTCTCCAAGGGGCTGTTCGGCTGGGTGGGCTTTCGCACCAAATGGCTGGAGTACGAGAATGTAGAGCGGGCGGCGGGGGAGACCAAATGGTCCTTCTGGAAGCTGCTGCTGTACTCCATCGAGGGGATTGTGGCCTTTTCCGAGGCGCCCCTGGCCGTTGCCGCCTTCGCGGGTCTGCTGTTCTGCCTGCTGGCCCTGTTTTTCCTGGTGTTCGTTCTGGTGCGGGCAGCCATTTTCGGCGACCCGGTGGCCGGCTGGCCCTCCATGATGTGCACCATTCTGCTCATCGGCGGCATTCAGCTGTTTTCCATCGGCGTTTTGGGCGAGTACCTCTCCAAAACCTATCTGGAGGTCAAAAAGCGCCCCATCTATATCTGCAAGGAGACGAATCTTCCGTGAATGTGACCGTCAACACCCCGGAGGGGACCCGGGACCGGCTGTTTGCCGAGTGTCAGGAGCGCCGCCAGGTCCAGTCCAGGCTGACCCGCCTGTTCCGCCAGCGGGGATTTTTAGAGGTGTCCACCCCGGACACCGAGTTTTACGACCTGTTTGCCCTGTCGGGCAGCGCCATTCCCCAGGAGCGGATGCTGAAGGTGGGGGACGTCAGCGGAAAAATCTGCGTCATGCGTCCCGATTCCACCACCCCCATCGCCCGGGTGGCGGCGACCAAGCTGAAGGCATTGCCCCTGCCCCAGCGGCTGTACTATGACCAGACGGTCTACCGCTCCAACCCCGCCCACAACGGAGGTAGCCGGGAGATCCCCCAGTGCGGAGTGGAGCTAATCGGCGCCCTGGGCCGGAAGGCGGATTTGGAGATTATTGCCGCCGCAGTGGACGCCCTGCGGGCCTGCGGCGCGGCCCGCTTCCACGTAGAGCTGGGCCACGCCGGATTTTTCCGGGACCTGGCCGGCCGGCTGGAGCTGGACAGCCAGCAGGCGGAGACCGCCCGGCGGCTGATTGAGGGGAAGAACTTCGCCACCCTGAAAAACTTCCTGGCCCCCTTTGCCGGCCGGGGGGCCTGCGGCGCGCTGGAGCAGCTGTCCCGGCTGTTCGGCGGACCGGAGGTGCTGGACCAGGCGGTCCGTCTGGCCGGGCCTACCCCGGCGGTGGACTATCTGCGGGAGCTCTATGACGAGCTGTCCGCCGCGGGCTACGGGCCCTATGTCCGCTTCGACCTGGGGATGGTCCACCAAATCGACTACTACACCGGCGTGGTCTTCCGGGGCTACATGGAGGGAGCGGGGGAGGCCGTGCTCTCCGGCGGCCGGTATGACGACCTGGTGGGCGTTTTCGGCCGGGACACCCAGGCCACTGGGTTCGCGGTGGATGTGGACGCGGTGGCCCGCACCCTGCCCAAGACCGCGCTGCCCCGTTTGCGGACCGTGATTCACTACGAGCCGGGCTACCTGGCCCAGGCCCTGGAGGCGGTGGACAGCCGCCCTGCCGGCACCTGCGAGCTGTCTCCCTGCCGCACCCTGACCTCCACCCGGAATCTGGCCCGGGAGAAGGGGGCACAAAACATTGTAATCTTTGACAAGGACGGAGAGAGGGTGGAGCAGCTGTGAGCGAGAGACTTCGCATCGCCCTGACCAAGGGCCGTCTCCAGGACAGGTCGGTGGAGCTGTTCGAGCGCTTCGGACTGGACTGTGCGCCCATCCGGGACCCGGGCCGCCGTCTGGTCCACGCCATTCCCAACTACCCCCTGGACGCGGTGCTGGCCAAGGCCCCCGACGTTATCACCTATGTGGAGCACGGGGTGTGCGACCTGGGCATTGTGGGCAAGGATACCATCCTGGAGAAGGGCGGCGCCTTTTACGAGGTGCTGGACCTGGGCTTTGGGGTCTGCCGCTTTGCCCTGGCGGTGAAGGAGGGCGGAGATTTTTACGGAGGCTACGAGACCCGCCGGGTCGCCTCCAAATATCCGGAGGTTACCCGGGCTTTTTTTGAGACCAAGGGCATGGACGTGGACATTATCAAAATTGAGGGCAGCGTGGAGCTGGCCCCCATTTTGGGGTTGGCCGACGCCATTGTGGACATTGTGGAGACCGGGGCCACCCTGAAGGCCAACGGCCTTCAGCCCATTGAGACGGTGGCACGGGTGTCCGCCCGGCTGATTGTCAACACAGCCAGCATGAAGCTGTACAAGGGGCAGATTGAGGACTTTATCGCCCGGTGCGAGGCGGGATTGGAGGACCGGACATGATTGCAGTCATTCAGGCCGACGGCGCGGCGGAGCGGAAGCAGCTGGAGGCCATGCGGGCCCGGGCGGCGGAGCGCAGCGCTCAGATTGAGCTGACCGTGCGGGCGGTGATGGAGAACGTGCGGGAGGAGGGCTTTGCGGCAGTAGAGCGCTATACCCGCCAGTTTGACCGCAGGGTCCCCTATGAGGTTTCCCGGGAAAAGCTGGAGCAGGCCTGCGCGGCCTGCCCGCCTGAGCTGATTGCCGCCTTGGAGCACGCCGCCTGCAACATCCGGGACTACAATGAGAAGCTGCTGACCCGCTCTGCGGAGTGGACCTCCCCCGACGGGGGCCGGGTGGGCCGGGTGGTCCGGGGCCTCCGGCGGGTGGGGATTTACGTGCCCGGCGGAACCGCCGCCTACCCCAGCAGTGTGCTGATGAACGCCGTCCCCGCCAGAGTGGCCGGGGTGGAGGAGATTGTCATGGTCACGCCGCCTACGGAGAATCTCAGCGCTCCTGTGCTGGCCGCCGCCAAAATCGCCGGGGTGGACCGTGTGCTGGCCGTGGGCGGGGCCCAGGCGGTGGCCGCGCTGACCTACGGGGCGGGCTTTATTCCCAGGGTGGACAAGCTGGTGGGGCCGGGCAACGCCTATGTGGCCGCCGCAAAGCGGCTGGCCTACGGCAGTCTGGATATCGACATGGTGGCGGGGCCCTCGGAGGTGCTGGTGGTCGCCGACTGTTCCGCCAACCCCAGATACGTGGCCGCCGACCTGCTCAGCCAGGCCGAGCACGACAGGCTGGCCTCCGCCGTGCTGCTGACCGACAGCCCGGAGCTGGCCCGGGCGGTGGACGGGGAGCTCGTCCTGCAGGCCGGCGGCCTGGAGCGCTCGGAGATTGCAGAGGCCTCTCTGAGGGACTTCGGGTGCGCCATCGTGTGCGGAAGTCTGGAGCGGTGCGTGGAGCTGGCCAATGAGATTGCCCCGGAGCATCTGGAGATTGTCACCCGGGAGCCCAGGGCTCTGCTGCCCCAGGTGAGAAACGCCGGCGCGGTGTTCCTGGGGGCCTATACGCCCGAACCCCTGGGGGACTATCTGGCCGGACCGGACCACGTGCTGCCCACCAGCGGAACCGCCCGGTTCTTCTCCCCTCTGAGCGTGGAAAGCTTTTTAAAGACCATGAGCGTGCTGGAGTTTGACCGCGCCTCTCTGGAACCCCTGGCCCCGGAGATTATCACCCTGGCGGAGACGGAGAAGCTGACCGCCCACGCCAACGCCATCCGGGTGCGGTTTGAGTGATGGAAGGCTGTGTATTGGCCGTGCATTCGTTTCTTTTGAAAAAGAAACGAACCAAAAGAAAATATTCATTTTGCGCCCTGGCAGGGCGCGGCCGCAACTTGGGAAATGGGAGCTGAGAAAATGGGTTTTTTGGATAAGCTGAAAAATAAGGGTCGGGAGGCGGAGGAGAAGACCGCTGAACCGGAGCGCAAGCCCCAGGACCTGGAGGGCAAGTGGCAGCCGGTCTATTTCATGTGGCTCCTCTTTGACCGTGAGCCGCAGCTGCCCAGCCCGGAGGCGATGCAGAGCGCTTTGGAGAAAAAATACGGGCCGGTGGACAGCCTGGGGACAGAGGAATCCCGGGCCTTTGCGGTGCCCAAGTACATGGCCCAGTTCCAGGACGGGCAGATGCCCGCCCAGGTGGTGATGTTTCCGCCCCAGCCCTTTGTCCAGGAGGAGCTGGGCGTCCTGGAGCGCAGCCAGCTGTGGAATGTGCCGGACGGTCAGGAGCTGCTGTCCAGGGCAACCCACAAGGTCCTGCTGTCGGACATGATGGCGGTAATGGACTACCCCAAGCGGTGCGAGCTGCTGATGGACTACATGGAGGCGGCGGTGGAGCTGTTCCCCGACTGCCTTGGGGTCTGGTTCCCCCACGCCTGGAAGCTGTTTGCGGCGGATTACATCAGAAACCACACCATTCCCCGGGAGGACCGTTTTGTCTGCTTCGGAGTGAACGTCCGCTTCTTCAACATTCAGGACAGCCGGGACAAGGTGGTGGACAGCCTGGGGATGTACGCTGTGGGCCTGCCTGACGTGCAGTACCACTTCCGGGACCTGGACCCCAACGCGGTGGTTGACCACGCCTATAACCTGTGTTCCTATCTCTTCGCGCACAATGCCCCGATCAAAGGCGGGGAGACCGTGGATGGGCTGAGAGACGGCAGGCTGTGCCGGGAGGTCCAGTGGTGCTGTCAGTATGAGAACGCCCTGATTGCCCCCAAGCGGGAGCTGATGGATGTATGCCCCGGGGAGTACGCCGCCGGGGGCAGAGGTTAGGAGGGGAACTATGCGCTGCTCCGAGAGAAACCGGGAAACCAAGGAGACCCGAATCAGCGTGACCCTCTCCCTGGATGGGGGGGCGGTTGACATCAAAACAGGGATTGGTTTTTTTGACCACATGCTCACTGCTCTGGCCTTCTATGCCGGGTGGGGGCTGGCGCTGACGGCGGAAGGGGACCTCCATGTGGACGGCCACCACACGGTGGAGGATACCGGCATCGTGCTGGGGCAGGCGCTGCGGGAGGCCGTCGGAGACAAGAAAGGGATCCGCCGTTTCGGCTCTGCCTTTGTTCCCATGGATGAGGCGCTGTGCTTTACCGCCCTGGACTTCTCCAACCGCCCTTTTCTGGTGTTCGATGCGCCTATGCCTCAGCCCATGATCGGGGACTATGACGCCTGCCTGACGGTGGAGTTTATGCGGGCCCTGGCGATGAACGCCGGGCTGACCCTGCATCAGAAGTGCCATTACGGCGCCAACGCCCACCATATCACAGAGGGCCTGTTCAAGTCCCTGGGCCTGGCTCTGAAGGACGCCGCGCGGGTGGAGGGCGCGGCAGTGACCTCCACCAAGGGCGTGCTGTGACGGCAGGCTGAAATAAACAGAAGCAAAACGAAGCTGTGCGTCAAAAGTTTCTTGTTGATTCTTTTTCTTTCCAAAGAAAAAGAATCAACAGCCCAAACCCACAAGGAGGGATAAAACATGCCCGGTAAAATCGCCATTGTGGACTATGGAGTAGGCAATCTGAAAAGTGTGTCCAACGCCCTGCGGTACATCGGACTGGAGAGCGTGATTACCGCCGACCAAGGGGAGCTGGAGCGGGCCGGAGGGGTGATTCTGCCGGGGGTGGGGGCCTTCCCGGACGCGGCGGACAGGCTGCGTCAAAGCGGGCTGGACCGGGCGGTGCTGGAGCAGGGGCAAAAAAAGCCTGTGCTGGGCATCTGCCTAGGGATGCAGCTGCTGCTGGAGCGGGGAGAGGAGGTCCGGCCCTGCGCCGGTCTGGGCGCGGTGCGGGGGACCTGCCGCCGCATTCCGACAGCTCGGAAGCTGCCCCACATCGGCTGGAACAGCCTGACCTTCCCCAACGAATCCCCGCTGTTCCGGGGGCTGGAGGAGGGGGAATATGTCTACTTTGTCCATACCTTTTCCGCTCAGGACACCGGCCCGGAGCATGTGATAGCCGAGACGGACTATGGCGTAGGAATTGCCGCCGCCGTGCAGTGCGGAAACTTTTTCGGCTGTCAGTTCCACCCGGAGAAAAGCGGCGAGACGGGTCTGCGGATTTTAAGAAATTTTGGGGAGTTGAGCCGATGATTATTCTGCCTGCCATCGACCTGAAGGACGGACAAGTGGTTCGCCTTTATAAAGGGGAGTTTGATACAGTCCACCAGGTGGCCCAAGACCCGCTGGAGACGGCCCGGGCCTTCTATGACGCGGGTGCGCGGCATATCCATATGGTGGACCTGGACGGCGCGCGGGACGGCGTCCGGAAAAACGGGGAGATTGTCCGCCAAGTGGTTCGGGAGTCCGGGCTGGAGGTGGAGCTGGGGGGCGGAATTCGCACCTTGGCCGACCTGGAGGCGGTGTTCGGCCTGGGCGTCCGGCGGGCGGTAATCGGCTCTGCCGCAGTAACCTGTCCCGAGCTGGTCCGCCAGGCGGCGGAACGCTGGGGCGAGCGGGTGGCTGTGGGCATTGACGCGAAAAACGGCCGGGTGAAAACCGCCGGCTGGCGGGAGGACTCCGGCATGGATTACCTGGAGCTGGCCCGGCGCATGGAGGGATATGGGGTAAAGGTAATTATCTTTACAGATATTGACACCGACGGCACCCTCCAGGGACCGGCCTTCTCCCGGCTGGAGGCGCTCCAAAAAGCGGTTTCCTGCGGGATAGTGGCCTCCGGAGGGGTATCCAGCCACGAGGATCTGAGGCGGCTGTCCGCTATGGGCCTCCGCGGGGCCATTGTGGGCAAGGCCTATTACGCCGGGACGGTAGATCTGGCCCGGGCAGTGAGGGAGGCGGGGGCGCAGTGTTAGCCAAACGCATCATCCCCTGTCTGGACGTGCGGGACGGCCGGGTGGTAAAAGGGGTCAATTTCGTGAACATCCGGGATGCGGGCGACCCGGTGGAGATGGCCAGGTTTTATTCCGAGCAGGGGGCGGACGAGATTGTCTTTCTGGACATCACCGCCACCAGTGACGGCCGGGATACGGTGGCCGGCGTGGTGGAACGCACCGCCGCGCAGGTCTTTGTCCCCCTGACTGTGGGAGGCGGCATCCGCACTCTGGAGGATTTTCAGCGCCTGCTGCGCTCCGGGGCGGACAAAATCTCCGTCAATTCAGCGGCTGTAAAGGATAAAACCTTGATATCCCGTGCGGCGGAGCGCTTCGGTTCCCAGTGCGTGGTGCTGGCCATTGACGCCCGCCGCCGCCCGGGCGGCGGCTTTGAGGTGGTCACCGCCGGAGGGCGGACCCCCACCGGGCTGGATGCGATCGAGTGGGCCAGGGAGGGGGAGCGGCTGGGCGCCGGAGAAATCCTGCTGACCTCCATGGACGCCGACGGAACCAAGGAGGGATTTGACCTGGAAATGACCCGGGCGGTCACTCAGGCGGTGTCCATTCCCGTGATTGCCTCGGGCGGATGCGGCAGCCTGGCCCATTTTGCCCAGGTGTTTCAAGAGACGGACTGCGACGCGGCCCTGGCCGCCTCGCTGTTCCACTTTGGCGAGCTGACGGTGCCCCAGGTGAAGCAGTACCTGGCCGGACAGAACATCCCGGTGCGGTGAGAGATGCTGGAGACGCTGCTGGAGCTTGCCCTGGAAGTGGGCGGAGAGGCCGCGGAGCTTCTGGCGGGCTGGCTGCTGAAGAAGAAAAAACAGGAGCGCCGCAGGCCGAAGAACCTCCGGGGCCCGGCGGAGCCCTGGGAGCGGGGGCGGGAAAAGCCGCCCTGGGAGGGATAAAAGATGTTTGATTTGGAGCTGCTGTTTCAAAAGTCGGACCTGATTCCGGTGGTGATCCAGCACGCGGAGACGCGGGATGTTTTGATGCTGGGCTTTACCAACCGGCGGGCGGTGGAGCTGTCCCTGGAGACAAAAACCGCCTGGTTCTGGAGCCGAAGCCGGCAGGAGCTGTGGAACAAGGGGGAGACCAGCGGGAATTTTCTCCATATAAAGGAAATTTTTACCGACTGCGATACCGATACGCTGCTCTACCTCTGCGTTCCCGACGGGCCCGTCTGCCACACCGGAGCTGACAGTTGCTTTTTTCGGCGAATTGAGTTATAATAGGGGAAGAAACGGTCGAGATTGCAAACAGAGGCAAAATTTGAAAAATGAGGCGTGAGACATGAGCGATACCCTGGAACGGCTGTATCAGGTGGTCCGGGACCGGCAGGAGCACCCCCAGGAGGGATCCTATACCTGCTATCTTTTTGACAAGGGCCTGGACAAAATCTTAAAAAAGGTGGGGGAGGAGTGCGCGGAAACCATCATTGCCGCTAAAAACGGCACCCAGGAGGAGACGGTGGGGGAGATATCCGACCTGCTGTACCACCTGACCGTGATGATGGCCGCGCAGGACATCCCGCTGCGGGCGGTATTGGAGGAGCTGGACCGCCGCAGCGCCAAAATCGGCAACCTGAAGCAGTTCCATGTCAGCGATCATGAAACCTGACCGCAATTTTTGAAAGGAGCGATTTCCCATGAGTTTTGATCCCTATGAGCTTGACCGCAGCTACACCCCCGCCGGACAGGTGGAGACCATCGGCCAGTACACAGCCAAAACCTTCCTGTGGATGGTTCTGGGCCTGCTGGTGACCTTCGGAATTGCCGTTGTATGCTGGGCCACCAACGCCACGCTGTACGCCCTGGTCTATATTCCCTACTGCCACCTGATTGTTCTGATTGCCACCTTGGTTCTGTCCGTCACCATGTCGGCCCGCATTGAGAAAATGGCGGTAGCCACGGCGCGGATTATGTTCCTCACCTTTTCCGCCCTGTTTGGCTTTACGATGTCAATCTACCTGTATATTTTCGAGTTTGGCAGCCTGATTTTTGTCTTCCTGGCTACTGCCGTCTATTTCGGCGCTCTGGCCGCCTACGGCTACCTGACCAAGGCTGACCTGAGCAATCTGCGTCCCATTTTGTTCTCCGGCCTGCTCTTCCTGATCCTCTTTGGGGTTATCAGCATGTTTATCCCCGGCCTTCAGATGCTGGACCGGATTGCCTGCATCATCGGTATCGCCATTTTCCTGGGCTATACCGCCTATGACACCCAGAGAATCAAGGCTTACTACAGCTATTACGCCGGTTACCCCGACATGCTGGAGAAGGCCTCGGTTTTCTCCGCGCTGCAGCTGTATCTGGACTTCATCAACCTGTTCCTGTATCTGCTGCGTTTCCTGGGCAAGGCGAGGAGAAACTGAGGCGTCCGCCCGCAGAAGTCCGCTGTAAAAATCGCTCCGCCGCCGGCGGAGCGATTTTTTAGAGCCTGTTTAAGTTCTCAAAGTATACCGGATGGCAGGGGATTTTCCGCAGGACAGGGCAGATCTTCGCAGGAATCCTTGTGGATTCCAAGAAAATTTCACGCGGAATGGCGGCAAAAGGACTGCCAGCCGGTGTGCGAGCGATGTTAAACAGGCTTTTACATGACTGGAATCGTAACGTCGCAAATGGTGACAGAGACCACCTCATCCGGAGAGATCAGCTGCTGCGCGGAGCTGTCCCCCATGAAATAACCCTGCCAGGAGAACGATACCTTGCTTCCGGATCCGTGGAAGTGGAGGCTGCTGTTTCCAAAAGAAACCCGGGAGCCGTCGGTAAGGGTGGCATAGGCGGAATATTGGCGGTCATCCGGCCCCTCCCCGCAGCCCGGGGAGGTGGTCCCTGTGAGATGAAACCCCAGATAGGAGAGAGAAAGGGCGCTTATGGTGTACGAATGCCCCTGCTGATCCGAAAAGACCGACCCATTTGCGCGGAGCGCCCGGGAGCTGTCCGGATAGCGGCAGGTGAAGGAGAGTTCCCAGGGGCCCTCCGCCAGAGGGGTGTACTCATATTTCCCCTCTCCCACCTCTCTGTACTGGACCAGCTCAGAGAAGGAGAGCTTCAGGGTGTGGGGAAGGGTCGGCCCCTGGGAACACTCCTGATAGTACCGGGTCTGGTTGTCAGTGGGGTCGTCGTCCGCCGGCCAGTAGTATCCGCTGCCGCTGCCCCGGAGGTTGTCCCGGATTCCTTCAAAGAAGCACAGCTCGGGGAGGGACTGTCCGTCCTCCCGGGTGATGGTGTAGGCGATGACAAAATTGTGCCGGTCCCCCAGAATGGCCTCGGCGGTCAGGGTGTAGCCGTCCGCCGAGACGGAGGCCCCTACCGGGCGGCCGATATCCCCCAGCAGCTGGGTGCGGGTGCTGCCAAAGGCGGGGGCCAGGAGATTGGTGACTGCGGCGCTGTTCACCTCGGCGCTGACACCGGTGGTCAGAAGGGCGGCGGCGGCCGCAGCGGCCAGCGCCGGACGGAAAGTGCGCCGCCGGGGCTTGGGGAGCTCGCTGAGGGAGGCAAGAGCCCTGTCAACGGCCCGCCGCGGGGCTTTTCCCGCAAAGGCGGCGCGGTAGCGTTCCTGTGTCGTCATGTTTATTCCTCCGCTAATAAATCTTTCAGCCTGATCCGCGCCCGGCGCAGCCAGGTGCGGACGGTGGGTTCTTTGGCGCCCAGGAGAGCGGCTGTCTCGGCGGTGGAGTACCCCTCGTAGTAGTACAAATCTACAGCCCGCCGCCACTTCCGGGGCAGAGCGGCCACGGCAGCCCGCAGAGCGATGTGCTCCGGCGCTTGGGAAACACAGCAGTCCTCCGCTTCCTCCAGCGGCAGGGCGGCGCGGCGCAGAAGGGTGCGGCGGTGGTTCTTCCCCTTGTTCAGAGTTACCCGGATCAGCCAGCGCTTTTCGTGCTCTCTGCTCTCAAAGGAGAGGGGAGAGAGAAACAGCGCCAGCAGAACCTCCTGCAAAATATCCTCCGCGTCCGGGGGAGAGCCGGTGTCGTTCAAGGCGATGCGGTAGATCATATCGGCATACTGCGCCGCTTTTTCTTCCAGCTCCCAGGTCTCCATGACGCCCGCTCCTTTCTGAAAGGTCCTTTCACTTAATAATACACCGCGCCGGGGGCCAATGTTTCAGACAGAAAAAATAATTGCCGCAAAAATTTGACAGCCAGCCGGGGGTTGGGGTAGAATTGGGGTGAGGTGACTGCTGTGGAGCGGATCGAGCCGGCCAATATTGGGCCGGAACGGAAAGCGCAGCTGAGCGCTTTTTAACAGCCTGTAAGAGGGGCCGCTGCCTGTATTTACAACCTCGAACGCGCATCTGGCCGGCCCTTTTCCCGCCAGACTGCGGTCCATTTTTCAAACGAGGCCTGATATTCCTGGTGCAAAACGAAGTTTTGTGTCAAAAGTTTCTTTTTGATCCTTTTTCTTTTCAAAGAAATAAGGATGAACAACCATGAAGGAGCTCTGCTTTGTGTTTGAAGTATTAAAAAAAGAAGGGCGCGCCCGGCGGGGGCTGTTTACCTGCGCCCACGGCGCGGTCCAGACCCCGGTGTTTATGAACGTGGGCACCCAGGGGGCTATTAAGGGGGCGGTGTCCGCCCTGGACCTGAAGGAAATCGGCTGTCAGGTGGAGCTGTCCAACACCTATCACCTGCACCTGCGCCCGGGGGACGGAGTGGTGCGGGAGCTGGGGGGGCTTCACCGCATGATGGGCTGGGACGGGCCCATGCTCACCGACAGCGGCGGATTTCAGGTATTCTCCCTGTCCGGACTGCGGAAAATCAAGGAGGAGGGGGTCACCTTTTCCTCCCACATTGACGGCCGGCGCATCTTTATGGGGCCGGAGGAGTCCATGCAGATTCAGTCCAACCTGGGCAGCGACATTGCCATGGCCTTTGACGAGTGCGTGGAAAATCCTTCCCCCTACGAGTATGTAAAGGCCTCGTGCCAGCGGACTTACCGCTGGCTGGAGCGGTGCGTGGACGAGCACTGGCGGCTGAACGCCCTGCCCGGCTGCGTCAACCCGGAGCAGATGCTCTTCGGCATCAACCAGGGGGGGACCTACGCGGACCTGCGGGTGGAGCATATGGAACAAATCGCCCGCCTCCCCTGCGACGGCTTCGCCATCGGCGGTCTGGCGGTGGGAGAGCCCACCCAGACCATGTATGACATCATCGACGCGGTGGAGCCCCATATGCCGCAGGACAAGCCCCGCTATCTGATGGGGGTGGGCACCCCCTCCAACATCATTGAGGGCGCCGCCCGGGGAATTGACTTTTTCGACTGCGTCATGCCCGCCCGGAACGCCCGCCACGGAAAGCTCTATACCTGGCAGGGAACCATCAACCTGAAAAACGAGAAGTATAAGCTGGACCGCAGCCCCATCGACCCGGCCTGCACCTGCCCCGCCTGCCGCAGCTTTTCCCGGGCCTATCTGCGCCATCTTTTTGTGTCGGGAGAGATGCTGGCCATGCGGCTGGCCGTACTGCACAACCTCCATTTCTACAACACGCTGATGGCCCGCATCCGCCAGGCCCTGGAGGAGGGGACGTTTGCGCAGTTCCGCCGGACCTTCTCCGGCCCCCTGGACCGTCCGGCTGGCAGCAGCGGAGGCTGACGGCGGCCCGATACGGCAAATTTCTGAAAAATGCAAAATCCTGCTTGCAAAAAAGCCGGATGTGTGCTATCATACCTGAGTCTGAATAACGGGCGGTCCTCTGCGGCGGTCCCAATCCGGAAGGCGCGGGACGCTGACGCCGCATGAACGCCTATACAACAGGAGGAAAAACAATGGATTTAATGCAGGTTTTCACCGAGAAGTACAAGAAGGCAGAGCCCCCCGCTGTGGAAGTTGGCGACACCGTCCGCGTCCACATCAAGGTTAAGGAAGGCAGCCGCGAGCGTATCCAGGTGTTCGAGGGCACCGTGATTGCCAAGAAGCACGGCGGTCTGGAGGAGACCTTTACTGTTCGCCGCATCTCCTACGGCATCGGCGTGGAGAAGGTGTTCCCCATCCATGCTCCTTCTATCGAAAAAATCGAGACCGTGCGCCGCGGCAAGGTCCGCCGCGCAAAGCTGTACTACCTGCGTGACCGCGTGGGCAAGGCGGCCAAGGTCAAGGAAGCCTTGTAATCCCAAAAGGAGCGGCTGCGTACCGCTCCTTTTTATTATTTCCCCAGGCCTGTGTGTAAAAGGTCAGCGGACCCAGGCGGCGGACCTTTTTCCCATATTCCCAAGCAAGACCTGGTTTTTAAGAGGAGGTTCCGGATATGGACGCCAGAGAAGCGGCCCTGCTGTCCCTGCACGCCTGCCAGCGGCAGGGGGGCTGGTCGGACGGCGCACTGAAAAAGCAGATTTCCGCCGCCGGGCTGGACGCCCGGGATGCCGCGCTGTGTACCAACCTGTGCTTTGGCGTGCTTCAGAACCGTCTGCTGCTGGACTTCTACCTGAGCCGCTTCTCCAACCTGCCTCTGGAGCGAATGGAGTCCAAGGTCCAGTGCATTCTGCGCCTGGGGGCCTATCAGATGCTGTTTCTGACCAAAATTCCCCACAGCGCGGCGGTGGACAGCAGCGTGGAGCTGGCCAAGCGCCACAGCAGGAGCGGACGCACCCCAGGGATGGTCAACGCCATTCTCCGCAGCCTGGAGCGCAGTCTGGACCGCCTGCCCTCCATCCCCTGCGGGGACCCGGTGCAGTATCTGTCCACCCTCTACAGCCACCCGGCGTGGCTGACGGAGGAGCTGCTGCGCACGCTGGGCAGCGGCGAGGCCGCCCAGGCCCTTCAGGCGAACAACAGCCAGCCGCCCATGACCGCCCAGGTGAACACCCTGAAAACGGACGCGGGGACGCTGGCCGCCCGCCTGGAAGAGGAGGGGGTGGAGGCGGAGCCCCATCCATGGCTGGAGAACTGCCTGATTTTGTCCCGCACAGGAAACCTGGAGCGGCTGTCCGCTTTCCGGGAGGGCCTTTTTTACATACAGGACCCGGCCTCCCGGCTGGCAGTTCTGGCGGCGGGGCTGCGGCCCGGAATGCGGGTGCTGGACGCCTGCGCCGCGCCGGGCGGGAAATCCTTTGCGGCGGCGCTGGATATGGAAGGGGAGGGGGAAATCGTTTCCTGCGACCTCCACCCCCACAAAAGGAAGCTGATTGCCAACGGCGCCCGGCGCCTGGGCCTTTCCCTAATCAGCCCCATGACTGCGGACGGCCGGGAATTCCGGCCGGAGTGGGAGAAGGCCTTCCACTGCGTGCTGCTGGACGCGCCCTGCTCCGGGCTGGGCGTAATCCGCAAAAAGCCGGACATCCGGGACAAGAATCCCGAGGAGCTGAAACAGCTGCCCCGGGTCCAGCTCGCCCTGCTGGAAAATGTCAGCCGCTATGTCCGGCCGGGCGGGGTGCTGCTGTACTCCACCTGCACCGTCCTGGACCGGGAAAACCGGCAGACGGCGGAAACGTTTTTGAGCAGAGGGCGTGAATTTGTCCCGGAGCCCTTCTCCCTGCCCGGCCCCGCCGGACGGGCGGAGGACGGAATGGTCACTCTGTGGCCCCACCGCCACGGCACCGACGGGTTTTTTATCGCCAAGCTGCGCAGAAGGGAGGAGTCCCTGTGACTGATTTGAAATCCATGACCCCGGAGGAGCTGGCCGCCTTTTTTCAGGAGCTGGGCCAGCCGGCGTTCCGGGCCGGGCAGGTGTTCCGCTGGCTGAACCGGGGGGCCTCCTCCTTCGACGAGATGAGCAACCTGCCAAAGCAGCTTCGGGAGAAATTGAAGGAAACCTGCCTGCTTGCCCGCCCGGTCGCCGCCCGAAAGCAGGTATCCGCCCTGGATGGTACAATCAAATACCTCTGGCGCCTGGGGGACGGGAGCTGCATCGAAACGGTTTTGATGAAGTATCAGCACGGCAATACGGCCTGCATCTCCTGCCAGGTGGGCTGCCGGATGGGCTGTGCCTTCTGCGCCTCCACCCTGGGGGGCAAGGTAAGGGATTTGACGCCGGGGGAGATGCTGGATCAGGTAATTTTTACCCAACTGGACAGCGGCGAAGCCATTTCCAACCTTGTTTTAATGGGGATTGGGGAGCCTTTGGACAATTTTGACACGGTTTTGAAGTTCCTTCACCTGGTCAACCACCCGGAGGGGCTTAATATCGGGATGCGCCACATCTCGCTGTCCACCTGCGGTTTAACGGAGAAAATTGACAAACTGGCCCGATGTGAGTTACAATTGACGTTATCGGTTTCTCTCCACGCTCCCGACGACGAGACCCGCTCCCGGCTGATGCCGGTGAACCGGGGGATTGGAGTGGAAAAGCTGATGGAAACATGCCGCCGCTATTTCCAGACCACAGGCCGGCGCATCTCCTACGAGTACGCCATGATTGACGGCGTCAACGACTCCGACCGACAGGCGGACCAGCTGGCCGCCCTGCTGAAGGGAACCCCGGGGCATGTGAACCTGATTCCGCTGAACAACGTAGCGGAGAGCCCCCTGAAGCCCAGCCGCCGGACGGCTGCCTTCCGGCGCAGGCTGGAGGAGCACGGAGTTACGGTGACGGTGCGCCGCCGGCTGGGCGGGGACATCGACGCATCCTGCGGTCAGCTCCGCCGGAAAGCCATGGCGGACCCCGGGCCGCCCAACGAAGAAAGAGGACGATAATCCATGAATGTATGGGGGATTACCCACCGCGGCGCGGTGCGGGAACAAAATCAGGACGCCTATGCGGTCCGGCAGCTGCCGGACGGCCAGGTAATTGCCGTGGTCTGCGACGGAATGGGAGGCGCCCGGGCGGGCAATATTGCCAGCACCATGGCGGTGGAGCTCTTCCTGGAGGAATTCTTCCGCACGGAGCCCCAGATTCTGGAGACCGGTCACGAGCGCATGGAGCGGGCCGCCGCTCTGGCCAACGCCCAGGTGTTCCGCCGCTCCTCGGCGGAGCCGGAGTGCAGCGGAATGGGAACCACCCTGGTGGCCGCGCTGGCGGACCGGACGGGAGCCGCCATCCTGAACGAGGGGGACAGCCGCGCCTATCATATCACCGGCGACGGCATTGTCCGCGTCACCCGGGACCACTCTCTGGTAGAGGACCTGGTTCAGCGGGGGGATCTGACCCGGGACCAGGCCAGGGTCCACCCCCATAAAAACCTGATTACCCGGGCGCTGGGCGCAGAGCCCAGACTGCATACCGACCGGTTCTATCAGGCCCTGGAGCAGGGGGACTATTTGCTCTTGTGCAGCGACGGATTGAGCAACATTGTCACCGAACAGGAGATTTTGTATGAAGTAATCCACGGCGGCCCGGCGGAGAGCTGCTGCCAGCGGCTGCTGGACATCGCCCTGAAGCGGGGCGCGCCAGACAATGTGACAGTGGTGCTGATTCAGCACGAGCAAAGCCAGGAATAAGGAGGACTTTACCATGGATCAATACATAGGTAAATTACTCGACAATCGCTATGAAATTTTAGAGCTCATCGGAACGGGCGGCATGGCGCGGGTATACAAGGCCCGATGCCACCGGCTGAACCGGCTGGTGGCCATCAAAATCCTCCGGGAGGACCTGTCCCAGGACGCCGAATTCCGCCGCCGCTTCCACGACGAGTCCCAGGCCGTGGCCATGCTCTCCCACCCCAATATTGTGGCGGTGTACGACGTGAGCCGTTCCTCTGAGTTTGAATATATCGTCATGGAGCTGATTGACGGCATTACCCTGAAGCAGTACATGCAGAAGAAGGGGAACAAGCTCAACTGGCGGGAGGCGCTCCACTTTATCACCCAGATTGTCAAGGCCCTGGGCCATGCCCACAGCCGGGGCATCATTCACCGGGATATCAAGCCCCACAACATCATGGTCCTGCGGGACGGGAGCGTCAAGGTGGCCGATTTCGGCATTGCCCGGGTGGCCTCCGGCGGACACAGCACCCTGACCCAGGAGGCGCTGGGCTCGGTCCACTACATCTCTCCTGAACAGGCCAGAGGCAGCCACATCGACGCCCGGTCTGACCTGTACTCTGCCGGCGTGGTTCTTTACGAGATGATTACCGGCCGGCTGCCCTTCGAGGGGGACACCCCCGTCTCGGTGGCCATTCAGCACATCAACTCCATCCCGCTCTCCCCGCGGGAGCTGGACCCCTCCATCCCGGAGGCCCTGGAGGCCATCACCATGCGGGCCATGGCCCCCAGTCCGGACAACCGGTATGTCTCCGCCGACGATATGCTGGCCGACCTGGAGGAGTTCCGCAAAAATCCCAACATCAATTTTGAGTACCAAATCAGCGAGTTCATGGAGCCCCTGGAGGACGACAGCGACAAAACGCAGATTCGTACCGCCTACTCCGCCGGTTCCTCCACCGGCGCCCGCCGCCGCCCCCGGCAGGAGCCGGACTATGACAGCGAGGAGGAGGAGCACTACCGCTCCGGCGGCCCCTCCTGGCCCTTCCTGGTGGCCGTGCTGCTGATTCTGGTGTTTATCGGCGGCGTGTTCTACTTTGTCTATCAAAACTTCATTCTGGACTATATGAAGCCCCAGGAGCAGTATACCATTCCCAATGTGGTGGGGCAGCTGCTGGAGGAGGCCGGCATGGACCGGGAGCTTTTGGGTGAATTCATCCTGGTGGAGGGGGACGTGCTGGAGGACGACGCGCCTGCCGGCACCATTCTGCGCCAGAATCCCCAGGCCAACACCCAGGTCTTGGACCCCAAGGCAGAAATTACAGTGACCGTCAGCGGGGGGCCCAAGCTGTTGAACATGATTCCGGTGGAGAACACCGAGTATCTCAAGGCCCTGGTGGAGCTGCAGAATATGGGCCTGCGGGTGGCTACTCCCACCTATGAGTACGACGACGAGGTGCCCTCCGGCTATATCATCTCCGCCACGCCGGCACCCAATACCCCGATGCGCCCAGAGATTGACGAGGTGCAGCTGGTGGTCAGCCGGGGTGCGGAGAGCAAAAAAATCGCCCTGAGCAACTATATCGGGCAGACCCGCAGCTGGGCGGAGAGTGACCTGCTCTTCAAGAACCTGGAGTGCAAGGTGATTGAGGACTACAGCAGCGAGTATCCGGCCGGACAGGTCATTGACCAGAACCCCGTGGCAGGCACCGAGGTGGAGGAGGGCACCGTGGTCAATCTGCGGGTCAGCATAGGCCCCGACCCGGCGGACCTGCCCCAGGAGGTCACAAAAGAGGTGATGGTCAACCTGCCGGAGAATATTATCCCCTCGGAGGTACGCCTGGAGGTCACCATGGACGGCGTGACCGTGTTTAATGAAATTGTGGATACTGCTATGAAGGTGGCCCAGCCCGTCCCTGTGACCGGCACCGGGACCAAGACCATTTTCATCTACTTCAACGGCCAGTATGACCGCAGTGAAGTAGTGGACTTTGATTCCTGATGGCGGAGGGCATCATTCTGAAGGCCCTGAGCGGGTTTTACTACGTGGACGGCGGACAGAGGCTGTATGCCTGCCGGGGCCGGGGCCGGCTGCGCCATGAGCAGCTGACCCCCCTGGTGGGGGACCGGGTGAGATTCACGCCCCTGGAGGACGGGCAGGGCGCGCTGGACGAGGTGCTGCCCAGGAAAAACTGCTTTCAGCGGCCGGCTGTAGCCAATATTGACCAGCTGGTGATGATTGCTTCCCAGGCGGTTCCCGCGACCGACCCATTCCTGATTGACCGGTTGATTTCCATTGCCGAGATTCGGGGGTGCGGGTGCGTAATCTGCGTCAACAAATGTGATTTGGCGGACGGGTCGGCGCTGGCGGGCATCTACCGGCGGGCGGGCTACCCGGCCCTGACAGTCAGCGCCCAAACCGGAGAGGGGCTGGAGGAGCTAAGGCGTTTGATTGCCGGAAAGGTTTCCGCCTTTACGGGGAATTCCGGCGTGGGGAAGTCCAGCATCCTGAACGCCCTGGAGCCCGGCATCGCCCTGAAGACGGGAGATATCAGCCGGCGGCTGGGCCGGGGAAGGCACACCACCCGCCATGTGGAGCTGTTCCGCCTGGCCTGCGGCGGGGTGGCTGCCGATACCCCCGGGTTCTCCTCCTTTGAACCGGATCTGCAGGAGCTGGGACGGAAGGAACAGCTTCAGGACACCTTTCGGGAGTTTGCGCCCTACCGGGGCCGGTGCCGTTTTCCGGACTGCGCCCACCGCAGGGAGAAGGGGTGCGCGGTGCTGGCGGCGGTAAAGGCGGGAGAGATTGCGCCCAGCCGGCACCAAAGCTACCTCCGTCTCTACGAGCAGGCCGGCGCCGTCCCGGATTGGGAGCGAAAGCGTTTGGAGTAATGCGGTTCCCCGGCTTTAGGTGGCCTATCGCAAGGAAGCTGACACCCGCTGAAAAGCAGCTGCTTTCCGGCGGGTGTTGCTGTATGGTAACTTGACCAGCAAACTGAAATCTTTCGGGGGAATTTTTGGAGGGCGAAATGCAGCAGGGATTTTATGTTTATCGAAATAACATATACTTTGGAAGTTATCCTGCGGAACAGGTTTCCGGTTACCAGAACGTTTCACTCAGCAGATCGGAGCACATTTTAACAGACCACCAAATTAGCAAAGAAGATCAGGCCGTCCGTTTTTGGGAAAACCACCCTTTGCTGGAGCCTGAATATACAGATTTACAAGCCATGATATTAAAAATGCAGTCATTTATGAACCTCAGCAGGAAGGAAGATATTGATTTTTCCGCAGTGGAAGAAAAACTGGAGGTTCCTTTTCCGGCAGAATTAAAACTTATTTACACAGCAATTCACAATCAAGAGGAATATTTTTCAAATGCTGAGCATTTCTTGCCGCTTGGAGAAATCTATACAGAACAGGGAATCATTGTGTTCTTCAAGAAAAAGCGGACGCCAATTGCTGGTTACGATATAAAAAGCGGCTGCCTTGCACAATATTACAAAAGGGAATGGCATATAGAAAAGAGCGGCTTTTGCTGCTGCCAGTTTTGTGCGGCCAGAATGCTTACAATTGCGCTGGAAAATAAACCGGTTGTAAAAAAAGGAAGATGTAAAGGGAAATTCGTGACAACGCTTGATATTGAACGGGAATTAGAAAAATTTTGCAATGAGGACTATCATCTTTTGCCGGAATTCAATGTGTATGGAATTGCCGTCATTTATTCGGACGAAAAACTCATTGCTTGGATACGAAGCAATGGATTTTATGCCGACATTCATGCAGGAGCCATTGATGAATCTCATTTAGAAGCACTCAGAGAGCATTTAGGTCAAATCACATGGCAATAAGGGGATTCCGGATTACTGTGCTCTCACACAGGCACTGTCTCTGAAAGTATCATCGTAGGTTACATCGTCAAAAAGGCACGACAGGCCGCCGTGGCCTGTCGTGCCTTTAGCTTCTCTATGAGGCCCCACCCTTCAGCCGGGGAATTTTGAGCGCCGGTTTAACATCTCTCATCCCACCGGCTGGCGGGCGTTTTGCCGCCATACGGTGTTAAATTTCCTTGGGATCCGCCAAGGGTTCCAAGAAAATCTGCCCTGCCCGGCGGAAAATTCCCTGCCGCTCGGCATACTCCGGGATATTAGACAGGCTCTTAGAACCTGTGACACATTTCCGCCCAGGGCCATATACTGAAGTAGCCGGAAACGGCCAGTTCAAGGGAGGGGAGGGGTGAGTGATGGGTATCGTGGTAGTCCGTTCTCCCAAATGTCTGCGGGGCCTGCTGCGCAAAATATTCAAAATGAAAGGATGATTCCGGCATAAACCTCTCAGCCTGTACATATAGTGTCACAAAGCAGACAGCGGCCCGAAGGGGCCGGCCGGACATTGAATGTAAAGGGAGAGGTCACAATGGAGCTGGAATTGCGGCGTGATGTAATCAATTGCTTTGAACTGGTGCTGGACACCACCGTCTGTCAGGAGGAAACCCAGGAGGCCATCGTCCCGGACGCCTGCCCGGATATTCTGCGTATTCTGGACAGCCGGGCGCAGGCCTGCCTCACCGGAAAGCAGCTGCGGGACGGGGCGGTAACCGTTACCGGCCTGGTGCGCGCCTGCGTGTTTTACCTGCCGGAGGCGGGAGAAGGGGTGCGCCACATGGATGCAGCGCTGCCCTTCACCTGCCAGGCGGAGGCCAAGGCCCTGACCGGCCAGGGCAGCGTGATTGCCGTTCCCCGGGTGCGCTGGTGCGAGGCCAGGGCGCTCAACCCCCGCAAGGTGCTTATCCGGGCCGATTTGGCCGTGGACCTTCAGGCCTATCAGCCGATGGAGCTGAATCTGTGCTGCGGCGTGGAGGAGGGCGAGGAGCACGGCATCCGCCAGCTTCTCTCAGAGCAGAGCGCGGATGTGACAACATCTGTACAGGAAAAACCCTTTACCTTTTCGGAGACGGTGGATTTCGCTCTCTCCGGAGGGGACAGAGGGGAGATACTCAGCCTCCAGGCCGAGCCCTACTGTACGGAAAGCAAGCTGATTGGCAGCAAGCTGATTTTCAAGGGCTCGGTCGAGCTGGAGGCCCTGCTGATGGACGGCGGGGAGATGAAAACAGTCCGCCAGTCCCTGGCTTTCTCCCAGATTATGGAGGTGGCCGGAGCAGGGGAGAGCTGTGAGTGCGAGCTCCGGGTGGCGCTGGCTGATTTGACCCTCCAAAGAGCAGAGGAGGCCGCCGCCGGAGAGGTGACGCTGGAGCTGCTGGCCCAGGCCGTGGTCCGGGAGACCCGCCAGATGACGGTGCTGTGTGATGTCTACAGCACCAACTGGCAGATGGAGACGAAGACCGTCTCCCATATGCTGGCTCACACCACCGAGCGGGGTGTTCGCGCCATTCCGGTGCGGGAGCTGATGGAGACCCCGGCCATGGTGCGTACCGTTGCCCACAGCTGGGTGGATCTGGGAGAAATCCGCGTCAACAGGGAGGGGGAACAGTCGGTCCTCACCGCCGATGTGCAGTTCACTGCGCTGTACATAGACGACGGGGAACAGCTCCAGTCGGTTCACAAGACCTTCCAAATCCAGTGCCGGGTGGAGACCCCGGCAGGCAGCAGCTGCCAGTGCTGGTGCTCCGCGCCCAGGGAGCTGTTCGTTACCCCCGCCGCCGGGGGCCTGGAGGTCCGCTTCTCCCTGGATTTTCACTGCCTGGTCCTGGTACGGCAGAGCCTGGAGGCGGTTTACAGACTTTACAGACACCACTCCTGGAAAATACGCCCAGACGCTGCGCAGCGGACAATTTGTTCCCATCCCTCATGCCATCTGCCAGCCTGCTGAT
>JAAWHL010000013.1 GCA_022795855.1 Lawsonibacter sp.
CGGCTTTACCGACACCTCCATCACCAACCCCTACGGCGACGGCAAGACCTATCTGGCCCCCATGTTCTACTCCCCCTGCGGCCTGTTCTACAACGCCGGCCTCTTTGAGGAAAAGGGCTGGACCGTCCCCGCCACCTGGGACGAGATGTGGGCCCTGGGCGAGACCGCCAAGGCCGAGGGCTACGCCCTGTTTACTTACCCCACCACCGGCTATTTCGACACCTTCTTCCCCACCCTGCTATACTCCGCGGGCGGCCCCGAGTTCTTCAACCAGGCCATGAACTACGCCGAGGGCATCTGGGACACCGACGAGGCCAAGCAGTGCTTTGACGTGATGAGCAAGCTGGCCAGCTACACCGCCGAGGTGACCGTCGCCCAGGCCAACGATCAGGACTACCTGATGAACCAGCAGCTGATTCTGGACAACAAGGCCCTGTTCATCCCCAACGGCACTTGGATTGTGGGCGAGATGGAGGACGCGCTCCGGGCCGACGGCTTCCGGTGGGGCATGTGCGCCCTGCCCGGCGGCGGCGCCGGCACCAGCGCCAGCTACTGCTGGATGGAGCAGGCCTGGATTCCCGCCCAGGCGCCCAACCTGGACGCGGCCAAGCAGTTTATCGCCTTCCTGTACAGCGACAAGGCCGCCTCCATCTTCGCCAAGGGCGGCGCGGCCCAGCCCATTACCGGCATCACCGACAGCATGGAAGGGGACAACAAGATTTTCTACGGCATCTATGACAGCGGCGCCTCCGCCGTTATGGGCGGCTTTGCCACCTACGAGTCCGTTGCCGGCCTGGGCAGCGTGCGCGAGGTCTTCTTTGACCCCTTCAACGGCCTGGTCAACGGCACGCTCTCCCAGCAGGACTGGGTGGACAGCATCAAGGCCGCCAGCGACCAGATGCGCGCCAACCTCATCACGGAATGATTGTCCCTGCCTGACCCCATTCAATAGGCGGCGGTGAGCGGAAACCGCTCACCGCCGCCTTTCACTTTCCGCGAGAAAGGAGTGTTTCCCATGCGAAGCAGAGGCCGCAGCCGGTTTATCGCCCTGTGCGTGGCTCCGGCGGCTATCCTGTTCTTCCTGTTCATGGTCCTGCCCACCCTGAACGTGTTCCGCATGTCCCTGTTTGAACGGGGGGCCTACTCCCCCACAGAGACCTTTGTGGGCCTTCAGAACTTCAAAATCCTGTTCCGGGACACGAAATTCATTACCTCCATGCAGAACACCATCCTGCTGATTGTCGTCGTGACCGTAATCACCTTCTTCTTTGCCATCGTGTTCGCCGCCATTCTCACCCGGGAGAAAATCCGCGGGCAGAACTTCTTCCGCATTATTTTCTACATCCCCAATATCCTCTCCGTGGTGGTCATTGCGGGCATCTTCTCCGCCATCTACAAGCCGGAAAACGGAATGCTCAACACCACGCTGTCCATGCTCTCCGGGCGGGACGTGCTCATCCTGTGGAAGGACCAGCCCATGGTTGTGGTCAGCGTCATTGCCGCCATGGTATGGCAGGCCATCGGCTACTATATGGTCATGTACATGGCCTCCATGGCCGCAGTGCCCGCCGACCTGTACGAGTCGGCCAGCCTGGACGGCGCGGGCCGGTTCAAGCAGTTCTTCGAGATTACCCTCCCCCTGATTTGGACCAACATCCGCACCACCCTGACCTTCTTCATCATCTCCACCATCAACATGGCCTTCCTGTTTGTCAAGGCCATGGTGGCCAAGGGCATGGTGGACGTGGGCCTGAGCTTTATGTACGCCCAGAAGGATGAGGGCCTGTACGGCTATTCCATGGCCGCGGGCGTTATCATTTTCCTGTTCTCCTTTACGCTGTCCGCTGTGGTCAATCAGGTGACCAGGCGCGACGTGCTTCAGATGTGACGGGAGGCGCAGTATGGAACAAGTCAAAAAAAGGAATTCCGCCGATATCCTCTACAAGGCGTTTATTTACGTGGTGCTGATCACCCTGGCCGTTCTCATCATCGTGCCGGTGGCCTGGGTGTTTCTGGCCTCCGTCAAGCAGAACAGCGAGTTTTACGGCAACCCCTGGACCCTGCCGGCGGGCTTTTACTGGCAGAACTTTGTGGACGCCTGGAATGCGGCCAGCATGGGCAGCTACATGCTCAACTCCGTCGTCGTCACCGCCCTGGCCCTGGCCATCCTGCTGGTGGTGGCCCTGCCCGCGGCCTACTGCCTGTCCCGCTTCCGCTTCCGGGGCTCCGGTTTTCTGAACACCGCCTTCATGGCCGGGCTGTTCATCAACGTCAACTACATTGTGGTGCCCATCTTCCTGATGCTGCGGGACTGGGACAGCTGGATGAAGTATCTGTTCCGCCTGAACAATGTCTTTATGAACAACCTGTTCATGCTGGCCGTGGTCTACGCCTCCACCGCCCTGCCCTTTACCATTTACCTGCTCTCCGGCTACTTCGCCACCCTCCCCCATGACTTTGAGGAGGCCGCCTACATCGACGGCGCAGGCTACGGCACCACCATGGTGCGCATTATTTTCCCCATGGCCCAGCCCTCCATTATCACCATCATTCTGTTCAACTTCCTGTCCTTCTGGAACGAGTACATCATCTCCATGACCCTGATGAGCAGCGCCACCGGGCAGAAGACCCTTCCGGTGGGCCTGCTGAACCTGATGCAGGCCTCCCAGTCCAAGGCGGAGTTCGGCCGGCTGTACGCAGGTCTGGTGCTGGTCATGCTGCCCACCCTGATCCTCTACATGTGCGTGCAGAAGAAGCTGACCCAGGGCATGACCGTGGGCGGGCTGAAAGGATAAGGTGCGACATGAAATTTTGGAAAGAACACACGGGCCTGCGGACGGCGCTGATGGCCCTGACCTTTTTCGCCGGCTTTTTCCTGCTGATTTTCGGCTGGAAGCAGACCGGAACGCTCGGCGGCCTGGGCCTGATGCTGGTTGGGGTGGCCCTGCTGCTGACGACGCTGTATCTCTACAACGCGCGCTTTGCCGAGCCGCGGAACAGAAAACCCCGCTGAAGGGAGGCCGCTATGGAAAAACATATTCAGGGCCGGGTCACCATTCCCACCGACGTGGACGTGGTGCCCGAGACGCTGGAGCTTCTGCGCCGCTGGGGGGCGGACGCCATCCGGGACTGCGACGGCACCGACTACCCGGAGCAGCTCAAGGCGGTGGACGCCAAGGTCTATTCCACCTACTACACCACCCGGAAGGACAACGAGTGGGCCCGGGCCAACCCGGACGAGGTCCAGCAGTGCTACATTATGACGGGCTTTTACACCGCCGCGGGCGGCCCGCTGTCCATCCCCCTGATGAAGGGGATCAGCCGGGAGCTCCTTCAGGTCAACACCCGGGACGACATCAAGCGCTGGTGGGAGGTGGTGGACCGCACCTCCGGCCGTCCCATCCCCCCGGGCGCGTGGCGCTGGGACGGGGACGCGGGCTGCGTGGTCATTGACGAGCCGGAAGGCTTCCACGACTACACCGTCAGCTTTTTGGCTTACCTGATTTGGGATCCGGTGCATATGTACAACGCCGTCACCAACGGCTGGACGGATTTCGAGCATCAGATTACCTTCGACGTGCGCCAGCCCAAGACCCGCGCCTTCACCATGGAGCGCCTGCGGAAGTTCATCGCGGACCACCCCTATGTGAACGTCATCCGGTACACCACCTTTTTCCACCAGTTCACCCTGATTTTTGACGAGCTGAAGCGGGAGAAGTATGTGGACTGGTACGGCTACTCCGCCTCGGTCTCCCCCTATATCCTGGAGCGGTTTGAGCGGGAGGCGGGCTACCCCTTCCGGCCCGAGTACATCATCGACCAGGGGTACTACAACAACCAGTACCGGGTGCCCTCCAGGCAGTTCAAGGACTTCATGGCCTTCCAGCGCCGGGAGGTGGCCGCTCTGGCCCGTGAGATGGTGGACATCACCCACGAGCTGGGCAAGGAGGCCATGATGTTCCTGGGGGACCATTGGATTGGCACCGAGCCCTATCTGGAGGAGTTCCGCTCCATCGGCCTGGACGCGGTGGTGGGCAGCGTGGGCAGCGGGTCCACTCTGCGGCTCATCTCCGACATCCCGGGCGTGAAGTACACCGAGGGGCGCTTTCTGCCCTACTTCTTCCCGGACACCTTCCACGAGGGGGGCGACCCCGTCCGGGAGGCCAAGGAGAACTGGGTCACCGCCCGCCGGGCTATTTTGCGAAAGCCCATCGACCGCATCGGCTACGGCGGATATCTGAAGCTGGCCTGCCGGTTCCCGGAATTCATTGACTATGTGGAGCAGGTATGCCGTGAGTTCCGGGAGCTCTATGAGAACATCAGGGGAACCACGCCCTACTGTGCCAAGACGGTGGCCGTTCTCAACAGCTGGGGCCGGGCCCGGTCCTGGGGCTGCCACATGGTCCACCACGCCTTGTACCAGAAGCAGAACTACTCCTACGCCGGGGTAATCGAGGCCCTGTCCGGCGCGCCCTTTGACGTGCGCTTTCTCAGCTTTGACGATCTGAAGGAGGATCCCTCCGCGCTGGAGCATGTGGCGGCGCTCATCAGCGTGGGGGACGGCGACACCGCCCACACCGGCGGGGCGGTTTGGGAGGACCCGGAGATTTCCTCCCTGATCAAGCGCTTCGTCTGGAACGGCGGCGGCTTTATCGGGGTGGGCGAGCCCTCGGGCCACCAGTACCAGGGCCGGTATCTCCAGCTGGCCTCCGTACTGGGCGTAGAAAAGGAGACCGGTTTTACCCTGGGTTATGACAAATACAACTGGGAGGAGCACCGGGACCACTTCATTCTGGCCGACTGCCCGGGAGAGCCGGACTTCGGCGAGGGCAAGAAGAGCATCTACGCCCTGGAGGGGGCCCGGGTGCTGGTCCAGCGGGACCGGGAGGTTCAGCTGGCGGTGAACCAGTTCGGCAGGGGCCGGGCGGTATATATCTCCGGACTGCCCTACTCCTTTGAGAACAGCCGCCTGCTCCACCGGGCTCTGCTGTGGTCCGCCCACAGCGAGGAGCAGCTTTGCCGGTGGCTGTCCTCCAACTGCAATGTGGACGTCCACGCCTATGTGAAGAACGGGAAATTCTGTGTGGTCAACAACACCTACGAGCCCCAGTCCACCACGGTGTACCGGGGGGACGGCTCCAGCTTCCCCCTGGAGCTGGGGGCCAACGAGATTCGCTGGTACTCCGTCTGAGCAAAGAGGCGGGCCGCTTTTTGAACTCCTCAAAAAGCGGCCCGCCTTTCCGTTATACGTGCTTTTCCAGCCAGGCCAGCAGGTCCTCCAGAACCTCCTGGCGGTTGGTTTCGTTGAACATCTCGTGCCGGCCGCCGGGGTAGAGCTTCAGGCTCAGGTCCCGCACGCCCTGCTTCTGGAAATACCCGTACACCTTTTTTACTCCCGCACCCATGCCGCCCACCGGGTCCTGGTCGCCGGACATGAAATAGACGGGGGTCTCCGGGTCCATCCGGGCCAGGTTTTTGGGGTCGGAGATGTACTGGAGGCCCCCCATCATGTCCCGGAACATCCCGGCGGTGGGCTTGAAGGTACACAGGGGGTCGGCCAGATAGCGGTCCACCTCCGCCTCGTCCCGGCTGAGCCAGTCGGCGCCGGTGCGGTTGGGCCGGAACTTTTTGTTGTAGGCCCCCAGAGAGAGCCGGTCAATCAGCGGGCTGACCGCCTGGGCGCCCCGGACGGCGCAGACGGCGCCGGCCACGCCGCGCCCCAGGGCCACCAGGGGGGCCGCCTCCTGGCCGGTACCCGACAGAACGGCCCCGGACACCTCCCCGGGCCAGCGGCACAGATAGGTACGGGTCAGGAAGGACCCCATAGAGTGGCCCAGAAGGAAGCAGGGCACGTCCGGGTACTTCTCCCCCAGGAGCTGCCGCAGGCTCCGGACGTCGGAGGCCACCAGGGACCAGCCGTCCCTGGGGCCGAAATAGCCGTACTCCCCCGCCCGGGCGGTTCTGCCGTGGCCCAGGTGGTCCCCGCCGCACACCACGAACCCGTGCCCGCTGAGAAACCGGGCCACATGGTCATACCGGGCGATGTGCTCTGCCACGCCGTGGACAATCTGCACCACCCCCCGGACCTCCCCGCGGGGCAGCCACTCTTGGGCAAAGCACCGGTGCGTCCCGTCGCTGGAGGGAAAATAAAACGTCCGGATATTCTCCATGGCAAATCCTCCTCTTCTGTGTTATACTTATAGCAGGTGTCAAAAGCCGCGTCAATCCGCAGGGCGCGCCCGGCGGCCATGCCCTGCACAGCCGGCAGTCATTTTGAAACCCTCTGCCAGGTCCAGTTTACCACATTTTCCCGCCGCGTCAAGAGCAGGGCCGCTCCAAAATATGCCGGATGGCGTCCATATGGAGCTGGGCCTCCTCGGCCAGCTCCTGAAACAGGGCCTTCAGGCAGGGGTCCTCCGTCTGGTTCCGGGTCCGCAGGTCCCCCTGCCGCACCTGCCGCTCCCAGGCGAACATCTCCCGCAGAACGCCCGCCGCGGTTCCGGCCGGGAGGACCGCCCGGGCGGTTCCCTGCCAGCGCCGCCCGGTCAGCAGGAAGTAGGCCGCCCCCAGCCGCCGCAGGTGGCGCTGCTGGTCGGCGGCCAGGGCAGCGGTCTGCCGCCCTGCGGCCCCCTGGGTGCGGCGGGACAGGGCCTGATAGATTTGGGCCCCCTGCTGGGCCTGCTCCATCCGCCGCTCCAGCGCCGGGGCAAAGGGCAGCGAACCCTCCCCCAGGCACGGCGGCTCCTCCTCCCCCTCCGGGGGCGGGATGGGGGCCTGGCGGCTCCCCGCCTGCCCCTCCGCGGGCGGAGCGTCCGCCGCCCGGTCCGGCTCCTCCGTCCCGGGGCCCGGCGCGGGCCCCAGCGCAATGGGGCTGAGCTCCTCGTCCGGCATCACCCGCCGCCACACCCGGGCGAACAGCTCCGGGTCGTCCACGGTCAGGGGTTTCCCCAGTGTGTTTCTCTCCTCCATATCCAAGCTCCCTCCTCAGGCTGTTTTTCCTGTTATCCTATGCACCCGGCCGCCCTGCGGTCCCATTTCATCCCGAAAAGGAGTGTTTTCCATGTCCCCCTCCTCCCCCCGGCATCCCTCCATCCCGCTGATTAACGCCCCAGGCCAGTTCTCCTATGAGAGCGGCGTCACCGTTACCCATATCGAGCCCGGCCTGGCCCGGGGCGTGCTGGAGGTGGGGGAGAACAGCTTCAACCCCAACGGCCAGGTCCACGGCGGCGCGCTGGTCACCCTGGCCGACACCGTGGCCGGGTGCTGCGCCTGCTCCGCGGGGGGCAGCTGCGTCACCGCCAACTGCTCGGTGGAGTTTCTCCGCCCCGCCCTGGGCCCGCGCATTGTGTGTACCGCCACCCCCAAGAAGATGGGCCGGTCCCTGTCGGTCATTCAGACCGAGCTGGTCAGCGAGGACGGCAGGCTGGTGGCCGCCGGGACCTATACCTTTTTCATGTATTTTCCAAAAGAGGAGGACTCCTCCCCCTGAAAATCGGCGCCGCGCCCCAAATTTCACAATGGGGTTGACTTTTTTGAAAGTTCGTGTTAGGATACTTGCAAATCAAGCAACGGATAGAGGCGCGGTTCTCATCAGTACCGCGGGGCACGGTCAGGCAGCCGCCCCGGGGGAAAGGGGGCGCCGCCGAAGGGGGCGTCCAGCCGGCCTGGGCGGCGTTCCCTGGGCTGCGGGGAGAATATCCTCCGGACTGTCACATGCAGTGGAGCGCTATCCAGACATTCTCCCCCGCAAGGGGAGGGTATTTGGTATCATGCCATGGCCGCTGTATGTGGGCCATGGCTTTTTGGCGTCCGCAATTTGAAAAGGAGAGATTACAATGAGAAACCCAGCTTCCCGGCTGGCCCGCGCCATTCTGGTCCTGATGATGGTGCTGGCCATGGCCGTCACCGCCTTTGCCGCCGGCGACCCCACGGAGGAGTCGGGCACCCGGATGATTGAGTGCCCCGACTGCGGGGCCGTTGGGGTGGTCCTGTCCGACGACCTGGAGGCCGTCCCCTGCGGCACCTGCGGGGGCGGCGGCTACATCCCCTCCCCCAGCCGCTTCTACAACACCGCCCTGGCCCTGCTGCCCCCCGTCATCGCCATCGCCCTGGCCCTGATTACCAAGGAGGTCTACTCCTCCCTGTTCATCGGCATTCTGGTGGGCGGCCTGCTCTACTCCAACTTCTCCTTTGAGGGGACCGTGCTCCACGCCTTCAGCGACGGAATCGTGGCCTCCCTCTCCGACAGCTACAATGTGGGCATCCTGATTTTCCTGGTCATCCTGGGCACCATGGTGTGCCTGATGAACAAGGCGGGCGGCTCCGCCGCCTTCGGCCGCTGGGCCAAGCAGAACATCAAGTCCCGGGCCGGGGCCCAGCTGGCCACCATCCTGCTGGGCTGCCTCATCTTCATTGACGACTACTTCAACTGCCTCACCGTGGGCAGCGTCATGCGGCCCATCACCGACAAGCACAGGGTCTCCCGGGCCAAGCTGGCCTATCTGATTGACGCCACCGCCGCCCCCATCTGCATCATCGCCCCCATCTCCTCCTGGGCCGCCGCCGTAGCCGGCTTTGCCGAGGAGGGCCAGGGCCTGACCCTGTTCATCCGGGCCATCCCCTACAACTTCTACGCCCTGCTGACCATCCTCATGATGGTGGGCATGGTGCTGCTGAACGTGGAATTCGGTTCCATGCAGAAGTATGAGCGCAACGCCGTGGAAAAGGGCGACCTGTTCTCCGGCTCCAACCCCTACGCCATGCTGGACAGCGACGCCGACGATGCCAAGGGCACCGTCCTGGACCTGGTGCTGCCCATCGCGGTGCTAGTGGTGTGCTGCGTCGTCGGCATGATTTACTCCGGCGGCTTCTTCTCCGGCGCTGATTTCATCACCGCCTTCTCCGACTCCGACGCCTCCGTGGGCCTGATGCTGGGTTCCGCCTTCGGCCTGCTGTTCGCCCTGGTTTACTACTCTGTCCGCAGGTCCATGAGCTTCCGTGAGATGATGGGCTGCATCCCCGAGGGCTTCAAGGCCATGGTCCCCGCCATCCTGATTCTCACCTTCGCCTGGTCCCTGAAGGGCATGACCGACTCCCTGGGCGCCAAGTACTTCGTCCGCGACTTTGTCCGCTCCGCCTCCGGGCTCCAGATTTTCCTGCCCGTTATCGTCTTCGCGGTGGGCTGCCTGCTGGCCTTTGCCACCGGCACCAGCTGGGGCACCTTCGGCATCCTGATCCCCATCGTGCAGAACGTGTTCTCCATGGACAACCCCCTGGCCATCATCTGCATCTCCGCCTGCATGGCCGGCGCGGTGTGCGGCGACCACTGCTCCCCCATCTCCGACACCACCATCATGGCCTCCGCCGGCGCACAGTGCGACCACGTCAACCACGTGTCCACCCAGCTGCCCTACGCCGTCTCCTGCGCGGTGGTCTCCGGCCTCTCTTACCTGATCGCCGGCATTCTGGTAACGGCGGGCGCCCCCGGCATTCTCTCCCTGCCTATCGCCATTGCACTGATGCTGGGCTTCCTGTTCGTTCTGAAGCAGCGCCAGAGAGCCTGAAAACCCGGATTCACAACCTCCGGCAAGCCGCGGGCGGCCGTCCTTTTGGGACGGCCGCCCGTTTTCCGCACCTTTTCCCCGCCGGCGCATAGGCTGGAGCAGAAACGAATGGAGGCCTAACGCCATGAAATATGAATTGAACTTCTGGGTCCTGGGCGGCGATCTGCGCCAGGCCCATCTGGCCCGCCTGCTGGCCGAGGACGGGCACCGGGTCCACACCTTCGCCCTGGACCCGTCGGTGGTCCCCGGCGCTCAGCTGTCCCCGGAGGCCGTGCTGGACGGCCTGAGCCAGGCGGACGCGGCGGTGCTGCCCCTGCCTGCGGCGGGCGCCGGGGGGCTGCTGAACGCCCCCCTCTTTGCCGGGGAGGTCCCCATGACCGCCGTGCTGGACTGCCTCTCCCCGGGGCAGCTGGTGTTCGGCGGCCGGGTGGACCCGGTCACCGACGCGCTGGCCCGGGAGCGGGGGGTGGTCATCCAGGACTATTTCGCCCGGGAGGAGCTGGCCATTGCCAACAGCGTCCCCACCGCCGAGGGGTGCATCCAGCTGGCCATGGAGCAGCTGCCCATCACCATCCAGGACGCCCGGGTGCTGATTATCGGCTACGGCCGGGTGGGCCGGGCGGCGGCCCAGCGCTTCGGCGCTCTGGGGGCCAGGGTCACCGTGGCCGCGCGGCGGTACGAGCAGCTGGCCTGGGCCAGGGCCTCCGGCTTCGGCACCGAGCACACCGGGCAGCTGGCCGGGTGGCTGTGCGGCTACGACCTGGTGGTGAACACCGTCCCCGCCCAGATGCTGGGGGAGGCGGAGCTGGCCGACCTGCATCCGGACTGCCTGGTCATCGACCTGGCCTCCAAGCCGGGAGGCGTGGATTTCCAGGCGGCCAAGCGGCTGGGCCGCAGCGTGATCTGGGCCCTGTCCCTGCCCGGCAAGGCGGCCCCGGTGACCGCCGGAGTGGCCGTCAAGCTGACCATTTATCATATGCTCCACGAGCAGGGACTCTGACAACAGGGAGGTTTTTATGGAAAACAAGACCATCGGCTTTGCCGTATGCGGGTCCTTCTGCACCCACGCCAAGGCCCTGGAGGCCCTGGAGGCCATCCGGGCCCGCTATGCCCACATTATCCCCATCGTCTCCGAGACAGTGGCCGAAAACGACACCCGCTTCGGCAACGCCCACGACCTGATGAGGGAGATGGCCCGCATCTGCGACCACCGGGTCATCTCCACCCTGAAGGAGGCCGAGCCCATCGGCCCCCAGGGCCTTCTGGACCTGCTGATTATCGCCCCCTGCACGGGCAATACCCTGGGCAAGCTGGCCGGGGGCATCGCCGACACCGCCGTCACCCTGGCGGCCAAGGCCCATCTGCGCAACGGACGGCCCATCCTGCTGGCCCCCTCCACCAACGACGGGCTGGGCGCCTCCGCCCGGAATCTGGGGGCCCTGATGGCCCGGAAATACATCTACCTGGTTCCCTTCCGGCAGGACGACCCTGCGGGCAAGCCCGCCTCCCTGGTGGCCGACTTCGGCCTGGTGGCCCCGGCCGCCCAGGCGGCCCTGGAGGGGCGGCAGCTCCAGCCGGTGCTGCTGGGGCCCAAGGAGTGAGCGGAGGCGGCGGCCCGGAACGGGCCGCCGCCCCTTTACAAATCCCCTCCCCTTAGTATATAATGGCATTACCCAAGGAGACAGGAGGGCCGCCCTATGGAATACGTCATCGTCCCCATGGACCGCAGCCATCTGAGCCAGATTGCCGCCCTGGAGCAGGCCTGCTTCTCCCAGCCCTGGAGCGAGGCCGCCCTGGAGGAGGAGCTGTACAACCCCCAGGCCAGCTTTATCGTGGCCGAGGACGGGGAGGGCGGCGTGCTGGGCTACGCGGGCCTTCAGGTGGTTCTGGACGAGGGGTACATCTGCAATGTGGCCGTGGAGCCCGCCGCCCGCCGCCACGGGGTGGCGGGGGAGCTGCTGGAGGTCTTCTGCCGCTTCGGACAGGCCCATCTGGCTTTCCTCACCCTGGAGGTGCGGGCCTCCAACGCCCCGGCCATCGCCCTGTACCGCAAATACGGCTTTCGGGAGGCGGGACGGCGGAAAAACTTTTACACTCAGCCCCGGGAGGACGGGATTATTATGACACGGGAGTTTGCACATGGAGCTGAAGGAACTGACCCGGGCTCAGCTGAAGAGCCTGTATGAGACGGAGATGAAGCGGGCCTTCCCGCCCCAGGAGCTGAAGCCCCTGGAGTCCATGGAGCGGATGCGCGCCCAGGGCCGCTACCAGCCCCTGGGCCTGTGGGAGGGGGAGGCGCTGCTGAGCTACGCCCTGATGTGGCTGGATCCGGAGCGCCCCTTCGTCCTGCTGGACTATCTGGGCACCGCGGAGGGAAAGCGGAACCGGGGATTGGGCGGCCGGACGCTGGAGCTGCTGGCGGAGCGCTACGCCGGCTGCCGGGGCATCTTCGGCGAGGCGGAGGCCCCGGAAAACGGTCCGCCCGAGGGCGAGCCCCTGCGCCGGCGGAGGCTGGCCTTCTACCAGCGCAGCGGTTTCCGCTATGCCGGCTACGACTGCGCCCTGTTCGGCGTCCACTACCGCACCCTGATTCGGGGCCGGGAGGACGTGACCGCCGCCGAGCTGACGGAGGCCCACCGGCGCATCTATCAGGCCCACATGCCCCCCAATATCTATGACCGCTTCATCCAGATTCCCCTCGCCCCCGGAGAGGCGGTGCGCGCCGCCTCCCGGTGGGAGGAGCCGGAGGAGTGCCCGGAATGAACATTTTAGCCATTGAATCCTCCTGCGACGAGACCGCCGCCGCCGTGGTGCGGGACGGCCGGCAGGTGCTGTCCTCCTGTGTGGCCTCTCAGATTGAGATGCACACCGTCTACGGCGGCGTGGTGCCCGAGATTGCCTCCCGCAGGCATGTGGAGGCAATCTGCGGCCTGTGCGGGCAGGCCCTGGAACTGGCGGGCCTGTCCAAGCGGGATCTGGACGCCGTGGCGGTCACCTATGCCCCCGGCCTGATCGGCGCGGTGCTGGTGGGGGTGAATTTCGCAAAGGGGGCCGCGCTGGCCCTGGGCCTGCCCCTGATTCCGGTCCACCACGTCCGGGGGCACATCGCCGCCAATTACCTGACCTACCCCGATTTGGAGCCCCCCTTCGTCTGCCTGTGCGTGTCCGGCGGCACCACCGCCATTGTGGACGTGCGCTCCTACACCCGGATGGAGGTAATGGGCAGCACCCGGGACGACGCGGCAGGGGAGTGCTTTGACAAGGTGGCCCGGGTGCTGGGCATCGGCTACCCCGGGGGCGCCCCCATGGACCGGCTGGCCGCCGGAGGGGACGGCGGCCGCTATGAGCTGCCCCGGGCCCACGTCCAGGGCGCGGAGCTGGACATGTCCTTCTCCGGCCTGAAAACCGCCGCCCTCAACCTGATTCACAACAGCCGCCAGAAGGGGGAGGAGCTGTCCCTGCCCGACTTTGCCGCCAGCTTCGGCCGGGCGGTGAGTGACAGCCTGGTGCCCCGGGCGGCGGAGGCCGCCCGGCAAAAAGGCTACGGCCGGCTGGCCGTGGCCGGCGGCGTGGCCGCCAACAGCCGCCTGCGCGCCGACCTCCAGGCCGCCTGCGCCCGGAGCGGGGACCGGCTGTTCCTGCCCGAGCTGCGCTGGTGCGGAGACAACGCCGCCATGATTGGCTGCCAGGGATTTTACGAGTACCAGGCCGGACATCTGGCCGGCCCGGACCTGAACGCTTACGCCACCCGGGATATCGCCCTGGGATAAATTTAAGAGCGCCCTCCGGCTTGAGCGTCAATACGCAAAGCGCGCAGGAGCAGTTTGGAGATTACTTGTCCCGCTATGATGTGGCCGGATATTTGGGAATCGGCTCCGATGAGGCCGACATACTGCGTGAAATTTTCTTGGAAGCCGCCAAGGATTCCTGCGAAAATTTGCCTTGCCTGGCGGCAAAATTCCCCGCCATTCGGCATGCTTCGAGATATTAAACAGGCGCTAAGAAACTTCCGGTTTATTGGGGGATTTCGCTTTTTTGAGTGAAATCCCCCTTTGTCAAAGGATCCCGTTGATATTTGAGTTCCCTGCGCCGCCCTTCGCCCTGCGTCAGGCCGCGGATACTATTTGTACTTGGAAAAGGTAAAATGGTGATTATGTAACCCTGCATGTTGAGAGCGCCCAGGGAGAAAGCGGAGGTTTTCGGGCAAATGTTCCGCCTTTTCAGGAGAAGCTCCGGAAGTTTTCCCCCTCAGGTGTGGAAAAAAGTGTGGAAAGTGTGTAAAACTTTTTGTAATGGAACGGCCGGCTCCGGTTTTATGTAAAACGGCCGCCTTCCAAAAAATATCGCCCGCCACAATTTTGATTGTCATTTTCCACCAAAAGCGCTATAATATAAAAAAGGAGGGATTTCCATGAACAGATTTGTCATCTCCATCAGCCGGGAATTCGGCAGCGGCGGCCGCCTCATCGGCAAACAACTGGCCGCCCGGCTGGAGGTCCCGTGCTACGACCGCACCATCATCCAGAAAACCGCGGAAAAAAGCGGGCTCTCCCCCGACTTCATCGCCCGGGCGGAGGAGCGGGCCCGCAGCCGCTTCCATATGGGGTTCATCCCCGTGGGCATCGGCGCGCCCACCTTCACCCACCACAGCGTCCCGGTCAGCCATCAGGCCTTCTTCGCCCAGGCCGACGTGATTCGGGAGCTGGCCGACCAGGGCAGCTGCGTGGTAGTGGGACGGTGCAGCGATTACGTATTGGGCGACCGGCCCGAGTGCCTGAAAATCTTCATCCACGCCGCTATGGACAGCCGGGTGCGCCGGTGCGTGGAGGAGTACCAGCTCAAGCCCGAGGGGATAGAGGACCGCATCCGCCAGATGGACCGGGGCAGGGCCAACTACTACAGCTACTACACCGGCCACAGCTGGGGGGACATGCGCCGGTACGACCTGACGGTCAATTCCTCCGCCACCGGCGTGGATGGCGCGGTGGCCCTGATTGCCGATATGCTCCGCTACCGGCAGGAGCATTGGGGGCAAAAGGAGTAGCTGCATGGAGCCGGCCATTTTGATCTCCGCTCCCGCGGGAAACTGGGACAACTACAGCAGCGCCGTCCGCCGGGCGGGCGGCGCCCCCCTGGGGGGCTACTGCCCTCCGGCGGACCTGTCCTGCGCGGGGCTGCTTCTGTGCGGCGGCGGGGACGCGGATCCCGCCCTGTACGGAGCGGAAAACCGGGGCTCCCAGCCGCCCGACCCCAGGCGGGACCGGGCGGAGCTGGCCCTGATTGACGCCTTTCTGTCCGCCGGCAAGCCCGTTCTGGGTATCTGCCGGGGCTTTCAGATGCTGAACATCGCCCTGGGCGGCACCCTGATTCAGGACCTGCCTCCGGAGCTGGCCCCCTTCCACCACGGGGAGGAGGGGGATCGAATCCACCCCGTCCGCACCGCCCCCGGCCGGTTCCTGGGACGGCTGTACGGGCCGGTTCTGGCGGTCAACAGCTCCCACCACCAGGCTGCTGCCCGGCTGGGAGAGGGCCTGATTCCCTGCGCCTGGTCTGAGGGGGGCGTGGCCGAGGCGGCGGAGCATGTCAGCCTGCCTGTTCTGGGGGTACAGTTCCACCCGGAGCGCATGTCCTGGGACCGACGGCGGCCTGACGCCGCCGACGGCGCCCCTATCCTGCTGCATTTCCTGTCCCTGTGCGTAAAATAGGGGAGGCGCCATGGACCGCCCCCCTCTCCGGAGGCCGGCTATGGCGACGAAAATTTACCGGCGAAGCACATGCGGCTGAAGCAGACGCCCTTCGCGGAAAACGTAACGCATGGCATACCGGCGGTATGAAAGGATTGGGATCGGACGGCCTCAAAGCCCCTCCAACCAAACCCGCCGGGCCGCGTTCGTATACCGCCCCCAAAAGGACGCCCGGCAGCTCCCTCTGTGCGCGTCCCAATTTACATTGCCTCAGTCCCTGAATATTGTTTGCGGAAAAGGAAAATGCCAGGCGGATAAACTCCGCCTGGCATTTGATTGAGAAATCATCTGATTAGCTTTTGGCCGGTTTCATTCTTTTGCCGCAAAAATGCAGGCACTTCTGCGGGCAGGCATCCACGCATTTCCCGCACCGGATACACTCTGGGGAGCGGGAGATTTCTTGCAGAGAGAGGTCCACTGGACAGGCTTTTTCACAGGCCATACAGGAGACGCACAGCTCCTTTTCCCATTGGATTTGCACAAGGCTGAATCGGTTGAACCAGCCATAAATGGCCCCCAGCGGACATAGATACTGGCAGAAGGGCCGGTAAATCTGAATGGAAAGCAGCACAATGCCAATCAGAATACCCAGTTTCCAGAGGAACAGGCCGCCGGCTTGGCCCCGGAGGGCCTCGTTCGCGCTAAGCAGGGGGATTGCGCCGAACAAGGTGCCGGAGGGGCACAGATATTTGCAGAACGCAGGGACTTTCGCAAATCCCTCAAGCAAAAACATGGAGCCGGCGCACACCAAAAGGATCAGCACCGCGTATTTTCCATACTTCAGGATGTGGTGATAGGGCAGACGCTTTTTCTTTCTGAGGATGGGGATCCTGTGTAAAAAATCCTGTATCAGCCCAAAGGGGCACAGCCAGCCGCAGACGAAGCGCCCCAGCAGGCTGCCGAACAGGAAGAAAAAGCCCAGTGCGGCGAAAGGGATTTGAAAGCCCCGCTGGCTGAGCAGCGCCTGTAAGGCCCCGATCGGGCATGAGGCAACGGCGCCAGGGCAGGAGTAGCAGTTCAATCCCGGAACACAGGCGTATTTCAAGCTGCCGCGGTAGATTTTCCCATTCAGGAAGCCGTATATGTAACCGTTTGCTGCAATAGTGAACAGAATCTGTACGGTCAACCGAATTCGTTTCATAGGTCACCCGATTCCAATACATTCCAGGCAGATCATCACGGCCTTTTTCCATATCACCGTAAACTGTCCCTGCAGGGCGCCAGCCCCGAGGCAAAGGACCCCGGCAAGCGCCCCCAATCCCCAGGCATACCGCTTACTGCCCTTCCAGAAGCTCATTGATGAGGCCCTCCCATGCTGATTTTTCCGCGGGACCAGCGACGCCGCCCAGATAGGCCCCTTCTCCGTCAAAGAAGAAGGTAGTGGGCACGCCGCTCACACTGGAAAGGATGGCTTGGCCGATGGAGTCGTTGGCCAGCAGATGCGGAAAGCCCGCACCCGTCTCCTGTACCAGGCTTTCCGCAAGCGTCTGGTCCTCCCCCTCCCACACATCGCTGACAATGCCGATGATCTGGAACTCCGACCTGTCATACTCCGCCGCCAGTTCACCTAATCCCGGCATCTCCCGCAGGCAGGGATTGCAGTAGGTCGCCCATACGTTGACCATAGTGAGCTTGGACTGGGTGAAAATCTCCTGGGAAACTGTGTTTCCATCCAGATCTGTCCCCTCAAACGTGATGAAAATAGGGGCAGCTTCTTCCTGATCAGGCGGCGCAGGCTCCGCAGAGGTTCCCTCCTGGTTAGGAGAGGCATCTGCGGTTTCCGTTTTTGGGGGACCCCCGGCCGGCAGCTGGCGGCCGTCCCCGGCACAGCCGCCAAGCAGAACCAGCGGCAGTATTAGAAACACAAAAAGCGCTTTTTGCAGTTTGCCCATGTCACTTCTCCTGATTTCCTTTCGGGGAAGTCCCCGCAGTTTCTTCATCTGTCACAAGCCGGATCGTCATTCCGGCGCCTCCCGCTTGCCCAAATTGTTTTGGCTCATGCGCTCCATGCTTTTGTGTATGCTGTGCCAAGGCCTGCTTTCCCGATGCCGGTGCATCGGGGCGGTTTTTACTGCGCCTTTTTCAGCTCTGTAATCTCCTGGCGCATCAGCCTGACCGCATCCTTCAGCAGCGCGACGTCGTTTTCCAGGACCTCCGCGCGGTTTTTTGAGGCGAGGCTGTCCAGGGTGTTCACAATCACCCCGTGCCCCTCGTACAGCAGGCTCAGCTTGCGGTCCACCTCGGTCTCCAGAAGCACCGCCGTCCGCTGGGAGCGCTCGTCCAGGCGCCCGATTTGTCCCTCCTGCCGGCCTACACGTCCTTCTATCTGCCCTGCGCTCTCTTCTATCCGGTCCATACGGCTGTCTATCTGGGCCATGTGCCTTTCGATATGGTCCATGCGCTCTTCCATACGGCCCATTCCATGGTCCATACGCCGCAGCATTTCCCCATGGCTCTCCAGGAGTTGCAGGATCCTTTCTTCGCGGTTCACGGCTGAGCCCCCCTTCCCGTCAATTTTTCAGGCTGTGCATCGGCGCGGGGATGCGGCCGCCCCGCCGGATGAAGGCCTCGCTGGAAAAGGGGTGAACTGCCTGAACGGGGGCGGAGCCCAGCAGCCCGCCGAATTCCACCGAGTCCCCCACCTGCCTGCCGGGGGCGGGAATGATGCGCACGGCGGTGGTCTTGGTATTGACCATGCCGATGGCGGCCTCGTCGGCGATAATGGCGGACAGGGTTTCGGCGCTGGTGTCCCCGGGAACGGCAATCATATCCAGGCCCACGGAACACACGCATGTCATGGCCTCCAGCTTGTCCAGGGTCAGCGCGCCGCTGCGGGCGGCGGCAATCATGCCCTCGTCCTCGCTGACGGGAATAAACGCGCCGGACAGACCGCCCACGCTGGAGGAGGCCATGACGCCGCCCTTCTTCACCGCGTCGTTCAGCAGGGCCAGCGCGGCGGTGGTGCCGTGGGCGCCGCACACCTCCAGGCCCATCTCCTCCAAAATCCGGGCCACGCTGTCCCCTACGGCGGGGGTGGGGGCCAGGGACAGGTCCACAATGCCGAAGGGGGTGTCCAGCCTCCGGCTGGCCTCCTGGGCCACCAGCTGGCCCATGCGGGTGATGCGGAAGGCGGTTTTCTTGACGGTTTCGGCCACCACGTCAAAGGGCTCCCCCTTGACCGCCTGGAGGGCATGATACACCACGCCGGGGCCGGAGACCCCCACGTTGATGACCCGTTCCGGCTCGCCCACCCCGTGGAAGGCCCCGGCCATAAAGGGGTTGTCCTCCACCGCGTTGCAGAATACCACCAGCTTGGCGCAGCCAAACCCGTCCTGGGCGGCGGTGCGCCGGGCCAGGTCCTTGATGGTCCGGCCCATCAGGGCCACCGCGTCCATGTCGATGCCCGCCTTGGTGGAGCCCACATTCACGCTGGCGCACACAATGTCCGTCTCCGCCAGGGCCTGCGGGATGGCGGCAATGAGCTTTCGGTCGGCGTCGGTCATCCCCTTCTGCACCAGGGCGGAGAAACCGCCGATGAAGTTGACGCCGCAGGCCTTGGCCGCCCGGTCCAGGGCGTGGGCAAAGGGCACATAGTCGCCGGTGTCCGACGCGGCGGCCACCAGGGCCATGGGCGTGACTGAGATGCGCTTGTTGACAATGGGGATTCCGAATTCCTTCTCAATCGCCTCGCCGGTGGACACCAGCTTTTCGGCATAGCGGGTAATTTTGTCGTACACTCTGCCGCAGGCCGTCTTGGGGTCGCTGTGGGCGCAGGACAGCAGGGAGATGCCCATGGTGATGGTGCGCACATCCAGGTGCTGCTGGTCAATCATCTGAATGGTCTGAATAATTTCGTTTTGGTTGAGCATAAATCGAAAACTCCTTTTTGTACTGCGCTCCGGGTCTCGGCCCGGCGGCTCACGGCGGCTCGGATGCCGGACGGTGATCACGCCCCGTCTGTTCGCTGCGCGCGGCATCCCTCCGGCTCGGGCGCTTAAATTCTGTGCATGGCGTTGAAAATGTCCTCTCTTTGAATACGGATGGACAGCCCCTTCTGCTTCCCGGCCAGCTCCAGCGCCTCTCCCACCTCGCCGATGGAGCTGGTGCAGTCGGACAGGTCCACCAGCATCACCATGGTGAAGTACTCCTGCAAAACGGTCTGGCTGATATCCTCAATATTGATGTTGTGTTCGGAGAGCAGGGCGCAGACCGAGGCGATAATGCCCACCTGGTCCTTGCCGAGGACGGTGACAATAGCTTTCATAGTAAAAAATCCTTTCCGTTTGATGTTTCGTCCGGCCGCCCGGCGTCAGCTCAGCTCGTCCAGGGTCAGCTCAAAGCCGGGCAGGAATTCCTCCATAAAATATTTCAGGGCCGGGACGGGATTTTGCAGCAGGGCGGCGTAGGTCTGTTCCCTGGCCTTTTTGAACTCGGTGTTGCCCGCCTTCAGCTCCTCCACGCACTTGAGGTAGGCGGACAGCTTGTCCGCCGCCTTGACCAGGGCGCGGATCTCCGGGTCCGGAATGGTAACCGCCTCCTCATAGGCCCCCCGCAGGTCGGGCGGGAGCATGGACAGCAGCTTCTGCTCCGCCACCGACTCCACCTGCCGGTAGGCGCTTTGAATATCCGGGTTGTCGTACTTGATCGGAGTGGGCATATCGCCGGTCAGAATCTCGCTGGCGTCGTGGTACAGGGCGGCCACCGCCACCGCGCCCGGGTCTGTCTGCCCGCCGAAGCGCTCGTTCTGGATGACGGCCAGGGCGTGGGCCAGCACCGCCACCTGGTGGGAGTGCTCCTGGATGTTCTCGGTGAAGGTGTTGCGCATCAGGCCCCAGCGGCTGATGTACCGCATCCGGGAAATCATGGGGAAAAAGTGATAGGGCATAGGGACAATGCTCCCTCCTTGCAGTGTAGTCCTTATTGTAGCATAGCGCCCGGGCCTTTGTAAACCGCCAAAGGAGAAAAATCCGCGTCTGCCGGCGGGCGCGCCCCGGCGGGGGCCGCTGCCAAAGCCCGGAAAATACAGTTGCCATCGGCCGTGCATTCTGATAGAATAAAGGGGAAGCAGCCGGCGCGGGACAGAGGCCCGGCCGGGGAAACGGTTTGGGAAAGGAACCGGTATCTTTTTTCGGCATAGGGATGCGGCGGCGCCGGATTCGCGTTTGCGGAGCCGGCGGGTATGTTTTCTTTGAGGTCGGGCGCACATTCCGGGGCGCCGGAACGGAGATTGTCTATGAAAGGTACGTCACACAGGGAGAAAAATCGGAGCGGAATTTCTCTGCTCCTCTCTATTATCTTGATTTTCGGCATTTTCGGGACGATTTTATTTTCGGTATCGAAAAAGATATCCAATGAGATGTCCAAATCGGCGATTCAAAATCTGAGCGAGAGCCTGGACCTGATTCAGAGCACCATTGAGGCCATCCTGCGCAGCGAGGCGGAGTTCCAGCGGCTGATTTCCCAGGAGCTTGCCCGGGCGGAGGACCCGGAGGCCTATATCCGCGCCTGCGAAAGAAATCAGACGATTGTGAAGATGTCCCTGATCCTGTCCGGGAAGACGGAAGGGGTTTCCAACACCGGGGAGCGGTTCACCGAGGAGGGGCTGGACTTTTCCGCCGGGGGGACGGTGTTTGGCCTGCCAGTCTCCCAGTCCTATCTGAACTATATGGGGACGTGGTCCTACACCATCAAGTGTCCGGTGGAGCGGGACGGCATGGAAATCGGGACGCTTTATGCCGAGTATATCTATGACGCCATTGACCAGTCCCTGCCGGACGGCTTTTACAACCAGCAGGCATCGCTGTATATTATGGATGCGGAGAGCCGGCGCTTTGTGCTGAAGCCCAAGGGGATGGGGCAGCGCAGCGCGGGCCATTTGAATCTGACCGATTTCTACCGGGCGAACAGCATTGAGGACCCGGAGATTCACGCGGAGGTGGAGGAGTGCCTGGACGCCGGGCGGAACATTCTGTTTTACCACGATATTCGGGAGGCCCGCGCCCTCAACTATATGTGGTCGGTAAACGGCGGGACGATTTTCCTGGCGGGCTATGTGCCGGTGGAGGCCATCCAGCAGGAGGGCCGGACCGTCAACCAGCATATTATGATAGTGGTGGCCTCGCTGCTGGCGGCCTTTTTCCTGTGCATCATCCTGTACTACCTGAACTGGCGGCAGCAGGATAAGCTGCGCCGGGAGCAGGAGGAGGAGCGGAAGCTCCACAGCCAGCAGCTGGCCCAGGCGCTGCGGGCCGCCCAGATTGCCAGCCAGTCCAAGACGACGTTCCTCTCCAACATGTCCCACGACATCCGCACGCCCATGAACGCGGTGCTGGGCTTTACCGCCCTCTTGTCCCGGGACGCGGAGAACCCGTCCAAGGTGCGGGAGTATACCCAAAAAATCACCGCCTCCGGCCAGCACCTGCTCAGCCTCATCAACGACATCCTGGACGTCTCCAAAATTGAGAGCGGAAAAGTGGCGCTCAATCTGGAGAAGTTCGCCCTGAACGACGTGCTCTCCTCGGTGGACGCCATCATCCTGCCCATGGCCCGGGCGAAGGGGCAGAAGTTCCGCCTGGAGGTGACGGGCATCCGCCACGAGTATCTGGTGGGGGACGAGACCAGAATCAACCAGATTCTCATCAACCTCCTCTCCAACGCCGTAAAATACACCCAGGAGGGCGGGCACATCTGGCTGCGCATCATCGGGCTGAAGCAGCGCTCCAGCCAGTACGAGCACATCCGCATCGAGGTGGAGGACGACGGCTACGGCATGACGCCGGAGTTCCTGGAAACCATTTTCGACGCCTTCTCCCGGGCGGAGAACAGCACCACCAACAAGGTACAGGGCACCGGGCTGGGCATGGCCATCACCAAAAGCATTGTGGAGCTGATGGGCGGGACCATCGAGGTCTCCAGCGAGGTGAACCGGGGCTCTCTCTTCCGGGTGGAGCTGGAGCTCCGGGTGCTGGAGGAGGCGGCGGACCGGCAGTTCTGGGCGCGGCGCGGCATCTCCCGCATCCTGGCCGTGGGCGGGAGCCCGGAGGAGCGGGAGGGGATCCTGGCCCTGATGCAGGACACGGGCGTGGAGCTGGAGGCCGCCGGCAGCCCGGAGCAGGCCCTGGAGCGCCTGCGGGACGGCGGGGAGTGCCAGCTGGTCCTGGCGGACTGGGAGGACTGCGGCCTTCCTGCGGTCCGGGCCCTGCGGGAGGCGCTGGGGCCGGAGGTGCCCATAGTTCTTCTGGCGGAGCTTGACCAGGGGACGGAGCAGGCGCTGGCGCTGGGCCGCACGGGCGTTCTGACCAAGCCGTTTTTCGTCGCTGCCTTCCGGCAGAAGCTGGAGGAGCTGTGGGACGGGGCCCGGGAGCCGGAGCCTCAGGAGTCCGGCGATTTAAGCGGAATGCGCTTCCTGGCCGCGGAGGACAATGAAATCAACGCGGAAATCCTGTCGGATCTTCTGGAGCTGGAGGGGGCCTGCTGTGAAATCATGGGGAACGGCCGGCTGGCGCTGGAGCGCTTCCGGCGCTCGGCCCCGGACGAGTTTGACGCGATTTTGATGGATGTGCAGATGCCGGTGATGAACGGGCACGAGGCCGCGCGGGCCATCCGCGCCCTGGAGCGGGAAGACGCGGGGCGCATCCCCATTATCGCCATGACGGCAAATGCCTTTGCCGAGGATGAGAAGGCCGCCCTGGACGCCGGCATGGACGCCCACGTACCCAAACCGCTGGACATGGAGCAGCTGAAGCAGGCAATCCGGCAGTGCGGCAGACGAAAGGGAGGGCTGAAAAGCGTATGAAGAGACGAAATTGTATCTGCGCCTGCCTGGCGGCGCTGGCGGTGCTGGCGCTGGCCGGGTGCGGCGGGCACGAGGCCCCCAATAACCTGATTCCCACGGTTCAGGGGGAGGAGCGGGTGGTCAACCTGTTCAGCCCCATGGAGAAAACCGACCCCAACGCGGAAAACGTGGCGCGGACCGCGTCGGACCTGACGGTGGCCATGGCGGAGGAGGCGCTGGACATCACCATGGTGTACCGGACCTATACGGCGGAGACCTACCAGGACAAGACCTATGACGAGGTCTGCCTGGACCGGGCCCGGAACGGCATGGACGACCTGTACCTGCTCAATCCCGACACCCTTCTGGCCCTGGGGGCGGAGGGCAGGCTGAGGGATCTGTCCGGGCTGGACAGCGCCAAGAACCTGCGGGAAATCATCCGCACCGCCAACACGGTGGACGGGAAGCTGGTGGCCATCCCCCAGGAGGTGGTGGCCTACGGCCTGTTTATCAACAAGGACCTGTTCGCCCGGTACAATCTGGAGCTGCCCGAGACGCCGGAGGAGTTTTTGGAGTGCTGCCGGGTGTTTCAGGAGAACGGGATTGAGACGCCCATCGGCGCCAACCGCTGGTGGCTGGAGACCTTTGTCTTTGCCCAGGCCTACGCCGGCCTGTACAACGGCGGGAACACGGCGGAGGAGATTGCCGCCCTGAACCGCGGGGAGGCCCGGTACAGCGACTATATGCGCCCCGGCTTTGAGTTCCTCCAAACCCTGATAGACCGGGGGTATCTCGACGCGGAGAAGGCCCTGGTCAGCGAGGCCATCGAGGCGGAGGGCCCGGATTTCCTGGCGGGGAAAACCCCCATCGTCATGGCCTACTGGGGGGCGGCCAACACGGACACCGCCTACGGAAAGACGGATTTTGAGCTGGAGGTCATCGGCTTTCCCAGCAGCCTGGGGCAGATGCCGGTGATGTCCATGACCGGATGGGCCGTGTGCGGCGCGGCGGAGCACACGGAAGACGCGATGAAGATGCTGGACGTCATAGTCTCCGACGAGGCCCTTCAGGTCTACTCGGAAACCAACCGGGTCATCACCCCCTCCAAAAACGTGAAGGTGGACTGCGTTCCCGCCCTGAAGCCCCTGAACAACCGGATTGAGGAGGGGGTCTATGTGCTGGGTTCCAACGCGGGAATGAACGTGGAGCAGTGGGGGAACACCTGCCTGATTGTGCGGGAGCTGCTGGGCGGCGCGCCGGTGGACGAGTGCATGGCGGCCTTTGACGCGCTGCAGGACGCGGCTCTGAGCCGCGGGTAAGCCCATATTTCGGCCCCGCCGGTGCAGAAATCAAAATTGACAAATGCGGGGCAATGGTATATCATAGAAAAAATCTTGGCAGCCTATCAGCAGTCTCTGGGAAAGGGGACGGTATTCCGATGGAACTGGACCAGGCAGGCCGGACCCCGTCCCGTCCGATTTCCGCGGCGGCCGTCTGCTGATAAAAGGCATACCGACAGGAGAACTTTCCTTCGGTATGCCTTTCGGCGCGTTGGAACGGGAAAAACAGCGGACAACATCGGGAGGGAACGCACATATGGAACTGATTACCAGCCGCCAGAACCCCCTGTGCCTCCATTTCCGCAGGCTGGCCTCCTCCCGGGCCTACCGGGCGGAGCGGGGGGAGTTTCTCTGCGACAGCCCCAAGCTGCTGGAGGAGGCCGTGCGCTGGGGGGCCCCCATCCGCGCGGTGCTCCACACCCAGGGGGTGCAGCTGCCTCCCCTCCCCGGAGGGCCGGACGTCCGGAGGGCCCAGGTGACGGAGAGCGTGATGCGCTCGGTCAGCCCCATGGAGACCCCCCAGGGGGTGGTGTTCTCCTGCCGTATGCCGGAGCGCCCCCTGCCGGAGCGGCTGGAGCCGGGGCGGTATCTGGTGCTGGACGGGGTTCAGGACCCGGGCAACGCGGGGACTATCCTGCGCACGGCGGACGCCTTTGACTGCGGCCCCGTGTTTCTGCTGCCCGGGTGCGCCGACCTCTACAACCCCAAAACCCTGCGGGCCGCCATGGGGGTCCACTTCCGCCGGCCGGTCTGCTCCTGCACCCTGGAGGCGCTGTGCGCCCTCCTCCGGGAGGCCGGCCTTCCCCTGTACGCCGCCGCCCTGGGGGAGGACGCCGCCGACGTGCGGGAGCTGGACCTGAGCCGCTGCGCCGTGGCGGTGGGCAGCGAGGGGCGGGGGGTCTCCCCCCAGGTGCTGGCCGCCTGCCGGAGGACGGTGAAAATTCCCATGTCCCCCCGGTGCGAGTCGCTGAACGCCGCGGCCGCCGCCGCAGTGCTGCTGTGGGAGATGGCCCGGGCGGAGCTTTAGCCCCCGTCCGCCCCCCGGCGCCGCCCGGCGGGCCGGAGCCCCGCCCCGGTTTTCCGGTAGGCCCGCTGAATCAGGTACAGCGAGACCGCCAGCAGTGCGGCAAAGAAGGCGTAGGCGGGCACGTAGCTGCCTGTCAGGTCGGCCAGCGCCCCGGCCGCCGGGCCGAAGAGAAGCATCCCCAGGGCATAGGCTACGGTCAGGGAGCGCACCGCCCCCTCGTAGCCCTCGTCCCCCAGCAGGTCCCCCGCCCAGGAGGCGAAGGGGACGGCGGATATGGGCAGTCCCAGGCCGAACAGGGTCATGGCGGCGAAGGCCAGGGGGACGCCGCCTAGAGGGGCCATGCAGCACAGCAGAAAGCCGGCGAAGAAAATACAGAAGGTGTACCGGTTGGCCAGGCGGCCCCCAAGGGCGTCGTAGACCTGGCCGCAGACAATCTTTCCCACGCATATCATAAAGCCCAGATAGGACAGCAGGGCGGCCACCGTCATGCTGTCGTACCCCGAGGTGGTGTACAGCATGGTCAGATGGGAGAACCCGGGGCCCGCCGGGGCGCCGATGAGAAAGGCGCACAGGAGCACGCTGCGCCACAGGGCGGGGGCAGCGCCCTCCGGCCGGGGCCGGGGCGGGGGCAGGGGCGCGGCGGGCCCGCCCAGGTGATAGGGCTGAAGGCCCAGGGCCTCGGGGCTGTCCCGCACCAGAAGCCAGACCAGGAGGGTCAGCGCCAGGATGAAGGCCCCCTCCAGCAGGAAGGCGGCGGTCATCCCCCAGGCCTCGATGGCCCGGGTAATCAGGGCGGGGGCGAAGATGGTGGACACCCCGCTGCCCGCCGCGGCCAGCCCCAGGGCAAAGCTGCGCCGGTCCCGGAACCAGTGGCCCACCGCCAGGGACAGGGGGACCATCCCCCCGTAGCCGTAGGCCAGCCCGGTGAGGGCGGCCGCCCCGCAGTAGACGGGGAAGCTGCCCGCCAGGCCGAAGGCGGCGCAGGAGAGCACCATCAGCCCCATACCCAGGGTCATCACCCGGCGCAGGCCCAGCCGGGCGCACAGCTGGTTGACCGTCAGCATGGCGGCCAGGGTGAACAGGCTGCGGGTGGTGGTAATCAGCGAGCCCTGGGCGTCGGAAAACCCGTTTTGCGCGATGATGTAGGGCTGGTAGACCGAAAAAATATTGATGCCCAGCCCGATGATGGAGAACAGAGACAGCGCTCCGCCCAGGCACACCGCCCAGGCGTAGTGGGGACGTTTCATAAAGCTCCCTCCTTACAGGAATACCTTACATGGGCGGAGCGGATTTGTAAAGGGGAATTTTTACCGGGAGAGGGGGAAGCATCTGTGGCGAGCTTGAAATACTGGCTCTGGCTGACCACCCGCCGGGGGCTGGGCGCACCGGGCGTGCTGCGGGTGCTGGACTGCTTTGTTACGCCGGAGCGGGCCTTCTACGCCGGCCCGGAGGATTACGCCCTGCTGGAGGGCCTGGACGGGGAGGCGCTGGAGTCCCTGCGGGACAAGGACACCGGCCAGGCCGACCGGATTCTGGCCGACTGCGACAGCCAGGGCCTGCGCCTGCTGACCCTTCAGGACGCGGATTACCCCGAGCGCCTGCGGCAGATTCCCGCGCCGCCCCCGGTACTGTACATCCGGGGCCGCCTGCCTGCCTTTGACGAGGAGGCGGCCGTCGGCGTGGTGGGCACCCGGAGGCCCACCGCCTACGGGGAGCAGATGGCCGGAAGGCTCGGCTTTGAGCTGGCCCGGGGCGGAGCGCTGGTGGTGTCCGGCATCGCCCGGGGACTGGACACGGCGGCGCTGAAGGGAGCCCTGAAAGGGGGCGGTACGGTGGTCTCCGTCCTGGGCGGAGGCACCGACGTATACTATCCCAAGGAGAACCGGTGGCTGTACGAGGATGTGGCTGCCGCCGGGGCGCTGGTCAGCGAGCATCCCCCGGGCACCGAGAACCGCGCGGCCCACTTCCCCGTCCGCAACCGGATTATCAGCGGCCTGTGCCTGGGGGTGGCGGCGGTGGAGTGCGGCCTGCACAGCGGCACCATGCGGACCATGGAGTGGGTCTGGGAGCAGGACCGGGACGCCTTCGCCGTCCCCGGCCCGGTGGGCGCCCCCATGAGCGAGGGCCCCAACCGCCTGATTCAGCAGGGGGCCAAGCTGATTACCTGCGGCGAGGACATCCTGACGGAGTACCGGGGCCGCTACCCCCTCCGCCTGCCCGACCCGGGCCCGCCGGAGGGCGAGGCCGGAGGCCCTCGGCCCGAGCCGGCGGCAGGCCCCGCCCCCCGGCCCGCCCCGCCGCCGGAGCGGGAGGTGGTCCCCCTGGCCCGGCAGAAGGAGCGGTTCACCGACGACGAGCTGGCCGTCCTGACCGCCCTGGGAGAGGGCCGGCGCTCGGCTGACGAGCTGACGGAGCTGACCGGAATTCCCATCCGCCGGGTGACCACCGCGCTGACCATGCTCCAGGTCCGCTCCGCCGTGGCCGAGGAGCCGGGCAGGCGCTTTTCCGCCCTGCTCCGGCTGGAGGCCGGGCGCTGAAGTTCAGAGATCCATCTTCATCTATTTTGGAGGTTTTCAGTTTCATGGCAGCAAAAACGGATTTAGTGATTGTGGAGTCCCCGTCCAAGGCCAAAACCATCGGCAAGTACCTGGGGCCGGGCTACGAGGTGAAGGCGTCCATGGGCCACGTCCGGGACCTGCCCAAGAGCAGGCTGAGCGTGGATATCGAGCACGGCTTTGCCCCCAACTACCAGCCCATCCAGGGCAAGGAGGACGTCATCAGCGACCTGAAGAAGGCGGCCAAGCGCAGCCAGCGGGTCTATCTGGCCACCGACCCGGACCGGGAGGGGGAGGCCATCTCCTGGCATTTGAAGGAGCTTCTGGGCATTCCGGACGACAAGACCTACCGGGTCACCTTCAACGAAATTACCAAAAAGGTGGTCAGCGAGTCCATCTCCGCCCCCCGGGCCATCGACCAGAATCTGGTGGACGCCCAGCAGGCCCGGCGCATCCTGGACCGCATTGTGGGCTATCAGCTCTCCCCCCTGCTGTGGAAAAAAATCCGCCGGGGGCTGTCGGCCGGCCGGGTGCAGTCGGTGGCCACCCGCCTGGTGGTGGAGCGGGAGGAGGAGATTCGGGCCTTCACCCCCCAGGAGTACTGGTCCATCGAGGCCGGGCTGGAGCGCACCGCCCCCAACCGGGGCAGCTTCAAGGCCCAGTTCCACGGCCGGGACAAGAAGATGGAGCTGCACTCCGAGCAGGAGGCCGACCAGATTATCGCCGCCGTCTCCGCCGGGGCCTTCACCGTCACCCGCGTCAAGCGCCAGGACAAGCACCGCCAGCCCGCTCCGCCCTTCACCACCTCCACCCTCCAGCAGGAGGCCAGCCGCAAGCTGGGCATGACCCCCGCCCGCACCATGTCCATCGCCCAGCAGCTGTACGAGGGCGTGGACATCACCGGCGAGGGCACGGTGGGCCTGATTACCTACATGCGCACCGACTCCCTGCGCCTGTCCGAGGAGGCCCTGTCCGCCGCCAGAGGCTTTATTGAAAGCCGCTACGGCCGGGACTACTGCCCCGCCCAGCCCCGGCGGTACAAGAGCCGCGGCAACGCCCAGGACGCCCACGAGGCCATCCGGCCCTCCGACGTCGCCCTGGTTCCGGAGGACATCCGGAAGGACCTGACCGCCGAGCAGTACAAGCTCTACAAGCTGATTTGGAGCCGCTTCTTGGCCTGCCAGATGGCCGGCGCGGTGTATGACAGCCTGTCCATCGACGCCGTATCCGCCGGGTATATTTTCCGCGCCAGCCATTCGGCGCTGAAGTTCGCCGGCTTTACCGCCGTATACGAGGAGGGGAAGGACGAACCCGACGAGGCCCCCCAGTCCCCCCTGCCCGACCTGAGGGAGGGGGAGGCCCTGTCCCTGAAGGACCTGAAAAAGGACCAGCACTTCACCCAGCCCCCCGCCCGCTACTCCGAGGCCACCCTGATTCGGGCCCTGGAGGAGAAGGGCATCGGCCGGCCCTCTACCTACGCCCCCACCATCTCCACCATCATGAATCGGGAATACGTGGTCAAGGAGGGCCGCGCCCTGCGCGCCACCCCCCTGGGGGAGGTGGTTACCGGCCTGATGAAGGACAAGTTCCGGGACATTGTGGACTACGCCTTCACCGCCCAGATGGAGGAGGAGCTGGACAAGGTGGAGGAGGGCTCGGCCCAGTGGAAAAAGGTGCTCTCCGACTTCTACGGGGGGTTCGAGGCCGAGCTTCAGAAGGCGGAGAGCGACCTGGACGGGGAGCGCATCAAGGTCCCAGACGAGGTGTCCGAGGAAATCTGCCCCCAGTGCGGGCGCAACCTGGTGGTGAAGTCGGGGCGGTTCGGCCGCTTCCTGGCCTGCCCCGGCTGGCCCGACTGCGATTTCACCATGCCCCTTGTGGTGGAAATGCCCGGCAAGTGCCCCCGCTGCGGGGGGCGCCTGGTCAAGCGCACGGGCCGGAGCAAAAAGACCAACAAGCAGTACACCTACTACTGCTGTGAGTTTTTGAACAGCAGGGACGAGAGCCGCCGGTGCGACTTTATGACCTGGGACGTGCCGGTAAAGGACGACTGCCCCGAGTGCGGCTGGACCATGTTCAAAAAGGCGGGCCGGGGGGCCAAAAAGCCCTTTTGCATCCATGAGGGCTGTCCCAATTTCACCCCGGAGGACAAGCGGGGCGGCTGGCGGAAAAAGCCTGCGGAGGGCGCGGAGGGGGAAACCAATCAGACGGAGGCGGCGGCCCAGGACGCGGACGCGCCCAAGGCGGCCAAGCCCGCCGCCAAAAAGACCGCGGCAAAGAAAACCACGGCCGCCGAAAAGAAATCCTCCGCAAAGACCTCCGCCGCCGAAAAGAAATCCTCCGCAAAGACCTCCGCCGCCGCAAAGAAATCCTCTGCAAAGACCTCCGCCGCGAAAAAAACCTCTACAGCAAAAAAGTCCTCCGCCAAGAAGGAAACACCGGCGGCGGAGGAATAAGAGCCTGTTTAACATCTCTCAGCACACCGGCTGGCGGGCCGCTCGTCTGCGGACAGGGCACCCCCCTATCCTGTCCCAAAGCAAAACGAAGTTTTGCGCCAAACGTTTTCTTTTGATTCTTTTCTTTTTCAAAAGAAAAGAATGCCCGCCCGGCGAGGGCAGGAGGAGTGAGATACGGCAATGGAAGCAGTAACAGTAATCGGCGCGGGCCTTGCGGGGAGCGAGGCGGCGTGGCAGCTGGCCCGGCGGGGCATTCCGGTGGAGCTGCGGGAGATGAAGCCGGAGAAGATGACCCCCGCCCACCACAGCGGGAATTTCGCGGAGCTGGTGTGCTCCAACTCCCTGCGCTCCGACCAGCTGGAGAACGCGGTGGGCCTTCTGAAGGAGGAGCTGCGCCGGTGCGGCAGTCTGATTATGGCCTGCGCGGACGAGCACCGGGTACAGGCGGGGGGAGCCCTGGCGGTGGACCGGGACGCCTTCTCCGCGGCGGTGACGGAGCGGCTGAAGCGCTGCCCCGGCGTCTCCGTGCGGCCGGGGGAGGTGACGGAAATCCCGGAGGGGCAGGTTATCCTGGCCACCGGACCCCTGACCTCCCAGGGGCTGTCTGAGGCAATCGCCCGGCTGTTCCCCGACAGCAGGTATCTGAACTTTTTTGACGCCGCCGCCCCCCTGGTCACCTTTGACAGCGTGGACATGGACAGCGCCTGGTTCGCATCCCGCTACGACCGGGGGACCCCGGACTACATCAACTGCCCGCTTACCGAGGCCGAGTACGACGCCTTTTGGCGGGAGCTGACTGCGGCGCAGGAGGCGGAGGTCCACGGCTTTGAGGACGCGGGGGTGTTTGAGGGCTGTATGCCCGTGGAGGTCATGGCCCGCCGGGGCCGGGACACCCTGTGCTACGGCCCGCTGAAGCCGGTGGGACTGCGGGACCCCCGCACGGGGCGGGAGCCCTTCGCGGTGGTGCAGCTGCGCCGGGACAACGCCCAGGGGTCCATTTACAATCTGGTGGGCTTTCAGACCCACCTGAAATTCCCGGAGCAGAGGCGGGTCTTCTCCATGATACCCGCCCTGAGGAACGCCCAGTTTGTGCGCTACGGGGTGATGCACCGCAACACCTTTCTGGACTCCCCCCGGCTGCTGGACCGGTACTACCGGGTGGCGGGCCGGGAGCGGCTGATGTTCGCCGGTCAAATCACCGGCGTGGAGGGCTATGTGGAGTCCACCGCCTCCGGGCTGCTGGCCTCGGTGGAGCTGGCCCGGCGTTTGCAGGGGAAAAGCCCCGTCAATTTCCCCAAAGAAACGGCAACCGGCGCGCTGGCCCTTTACATCAGCGACAAGAGTGTGGTAAACTTTCAACCAATGAATATCAATTTCGGACTCATCCCCCAGCTGGGCTACCGGGTCAAGGGCAAGCGGAACAAAAACGCGGAGCTCTCCCGCCGGGCGCTGGAGGCCCTGTCCGGACTGGATCTGGAGCCGTAGGGGCCCCGGAGAACCCCCGGAAACCGGCGGGAGCGGCGGCGGAACCGCAGGCGCAGGCCGCGGGCAAAGCCCGCCCGTCCGGCGCCGTGCGCCAGGGCAAAAACCGGCCCGGGGATGCCCGCCTCCGGAATCTGACCAAAATCCGTATGACCGACGAACGTCACCGCCGACTATCTGCCGGGCCTGACGGACGAGCCCGGGGCGCTGAATCCCCAAGAGAAAGAAGGTAGCTGAATGAAGATTATCATTGACGCCATGGGCGGCGACAACGCCCCCCAGGCCCCGGTCATGGGGGGCATCCAGGCCAACCGGGAGTACGGAACCAGCGTGATTCTGGTGGGCCGCGGGGAGGAGATCCTGAAAGTCCTTCAGGACAACGGCATCCAGCAGCTCCCTGCCGGGGTGGAGATTGCCCACGCCAGCGAGGTGGTGGAAGTCTGCGACAACCCCTCCACCGCCTTCCGGGAGAAGAAGGATTCCTCCCTGACGGTGGGGCTGAACCTGCTGAAAAGCGGGCAGGGGGACGCCTTTGTCTCCGCCGGGTCCACGGGGGCCCTGCTGGCGGCGGCTACGCTGCTGGTCAAGCGGATTAAAGGGGTGCGCCGGGCGGCCCTGGCCCCGGTGGTGCCTACAGGCGGAGGGGGCGCGGTGCTCATCGACTGCGGCGCCAACGTGAAGTGCCCCCCGGAGTATCTGCTTCAGTTCGCCTTTCTGGGCAGCTACTACGCCGAGCACGTCCTGGGCCGCCCCGAGCCCCGGGTGGGCCTGCTGAACAACGGAGCCGAGCCCTCCAAGGGCACTGACCTTCAGGTGGAGGTGTACCCTCTGCTGAAAAAGGCGGGGGACGAGGGCCGCATCCACTTCACCGGCAACGTGGAGGCCCGGGAGGCCGTGGAGGGCGCGGTGGACGTGATTGTGGCCGACGGCTACTCGGGCAACATCTTCCTGAAGACCATGGAGGGCACCGCCCTGTTCCTGGCCCGGGAGCTGAAAAAAATGTTCAAGAAAAATCTGCTGACCAAGCTGGCCGCCCTGATGGTGTCCGGCGGGCTGAAAAACTTCAAAAAGCTGATGGACTCCGGCGAGGTGGGCGGAACCGCCCTGCTGGGCATTTCCCGGCCGGTTATCAAGGCCCACGGATCCTCCGATGCTTACGCAATCAAAAATGCGGTGCGCCAAGCATCGGATTTCGCCCGTTCGGGCATGATAGAGAGCATCACCGAGAACATCGGCCAGATGCGGCTTCCCGCCTCCGCCGGAGGAAAAGAAGAGTTTTAGCAGGAATTGGAGAAATTCCTATTGACAGCCGGGGCGAATGTGCATATAGTAGGGAGAGAAAAAAACGTGCTTGTGCACAGCAAAGGAGCAGCAAGTTATGATCTTTGAAAAACTGAGCGCGTTGATTGCCGAGCAGTTCAACGTGGACGTGGACACCATCACAATGGAGACCTCCTTTGAGGACGACCTGAACGCCGATTCGGTGGACATTGTGGACCTGTCCATGGCGCTGGAGGAGGAGTTCGGCATCGAGGAACTGGGCGAGGAGGAGGCCACGGCCATCACCACCGTGGGCGACCTGGTGCGCCTGCTGCAAAGCCGGATCGACTGAACCTTCCGGCGGGCAAAACAGGATACGTCCAAAGCTCCGCCAAAGAGGCGGAGCTTTGGTTTGTGACGATACAGTCAAAGCGCCTCCGGCTTTCCGGGCCGTCCGCTCTGCGGCCCTGCCCGGCAGGCCTTTGATCCCCTTGGAGCGCGGCGGCTGTATGACCGAAGACAGGAGAGTTTCATGAAAACACTGGAGGAAAAACTTGGCTACACCTTTCAGGACCCCGGGCTGCTGGAGAACGCCCTGACCCACAGCTCCTGCGCCAACGAGAGCCGGGGCAGGCTGCAAAGCAACGAGCGGCTGGAATTTTTGGGGGACTCCATTCTGGGCATGGTGGTGGCCGAGCACCTGTACCGCAACCATCCCGACCTGCCCGAGGGGGAGCTGACCCGCACCCGGGCCGCCCTGGTGTGCGAGGAGAGCCTGGTAGAGGCCGCCCGGGAGCTGGGGCTGGGGGATTATCTCAAGCTGGGCCGGGGCGAGGAGGCCGGCGGCGGGCGGCGCCGGCCCTCCATCCAGGCCGACGCGGTGGAGGCGGTGCTGGCGGCGGTCTATCTGGACGGCGGCATCGGCTCGGCCCGGAAAATCATCCGGAGGTTCGTGCTGAGCCGGGAGGTGGCCGGCCTGACCGCCGGGCGGGACTACAAAACCGCCCTGCAGGAGCTGGTGCAGCGGGAGAGCGGCCAGGTGCTGAAATACCGCCTGACCGGCGAGGCGGGCCCCGACCACGACAAGCGCTTTTTTGTGGAGGTGGAGCTGAACGGCTCCCCCGTCGGCAGCGGCCAGGGCCGCAGCAAGAAGGAGGCCGAGCAGATGGCCGCCCACGCCGCCATCCGCACGCTGGAACCGAAGCAGGCATAAATCCGGTCAGAAACGGGCAAGAAACCCCCTTATGCAGAAGGAGAGGCCTGCATAAGGGGGTAATGTTATGGGAAAAAGGGGGCGGGCCGGGATTGCTTTGCGCCGGCTTGAGGGCGCTTTTGCGCCGTTCAGGCGGGCAGGACGTTCCGCTTCAGGCTGACGTAGGCAATGAGGATATAGACCGCATAAATCAGGAAAAACAGGGCCAGGGCGGTCAATACAACCGCCGGCGGGCTGGAGGCCCCTGTCATCACCCCCGGCTCCGGCGCGTTGGCCAGGTGCAGGAGGAAGGGGACCCCAAGGAGCACCGGCGGCACGGCGGGCAGGGCGTAGTAAATGGCAAACTGGGCCCGCAGGGCCTTTGCCATCTCCCGGCGGCCCATCCCCAGCTTTTGCAGCAGGGAAAACTGCCGCTGATACCGCTCGCTCTCGCTGAGCTGCTGGGTGGTCAGGATGGTGGCGGCGGTCATGGTGAGGGCCAGGGCCAGGTAGTACAGCGGGAACACAAACAGGGCGGTCTGGACGGCCGCTCCTTCCTCCTCGTTGGCCTTGGTAGAGACAAAACCGTACCCCAGCGGATTTCCCTGTCCGCCTGATGCACCCGTCAGCGCGTCATACTGCGCCGCCGGCACTGGCTGGACCGTCTTTGCGGCATAAGCCAAATGATGGACAGGAAGTCCGTCTGCCGCTTCGTCTGGAACGACCAGAATATACCCCCGCCCATTCGCCACGCCATAGCTTTGATAAAGATGCTCTGTGTAGACGCTCCCTGGAGATAATGTGATGCCGCCCAGAGTGACCGGTTGGCCGTAGTTCCGCAGGGGTTCCTCTAAATAGGTCATGCAGTGGATCAGGTACCGTCCCGGCTCCGGCTCCACCGCCGGATAGCCCGCGATGGAGCGCAGGGCGGCGTAGTCGCTCCAGCGAAGAACGGGGTCCTGATCGTAGTTGTAGTAATAATAGACGGCCTGGGCTTCGATATAGTCCCGCACGGCGTGGCTGTCGGTGAGGCAGACCTGATACAAAAGCGATTGCTCCACAGGAATCTGCTCCGCAATGTAATTCAGGTAAGGCTCCGGGTTTTTGTTTTCCCCTTCAAGGGCAACGTAGAGGTCAAAGCAGGCGCACTCCGCCGCCCGGCCCGCGAACAGTCCCCGGAAGACCAGTCCGCTGCCCTCGGAGAGGATGGTGGCGGTAAAGATCATGGAGATGGTGGCCATGAGCACCCCCATGGTGGCCAGCTTGGCGGTAAGCGTGCGGAAAACCAGCAGGGTCACGCCCCGATATTTCCGGGCGGGCCGTTTGTCAAAGAAGGCGGGCACCCCAGAGGCGAAACTGAGGAAGAAGCCAAACAAAAATAAAATCAGACACCCCGCCCCGGCGGTGGCGACGGCAAGGTCCCGCACCATAATCAAAAATGTCCCAGCAACGCCCAGCACGATGGAGGCCCCGAACACCCAGCGGCGCTTTTTGCCGGTCCGGATGACCGCCCCCTCGTTCCGGCGGTCGGAGTCAATCAGCCTGCGGATGCTCGCCCTGCGGATATACGTTTGGCTCCGGTGCAGGGCCAGCAGGTAAATCAGGGCGAAGGAGGCCGCAGTCAGCCCCAGGGCGGGTATGGAGAACCCGAAGGCGAAGCGGTAGGGCATCCGGAACAGGGCCAGCACAACGGCCCGGAAGGCCTGGTAGAGCAGCCCGCCCAGAACGGTGCCCAGCGCCAGGGCGCAGACCCCCACCGCCAGGTTTTCCAGAAAGAACAGCCGGGCCACCTGCCGGTTTTCCAGGCCGATGAGCAGGTAAGTGCCCAGCTCCCGGCCCCGGCGCAGGAGCATGAATTTGGTGGCGTAGGCCACCAGCCAGCCGAAGACGCACACCACCACCACCGTGGCCAGGGCAATCATGAACGGCAGCATCTCCATGGATTGGGACAGGCTGCTGATTTCCTGGGAAAAGGTCAGGGCGTTGAAGGAGTAGAGCAGGGCGGCGGCCATTACCACGGTGGCGAAGTAGACCAGGTAGTCCCTGGCCTGGCGCCTGGCGTTGCGCAGGGAGAGCTTAGATAACGTCACTGACGTCACCCCCCAGCGCGGCCAGCACATCCAGAATCTCATGGTAGAACACCGGCCGGCCCCGGCCCCCCCGGAGCAGCTCGTTAAACACCCGGCCGTCCTTCAGAAAGAGCACCCGCCCGGCATAGCTGGCGCTGTAGGCGTCATGGGTGACCATCAGAATGGTGGTGCCCAGGTCCTGATTCATCCGGGTCATGATCTCCAGCAGGTTTTTGGACGCCTTGGAGTCCAGGGCCCCGGTGGGCTCGTCGGCCAGGAGGAGGGACTGCCCCGCGATGATGGCCCGGGCGCAGGCGGTGCGCTGCTTCTGCCCGCCGGAAATCTGGTAGGGGAACTTGGGCAGTATGTCGGTAATCCCCAGCTTTTGAGCCACATCACGCACTTTGCTTTGTACCGCTTTGGGGTCGGTATGGTTCAGGGAGAGGGCCAGCCCGATGTTCTCCTCCACGGTCAGGGTGTCCAGCAGATTGAAGTCCTGGAACACAAAGCCCAGCCGCGCCCGGCGGAATCCGGCCAGCTCCGACTCCGGCAGGCCGGACAGGCTCACTCCGTCCAGCAGGATGTCCCCCGCGCTGACGGTGTCAATGGTGGAAATGCAGTTGAGCAGAGTGGTCTTGCCGCTGCCTGAGGCGCCCATGATGGCAATGAACTCCCCGTCCTCCACGTCAAAGCTCACCCGGTCCAGGGCCTTGGTGACATTGTTTTGGGTTCCGTAGTATTTCTCAATTTTCCGCACTTGCAGCATGGGATTTCCCTCCTTTGTCTGTGGCCCTATCTTACACCGGAAACAAAGGCTGTTGTAGCGATTTCATATGGAATTCCCTTACGGTTTTGTAAGAGCCTGTTTAACATCACTCGGCACACCGGCGGGCGGGCAGGGGGTTACTGCGGCGCCGGCCCGGAGGGCCGCCCCAGGGCCTCCCTGGAGGGAAAGGTCAGCGTCACGGCGGTCCCGCGCCCCTCCTCGGAGTCGATGCTCAGCCCAAGCTCCAGAAACCGGGACAGCCGCCGGCACAGGTACAGCCCCATGCCGGTGGAACCGCCCGCCGGGCCCGGGCCGCCGGAGCGGCGGCCGTTGCTGCCGGTGAAGCCCCGGTCAAAGACCCGGGGGAGCTCATGGGCGGGGATGCCGATGCCGTTGTCGGCGACGGTGAGCCGGACCTGCTTTCCCAGCGGCTGGGCGGAGACGGTGACGGCGGGGGACTCCCCCCGGTAGCGGGCGGCGTTCTGGAGGAGCTGGCCCAGGATAAAAACCGCCCACTTCCGGTCGGTATAGACCTGGCAGTCCAGCCCCCGGGTCTCCACCCGCACGCCGCTTTGAATCAGCAGGGTCCGGTGGGCCTGGATGGCCTGGGCGGCAATCTCCGACAGGCCGGTCTGCCGCAGGACGCAGTCCCGCTCCGGGCTCTCCGCCCGGGCGTAAAACAGGGCCCGCTCCACGTGGGCCTCGATCTGCTCCAGCTCGCAGGACAGCCGGCGGCGGACCTCCCCCTCCAGGGGGCGGCAGACCAGCCGGGCGGCGGTGATGGGGGTCTTAATCTCGTGGACCCACTGCTCCACGTACTCCCGGTACTCCCGCTGGGCGGCCTGCGCGTCGGACACCGCCCCAGTCATGGCCCGGCACGCCCGGCGGGCCAGGTCGAACAGCCGCCGCTCGTAGAGCCCCGCCGGGGGCGGGACGCACTCGGGGAAGAGGTAGGGCTGGTCCAGGCGGTCCAGAATGGCCGTCAGCTCCTCCAGGCGGGCCCGCCGGCGGAGGAACACGGCCAGCTGCGCCCCCGCGTACACGGGCAGCAGGGCCAGCAGCAAAATCACCAAAACCCCCGGCTGGGTTCCGGAGGCCCAAAGAAAAAGCGCCGATATGCCGGCGCAGGTCAGCTGGAGCAGAAGGCTGCCCAGCCGGTCGGACAGAAATTCTCCCAAGGTCATATCTGATACCCCATTCCGCGGCGGGTTTTGATGTAGCCCGGCAGGCCGATTTCCTCCAGCTTGGCCCGCAGGCGGGTCATATTGACGCTGAGGGTGTTGTCGTCGATGTAAATCCGGCTGTCCCACAGCGCGTCGATCAGGTCGGCCCGGGAGACAATCTGCCCCGGGCGGGCCATCAGGCAGGACAGGATTTTCAGCTCATTCCGGGTCAGCTCCGCCGTTTTGCCGCCCGCGTGGGCCGTCCCCCGGCTCAGGCGGAGGGTCAGCCCTGCGGCCTCCAGGGTGTCGGGCGCGGCCGGCCCGCCGCCCCGGCGCAGGACGGCCCGGATGCGGGCCAGCAGCACCGGGATGTTGTAGGGCTTGGTGATGTAGTCGTCGCCCCCCAGGCTGAGGGCCCGCAGCTCGTCCGCGGCGGAGTCCCGGCTGGTGACAAAGGTGACAGGCACCCGGCTGGCCCTCCGGATGGCGGCGCACAGGGCGGCGCCGTCCCGGCCGGGCAGGCCCAGGTCCAGCAGCACCAGGTCGGGGGCGGCCTGGAGGACCTGCCGGGGCACGTCGGAAAAGTCGGTGACGCAGCGGGGGGAGAAGCCCTCGTTCTCCAGCAGGAGGGCCAGCTCCTCCCGGATGACGGGGTCGTCCTCGATAATCAGAATGGTCTGCACGGACTCAATTCACCTCTGAAACGCCTCCCCCGCCGGGAGAAGGGTCCCGGCGGGGGAGGTCAGGCTTGTTTGCATCAGGCCTGCCCCGCAGGCCCGGAGGGGGCGGAGGGGAGGGCGCGGAGCGGAGGGCCGGAGGGCACGGCCTCCGCCTGGCCGGTACGCCGGAGGTCCTCCGGGTCCAGCACGCTGCCGCACTCCTCTTCGTCCTCCTCCCGGCGCATGGCCAGGGCCAGCCGGTAGCCCTGGGGGTCGTTGTCCATCAGGTACTGCTCGTCCTGCAAGGGGATTTTTTTGCCGGCCATCAGCCGGGCGGCAATCTCGGCGCATTTCTTCATGGCGTCCAGGGCCTTTTCCAGCCCGTCCAGCATGTGCGCCTCCGCCTGGGCCTCCTCGGGCCGGGCCTCCGACCGGGCGGCGGCCTCGTAGAACTCCCGCTCCGCCTGGCTGCGGCTCTCGTCCATCCGGGACACCCATTGGGACAGCTCCAGCCGGTCGGCAGAGGGGGCGCGGCCGGGGGCTTTCCCCTCCTTGGCCGGGCGTGGGGCGGCGGGGGCGGTCATCCGGCCCCCGGGGGAGATGCGGCGGATTTCCATAGGATGCGCTCCTTTCCTGTTGGTTCCTGTGAGCTCAGTATAGCACAGACGGGATCGGAGCACAAGCACAGCCCGGAACCTGCCGCGGAAATCAGCCTGCCGCGGGCAGGGCCACGCCGGCGCTTACTGCCCGCTGCCGCCGTAGTTGGACAGCACCCGGGCGGAGGGGTCGTCCACGTCGCAGCCCTGCCAGGCCCGGTTGGGCATCCAGAAATCCCGGATCATGCGGGCCTGGCCGGGGTAATACTCCTCAAAAATCTCCCGGTAGAGCAGGCTCTCCTTGGTGAAGGGGGCGGCGTGGACATAGCGGCGGCGCTTCCGCTCAAACTCGGCGTCGGTATACCGCTGCTCCGCATAGGCCTTCAGGTCGTCCACCATGGAGTGGCCCACCGCGTCGGAGAAGGCGGCCTTCTGCCGCCACAGAATCTCCTCGGGCAGCAGGCGGTCCCGGGCAAAGGCGCGGCGCAGCAGGTATTTGCCCATGCCATAGGTGTTCATCTTCAGCCTGGGGTCCAGGGACATGACGTATTTCACAAAGTCCAGGTCCCCAAAGGGCACCCGCCCCTCCATGGAGTGGACCGAGATGCACCGGTCGGCCCGGAGCACATCGTACATGTACAGCTCATCCACCCGCTTTTTGGATTCCTGCTGGAAGGCCTCGGGGGAGGGGGCGAAATCGGTGTACTTATAGCCGAACAGCTCGTCGGAAATCTCCCCGGTCATCAGTACCCGTATATCGGTCTGCCGGCGGATGGCCCGGCAGCACAGGTACATCCCGATGCTGGCCCGGACGGTGGTGATGTCCCAGGTGCCCAGGGCGGCGATGACCTCCGGCAGGGCGGCGATGACCTCCTCCCGGGTCATATACACCTCGGTGTGGTCGGCGCCGATGAAACGGGCCGCCTGCCGGGCGTACTTCAGGTCGATGGCGTCCTTGTCCATACCGATGGCGAAGGTGCGTATCTTCTTCCCTAAAAGCAGGGAGGAGACGGCGCACACCAGGCTGGAGTCCAGCCCGCCGGAGAGGAGAAAGCCCAGCGGCGCGTCGGCGTCCAGCCGCTTCTCCACCCCCCGAATCAGCTTCTCCCGGATGTTTGCGCAGGCGGTCTCCACATCATCGGCGCAGTACTCCTTCACCGAGGTCAGGCAGGCGTAGCGGGTGAATTTCCCGCCGGCCCAGTAGTGCCCCGGAGGGAAGGGGCGTATCTCCCGGCACAGGCCCACCAGGTTTTTGGCCTCGCTGGCAAAGACGGTGCTGCCGTCCTCCAGGCAGCCGTAAAACAGGGGACGGATACCGATGGGGTCCCGGGCGGCGATGGTCTCTCCCGTTTTCCCGTCGTAGAGGATTAGGGCGAACTCCGCGTCCAGCTTCTCGAACATCCCCAGGCCGTACTCCCGGTACATGGGCAGCAGCAGCTCGCAGTCGCTGCCGCTGCGGAAGACGTACCCCCTGGCCTCCAGCTCCTGCCGCTGCTTCCGCCAGCCGTACAGCTCGCCGTTGCACACCACCATGTCCCCGTCCCGGACAAAGGGCTGCATCCCCCGCTCGTCCAGGCCCATAATGGCAAGGCGGTGAAAGCACAGCCAGCCGCTTCCCGTCTCTGTCAGCCGGGACATGTCGGGGCCCCGGGAGAGGGTTCGGTCGAAGCAGGCGCGGATTTTTTCCTGGCTCAGGCTCTTGCCGGTGAATCCCATAATTGCGCACATAATAAAAAGCACCTCCGGATTTTTTTGCAGCTTATCCTAAAAATTTTAGGACGAATGCTGCGATCCGCGGTGCCACCTAATTTGCTGTTTCCAGCCGCTTTCTAAGGCTCAATCAAGCCCGTGCGGTGTAACGGCCGCCAACCGTCTCCCCTACTTGCCCTGCGGCGTTGGGTTCGCTGCTCCGGAGTGTTATTCCCGCGGCCTCCTGTACGGGGCTTCCACTGTCCCCCGCTCACTGTGACGGTGTGCTCCGCGGTACTTGTCTCCCTCAATGCTTTTCCCCCCGGCCCCTGGCGGAACCGGATTTTATTATGTTCCATACTTTAGCACACTGCATTGTATTTGTCAAGACCCGCAGAGAAATTTTTTCGCCGCGGCGTTAGGAAAGAGGAGGGGCCGGGACAGCCCGGCCTCTCCTCTTTTGTGTAAACGGGAGCGGCAGAATCCGCGCTACAGGTTCTCCAGCTCGCCGGGCTCCAGCAGCTGGATGCCCCGCCGGCCCAGGGCGGCGGACGCGGCGGCGGTATCGGCCACCCGGAAAATCATATAGGCGTGTCCGGAGTCCCGGCCGCCCAGGAAGGCGTACATATACTCCACGTTCACCTTGGAGTCGGTCAGCACCTGGAGCACCTTGTTCAGCCCTCCGGGGGTATCGGGGATGGCCACCCCCAGGACGGAGGTGATGTTGTGGACAAAGCCGGCGTCCTTCAGCACGGTGGTGGTGCGGTACACGTCGTCCACGATGATGCGGGCGATGCCGAAATCGCTGGTTTCGGCCAGGGAGAAGGCCCGCATGTCGATTTTGTTCTGGGCCAGCACGCCGGTCAGGGCGTACAGGGTGCCGGGCTTGTTTTCCAGGAAGACGGAGATCTGCTTGACGCTCATGATGTTCCCTCCTTAAATTTTCCGCTTGTCGATGACGCGCACCGCCTTGCCTTCGCTGCGGACGATGGACTTGGGGGCCACCAGGGTGACCTTGGCGGTCAGGCCCAGCATGGCGCGCAGGCTCTCGGTCAGCTCCTTCTGGCGGCGGCTGATTTCGCCCACGTTGTCGGTGAACATCTCGGGGGTCATCTCCACCTGGACGTCCAGGGTGTCGGTGGACTTCACCCGGTCCACCACAATCTGGTAGTTGGCGGGGTAGCCGCAGTTGAGCAGCACCGTCTCAATCTGGGAGGGGAAGACGTTCACGCCGCGGATAATGAGCATGTCGTCGGTGCGGCCCCGGGGCTTGGTCATCTTCACGTGGGTGCGGCCGCAGGAGCACTTCTCCCGGGTGAGGACGCAGATGTCCCGGGTGCGGTAGCGCAGCAGGGGGAAGGCCTGCTTGGTGATGGAGGTGAAGACCAGCTCGCCCTGGCAGCCGTCGGGCAGCACCTCGCCGGTGTCCGGGTCGATAATCTCGGCGATGAAGTGGTCCTCGTTGATGTGCATCCCCGTCTGCTCGGAGCACTCGAAGGACACGCCGGGGCCGGACAGCTCGGTCAGGCCGTAGATGTCGTAAGCCTTGATGCCCAGGGTGTTCTGGATGTCCTGGCGCATCTCCTCGCTCCAGGCCTCCGCGCCGAAGATGCCCGCCTTCAGGGGAATCTGGTCGGGGGTCAGGCCCATCTCCTTCATGGTCTCGCCGATGTAGGCGGCGTAGGAGGGCGTACAGCACAGGATGGTGGCGCTCAGGTCCCGGATGAACATAATCTGCCGCTCGGTGTTGCCCGAGGAGGTGGGGATGGTCAGGCAGCCCACCTTGTGGGACCCGCCGTTCAGGCCGGGCCCGCCGGTGAACAGGCCGTAGCCGTAGGACACCTGGCACACGTCCTCGTCGGTGCCGCCGGCGGCCATGATGGCCCGGGCGCAGCAGTCCTCCCACAGG